>NZ_AP024871.1:632040-948061 GCF_024346875.1 Vibrio gallicus
CGTACTTTCAATCTAAGCGCTTTGACCGTTACAACGAGTGCATTGAACAGCTACTAGCAGAAGATAAGGCTTATAAATGCTACGCATCAAAAGAGCTGTTAGATGAAATTCGTGCTCAGCAAGAAGCTGACAAAGAAATGCCTCGCTACGATGCTAATCACCCTAAGGTAGTTGCTGCAAATGCAAATGCCAAAGAAGGGGATGACTATGTGGTTCGCTTCCGTAACCCTAAACAGGGTAGCGTGGTATTTGATGATCAAATCCGTGGCCGTATCGAAATTGGTAATGACCAGCTAGATGACCTTATTATTCGTCGTACAGATGGCGCACCGACCTACAACTTTGTAGTAGTAGTTGATGATTGGGATATGGGGATTACTCAGGTTGTACGTGGTGAAGACCATATCAACAATACGCCTCGTCAGATCAATATCTATAAAGCATTGAATGCCCCTGTACCGCAGTTTGCGCACTGTGCGATGATCCTAGGTGATGATGGCGCTAAGCTTTCTAAACGCCATGGCGCTGTATCTGTTATGCAGTATCGCGATGAAGGTTATCTGCCAAATGCACTAAACAATTACCTAGTCCGTCTAGGTTGGTCACATGGCGATCAGGAGATTTTCTCTGAGCAAGAGATGATTGATTTGTTTAGCCTAGAAGCTATCTCAAAATCTGCATCAGCGTTTAATACTGAAAAACTGTTGTGGCTTAACAATCACTACATTAAAACATCGAATCCTGAGTATGTTGCTAAACACCTGCAATGGCATTTAGAGCAGCAAAACCTAAATACAGACAACGGCCCGGCAATTACTGATGTGATTGCTCTTGTTGGTGAGCGTTGCAATACATTGGTTGAGCTTGCTGAGCAGATTCGTTATTTCTATGAAGATTTTAGTGAGTTTGAAGCGGGCGCGGCGAAGAAGCATCTGCGCGGTGTGGCTAGAGGTCCATTAGAGTTGGCACTAGCCAAGGCTGAAGCTGTGGAAGATTGGACTACCGAGAGCATTAAGACCAATATCATCAAGGCTGTGTGTGATGAGCTTGAGATCGGTATGGGTAAGATCGGTATGCCACTGCGCGTAGCCGTTACTGGTGGCGGTCAATCTCCATCGGTAGATGCGGTTATGGCATTGATTGGTAAACAGCGTTGTATTGCTCGTATTCAGCTTGCATTAGCCTTTATCACTGAGCGTGAAGCTAACGCTTAATCCAAATATTTAGATGACATAAACCGTCGGTGTTGTAACCGGCGGCTTTTTTTGCGTAAAATTTGATAGAGATATGCAATTAATTCAATATTAATCAACATATTAGACAATAACGGTATATATTTCTTTAGGAGGGAAATTATAGAGCACAATGGAGCTTAGGTGATAAAACAGCAGCTTATCCACGGATTGACCGTACTTTTACTCGGCCTTTTTGCGCCAGTGTGTATTGCGGCAATAACGCTATCAGAGCCAGAAAAACAGTGGTTGAATAAAGGCCATAAGGTTCGGGTTGCTGTTTTTGATAATCATTACCCCTATATCTATCGAACCAACAGTGGTGAATATAAAGGGATAGTAAAGGACTACATGCGCTATATCGAGCAGTCATCGGGAATCGACTTTATCGAAATTCCGGTTTCTGAGCTAACTCAAGGCTATGCAGGCCTTGATAAGGGCGAGTTTGATGTTTATCCGATGACTTTTGACTTTAAAGGCTCAGACTTAGACGTTCTCTATACCGTTCCATATTTGCCTTATCACTATTATATCTTTGTAAATGTACAGCAAGCGATTGATATCCCTTCTCCAGACCCACTTAATAAACCCCAGAATCTGGCGGTGATTAAAGGCAGTGCAATTGAACGCTATGTTAAGGCGAAGAAGCTACCAGTGACACTGCATTATTATACCAATGATCAGCTGGCATTGAGGGCGCTCAATCGTGGTGATGTTGACGCATTTGTCGGAGAAAAGATTTCTGTCCAACGCCTAGTTCGGGATCTTAACCTGAACAATGTAGTACCACTTAGAGCTACCTCCGATTTGTATGGATTGAGATTACAGATGGCGGTCTCTAAACAGTCACCATTGCTTTACTCTATCTTAAACAAATCCTTAGCCGCTATGCCCTACGATATTCAAAACGGTATTCTGGCGCACTGGTTCGATAATTCGCCATTTAAGAATCAACTCAATGGGGTTATGTACTTTAACCGAATTCCTTATACCTATACGGTTGATTCAGGTGTCGGACTTGAGTATTCAATTTTGCAGCAGCTGTTTGAGGGAATGGGGTACGATATAGGTCATATGGTTGCCGCGGAAAAAGCGGCTAATTATAGCGACTTATCTTCTATGCAAGGTATTGATTTTATCGCCGCCCAAACCCCGTTAGCTGCCTCAACCCATAACAAAGCCAATCAAAAACTGTTTTATTCCAAGCCTTATTTAACTCAAGAGTTTCGTATTATTTCTCGCTCGGGTGAGAGAGTGCTGACCGATGACCTAACCGCTAAAATTATCGCTGAAAAACGAGTTGGGGCGGTAGTTGGTACGTTTGATTTGGTGGCCAAAGAAGCCTCAAATATGTTTATAGAGCGCTTTGAGCATACGGTCGATCAAGAGTTTTTTGACCTAAAAAGCGCAGTACAGGCGATTAAAAATAAACAGATTGATTATCTGATCGTAGATTATCGGGAATATAAAACCTACCTACATCAGCAACAAGGCAAGTTAGGTCTAGAGGCAACTCATGACTTTCAAACTCGATTTTCTGTGCCGCTGAGGGTGGCATTTAAAGATCGGTTACTAAGGGATAAATTTGACGCGCAGCTAGATCGATTTATCACAAGCTCTGAATATCGCCGCTTAGAACAGCTGTATGAGATATCCAATTTTCAAGCTAAAGCGCAAAGTGGCTTACTGATGACTGAGATCATCAGTTATCTGGTTAAGGTCGATAGGTTAGAGCTGTTAGATAAGGTATTGGATGCGTTTAGTTTTACCGATGGATTAAGGCGGTTTCACTTCGTATCGGAGCTGGAAATACAAGCCGGATTTTAAATTATGAATCTGACAATGGCCACCTTAAGCAAGTGGATAGCTTCAGTCGTCAGGGAATGATCTATCTGCAGCGTAATCTAGTTCAAGGCTCTGGTATTGAAGCTGTACCTATCGGGACGTTGCGTTTGTATTCAACCTTAGGTTTAGGCGCCGCATTTGATGAAAGCTATGTGCCACCTTTAAGTGTCTTCGAATCGCTTAGCGACAGTGACTTTAATCAGATCAAACAAATTTATCAGCTTTTTGGTGCCAATACTTCCGAGGCCAGTTTTACTCAACACGAACTCAATTGGATAGCGGAGAATCCCGTCATTAAGGTGGGTATTGATCCGGCTGCATTGCCTTATGAAGGGATTAAAGACGGTGAGTTTAAAGGGATTATTGCTGACATACTGCAAGAGCTTACCACGATAACTAATATCAAGTTCGAGCCAGTACTAGTCGATTCATGGCAACAGACCGTTGAGCTTATACGACAGCGAAAAATAGATATGGTCTCGGCGGCGATTGAGAACAAGAGCTTAGGGGGCGATTATACATCCAGTCAGCCTATATTCACCGACCAATTGGCGATTGTTGGGCATATTGACCAAGATTATGGGCAAGGCCTTGGCAGCATGTCTGGTATGCGTATTGGAGTACAGCAAGGTGCCTCAAATACCCCTAATCTACTTGATGGCTTTCCTGATATTAACTGGGTTGAACTAGAAAACTCTGAAAAAGGACTGAGTTTATTAAACGATAGAAAGTTAGATGCTTATATCGATACCACCTATGTGACAAATTACATCTTAAACGAGCATGCCTACCGAGACCTAGTTATTGTAGATAGGCTGAGCAATACCGTTTCTCCAACCTTTCATATTCTAAAAAATGAGCCGGTGCTCAACTCAATTATCACTAAAGCTATCCGAGTCATTAACCCATCTAAGAAACAGCAGATCATAAACAATTGGGCGACCAATCGGGTGATCGAAAAAGTCGATTACACCATAGTGTTGTTAGTCGTTGGCTTTTCGTTATTAGTACTCATCATTGTTCTGATCTCCAATTTAAGGCTGAAAAAACAGGTTGCGGCGACAATAAGGGCTGAGCAAGAAGCGCTTGCTAGTCGAAATCAACTATTTGATATCTTAAATACCTCCAGTATTGCGGTGATGATAGTGCAGCAAGGGAGAGTGAAATTTACCAATAAGCATGCCCAGCAGCAATTTGGAATATCACATCAGGATCAAGATGGCATAAAAACCAAGCTTTTGTATATGGATCTCAGTGAGCGTACTGAGATTTATCGATTGTTATCGCAGCAAGGTAAGGTCATAGATAGGGAAGTGGAATTTCAAACGCTAGCAGGGGCAAGATTCACAGCATTGTGTAGTTACTTTGAGATGGAGTATGAGGAAAAGCCAGCAGTACTGTTTTGGAGCTACGATATATCGGAAATCAAGCAACTCAACAGTGAGTTAGCCACTGCCATGCAGCAAGCCAATATTGCCAATCAAACCAAAAGTGACTTCTTAGCCAATATGAGCCATGAAATCCGGACCCCAATGAATGCCATTATCGGAATGTCTCATTTAGCACTACAACAATCACTTGAGATTAAGGCGTACAACTATATTGAGAAAGTGCATCAATCTGCTCAATCTTTGTTATTGATTATCAATGATATATTGGATATATCCAAAATAGAATCTGGCAAATTTGAGCTTGAAAAAAGGCCTTTTTCATTGCGTGATACCTTACATAGTATTGCTGATGTCTTAAGCTTTAAGTTAACAGAGAAGAAGCTTGAATTTCTTTTCTGCATTGATAATGACGTGCCGAGAATGGTGATTGGTGATGAACTAAGGCTTTCACAATTGCTGATTAATTTAGGAAATAACGCCACAAAATTCACCCATCAAGGGCATGTTATTGTGGGGATAGATGGTCGGTATCGGAGCTGTGACAATACACATTTCGTGTACCATTTTTATGTCAAAGATACGGGGATTGGTATCGCTCCAGATAAGATTGATTCCTTGTTTAACTCCTTTCAACAAGCGGATGCGTCTACAACCAGGGAATACGGTGGCACGGGACTTGGACTCTCTATATGTAAACAGATCATCGAATTAATGGGTGGCAAAATCTGGGTTGAGAGTGAGTTGGGGAGTGGGGCTGTATTTCATTTTGAGGTGGAAATGGAGGTCGCCTCGAGTCGCAGTAATCTATTTAGTGATCTGCAACCTGAGTTCGAGCGCTTGTCGAATAGGTCGGTACTGCTACTTGAGTCGGATGCTTTTGCCATAGAAGCGCTTGGGATGGCACTTAAGGGCACAGCAATAAATACTCGATTTTTCACCGATGTGCAGAGTCTAATCAATGAATTAACGGCTGTAGAGGAAACACCAGTTTGTTATGTCTCTGATACGGCGCTGACGCCACATCTAAGTAAACAGCAGTTGCTTCATATTCATGCACGGGCGGACTTGGTGCTATGCACTACAAGCGATACATTAACTGAGTTTGCCACTGGCGCAGGAATACAAGTACTGCAACGACCTTGGTTACCATTTGATCTTATTTCAGTGATTAGTGGTGGTAAATCGGCTAGTACTGGTTTTGCTAAGTCAGATAGTGAAGTAATAAATAAGCTACATGGTCAAAAGATCCTATTGGTTGAGGATAATGAGTTTAATCAAGAGTTAGTTGTTGGCCTGCTACAGCCATATGGGGTTGATATTGATATCGCAGAAAATGGCCAACAGGCGATAGATAAAGCGCGGCAACACCACTATCAATTGATCCTTATGGATATTCAAATGCCGGTATTGAGTGGCTATGAGGCTACGCAATATATTCGTGAGTTTGATCCTAGCACTCCCATCGTTGCAATGACAGCTAATGTGATGGTCGAGCACCAACAATGGGCGGCTGAGGTTGGCATGAACGACTTTATTACTAAACCGATTGATATCAATCGTTTATTGCAGATTATGACTAAGATAGTGGGGGATGAATCAGCATTGGAGTATCAGCACGTTATATCGGATTCAACTACTAGCGATAAGGTTATATTTGATAAGCAGTTGGGGCTATTTAATTGTGGGGATGATTTAGCTTTATATCTTAAGCTATTGAAAAAATTCAGTGCCAATAGCGATTCTCGACAACAGGTGCTCGCTGCCGCTGTACAGCGCGATGAGTGCGAGTTGGTAGCACGAGAACTGCATACCCTTAAAGGCGTTGCGGCAAGTATAGGTGCAACTGCTTTAGCTGAGCTTTGTATGGGATATGAACAGCAGGCTCAACAGCAGAGCAAGCTTATTACTATGCAAGATGTCTCTACTATCCATCAAGCACATAGCTTAGTCGTCAAGGCAATCACTAGCTATGTAACACAGCATGCAACAACACTTGAACCTACTGTCCAAGTTGCTACCTCCGATACACTATCTCAGTGTGATCTGAACGATGATCTACAGCTTCTACGGCAACTATTGGAAAATTATGACATAGGAGCAGTTGAGCATATTCAGCATATAAAACAACTGACTACAGATACAGATGCACTCGCCCAATTAACGAATATAGAACAGGCCTTAAACTCGTATCAATTTGAACAAGCGACTGAGTTATTAATGGCGTGGCAACAATAGATTGCTCAAGGATGATAGCGATGAATCAAGATAAACCCTTACTACTGATTGCTGATGATACACCTGAAAATATCGATGTGTTGGCAGGGATACTCAAAGAGCAGTATCAGATTAGAGTTGCCACCAATGGCTCTATAGCCCTTAAACTTGCGCAGTTGGACCCAAAACCAGACTTAATATTACTCGATATTATGATGCCGGATATGGATGGCTTTGAGGTGTGTCGGCAGCTGAAGTTGCTGCAGAAAACACAGAACATACCGATAATATTTGTTACCGCACGAATGACAACTCAAGATGAAATCAAAGGGTTTGAATTAGGCGCTGTTGATTATATTACCAAACCAATTGTACCGACTGTGGCAAAGCGTCGTATTCAAACCCAGGTTCAATTGAGTAATCAAAAGCAGGCGCTTTATCTGCAAGTTCAAGAGAAAACACAGGAAATCAATCAAAGTAAACTTGAGCTGCTAGAGCGTTTGGGTAGGGCGGCGGAATATAAGGATAACGAAACGGGCTTGCATGTTAAGCGCATGTCGAACTATGCCTATCATTTGGCTAAAGCCTGTGGTTTTAGCGATGAAGATGCAGATGTACTGCGTGAAGTCGCGCCCATGCATGACCTAGGTAAGATAGGTATCCCCGATGGTATTTTGCTAAAACAAGGTAAGCTAGATGACGACGAGTGGGCCATCATGCGCAACCATGTACAGATTGGAGTCGATATTTTAGGGGATTGCAGTGGCTCTAGATTGATGCAAATGGCAAAAACAGTTGCGCAAACTCACCACGAAAAGTGGGACGGAACGGGTTATCCTCACGGTTTAAGTGGCGAGGAAATTCCGCTAAGCGGTCGGATTTGTGGAATAGCAGATGTGTTTGATGCACTAACCTCACAGCGCCCTTATAAAAGAGCTTGGAGCTTAGACGAGGCATTTACGTTTTTACAGCAGCAAAAGGGGCATCATTTTGATCCAACCCTAGTAGAGCTATTCTTAGGGCTACGCAGTGAAATTGAACAGATAATGAATACCTATCAGGAACCTGAATCAGAATCGTGAGGCTTGCGCTCTAGGGTGGCAATAGCCTGATGTTCCTTGTATCGAAGTTGCCTAAGTTTTTTCTTTAAGGCTTTGTTTTTATACATATTAATATCGGCTGTAGATAAGAGGTTATCGAAGGTTGTGTGTGTGTCTTTAAATAAGCTGTAACCAATGCTTATTTGGATCTTCACCATCGCACCTTTGACATGGTAGCGGTCACTTTCTACTTTATGCTGAATGTTATCAATAAGGCTTATCACCTCGCTTTCGTGCTTAATCCGCGATGCGATAATGAGAAATTCATCTCCTCCAACTCGTGCTACGACATCGTTGGCACGTACTGCTTTACGCAAGACATTTGCCACTTGTTTGAGGAGTAAATCACCACTGCTATGGCCGTGCTGATCATTGATAGCCTTAAACCCATCGAGGTCGAGATTAATTACCGCAAACTGAGTGTGGGTTAACCCAGCATTCCTTACCAGATTTTTTAGTGTGTATACCAAATAACGTCGATTGGGAAGTGTTGTCAATTCGTCTTGCATTGAGCGCTGTCGCGCTTGCAGGTAAAGGTAAATAATAAGCGACAGCCCAACCAGTAGTGCGCTAAGAAGGGTATATCCGATTAGCCTTACCGAGTTGAATAAAGGCCATTTTGGAAGGGTATAGTCGGGATTTGTTGCCACGTAGACTCGCCAATTTACATTATCAGTGACAATATTGGCAGTGGCGATAGAGTTATGAATTGCCCCTTGAATACCAAGGTATTGAGACGGGCGATTGAGATTGACGGCGGTAATTAGATACTGCTCATCAATAAATTGGCTATCTGTTAGTAGTGCGTCCATATCCACCAATAGCATAACGTAACCCATATAGTTTCTAAGGCTACTGGGCCCTTCATAGATAGCGCTCGTTACTACATAGAGACTAGGATGATGCGAGTGTTGATATATTGCACCAGTGGCTAGCATATTGGGGTGGGATTGAAGGTCAGCAATATTGCGCAGCAGTGTTTGATTATCGTCTAAAACGGTACTTAAAAGGGGGAGTTTGGCGATGTCTGCGGGATAAATAAACGAAATATTATTACTGGGTGCAATGAGTAAACCCATGATATGTGGGTCATGTTGCTGAAGGTTTTGGCTAAGAAAAGTGAGTTGTTCATTGGTTATCTGTGACTCATTAGCAATAACATTTGCCAAGGTGTAAGCCGAGTATCCCTTTTTTTGAATTTCTAGTGTCAACAGTGAGGCGACCTCAGCCGCTTTTTGCTGAGCTTGGTGGGATACCAAAGTCTGGAGCTGCTGTTGACGTTGAAGGTGATAGAACTCAATAAAGTAGATCCCTAAAGCGGCACAAGCGACAACAGCCAGTGTGAATAGAGAGGTTTCAGTTGCCGAGGTTATCTTCACATAAAATCCTTTTAATGCTACCTCTTCAGTATAGAAAAGAAATTAGGCTATCGGAGCTGTCATGACTTGGTGCGAGTTTAGGCACAACCTTAACAAGGTGTTATATCGCTAAATGCTTTTGATCTAGATCACTTTCTAATAGTAAATATGAGATTTTTTAATCTAGGCGTTGAAATATTGGCACCTCCCCCCCATTTAAACATTCAATTGAACAGAAAATTGAGAGACTCTCTTAGGATGTTGTCTCGACACGACTGCCTGATATCGGTAGAATGTCGCGTCAAATTATACCCTGAGGTCAATTGGAGATACCTTCTTTGTAAGATATCGCTGAATGATTCGTCGATATTTAGAAACTGAATATCACGGTACTCTTTTATATTTCGTTGCTTCTTTGAAGCACACACTAGGATGTGGTCATAGCCTTTTTAGCTGTGACTCTTTGCTCAAATAAATTGAGCTTATGTAGAGGTTTATAAAAAATGCAAGCTACTGTTGAAACTTTAGAGGGTCTAGAACGCCGTCTAACCATCACTGTTCCTGCCGCTAACATCGAAGATGCAGTAACAGCTGAACTACGTAACATCGCTAAAAATCGTCGTTTCGACGGTTTCCGTAAAGGCAAAGTGCCTTTGAAAATGGTAGCGAAAATGTACGGCCAAGCAGTACGTAACGATGTTATGGGTGAAGTAATGCAACGCCACTACATCGAATCTATCGTAAAAGAAAAAATTAACCCAGCAGGTGCACCAACATTTGCACCAGTTGAAACTGCTGAAGGTCAAGACCTAGTATTCACAGCAACGTTAGAAGTTTTCCCTGAGATTGCGCTTTCTGGTCTAGAAACTATCTCTGTTGAGAAACCAGCAGTTGAAGTGAAAGAAGCTGACGTAGATGCAATGATTGAAACGCTACGCAAGCAACAAGCTACTTGGGCTGAAGTTGAAGCTGCTGCTGAAGAAGGCATGCGCGCAACTATCGACTTTACTGGTTCTATTGACGGTGAAGAGTTTGAAGGCGGAAAAGCTGAAAACTTCCCACTAGAACTAGGCGAAGGCCGTATGATTCCTGGTTTTGAAGACGGTATCACTGGTAAAACAGCGGGTATGGAATTTGAAATTGACGTGAACTTCCCTGAAGACTACCACGCAGAGAATCTAAAAGGTAAAGCAGCTAAGTTCCTTATCAAAGTGAACAAAGTTGAAGCTCGTGAGCTTCCTGAGCTAACTGACGAGTTCGTTTCTAAGTTTGGTGTAACTGAAGGCGGTGTTGATGCACTTAAAGCTGAAGTTCGTAAAAACATGGAACGTGAACTTAAGCAAGCAATCAAAGCTCGTATCAAAGAGCAAGCGATTGACGGCCTAGCAAACGCTAACGAAATCACTGTTCCTGCTGCACTTATCGAGCAAGAAATCGGTGTACTTCGCCAGCAAGCTGCACAACGTTTCGGTGGCAATGTTGAAGCTGCTGACCAACTACCTCGTGAATTGTTCGAAGAACAAGCTCGCAAGCGCGTAGTTGTTGGTCTTCTACTTGGTGAAGTAATCAAGTCTGAAGAACTAAAAGCTGACGATGAGAAAGTTAAAGCTCTTATCGCAGAAATGGCGACAGCTTACGAAGATCCAACTGAAGTTATCGCTTACTACGAAAGTAACGAAGAAATGATGAATAACATGCGCAATGTTGCTCTTGAAGAGCAAGCTATTGACGCTATCATCGCTAAAGCTCAAGTGACTGAGAAAGAAGAGACATTTGATGCAATTATGAACCAACAACAAGCTTAATTGCGTTGAGTTCAAGTAGAAGGTTGACTTTTAAATAGCTTTTCTACTAATAATGGTCCGTATGAGATTTTCATCCGGGCCATTAATTTTTTAGGGATATAACTTTATGAGCTACCAAGAAAAAAATGTAATGTCACCAATCTTAGACGCACTTGTACCTATGGTAGTGGAACAGTCTTCGCGTGGTGAGAGATCTTATGATATATATTCTCGTCTTTTGAAGGAACGCATTATCTTTTTGACGGGTCAGGTTGAAGATAATATGGCGAACTTGGTAGTAGCACAGCTGCTGTTCCTTGAGTCAGAAAACCCAGAAAAAGATATCTATCTGTATATCAATTCACCAGGTGGTAGCGTCACTGCTGGTATGTCTATCTATGATACAATGCAATATATCAAACCAGATATCAGCACTGTATGTATGGGACAAGCGTGTTCAATGGGATCATTCCTATTAGCTGGTGGCGCAAAAGGTAAACGTTTTGCTCTGCCTAACTCTAGCGTTATGATTCACCAGCCACTAGGCGGTTACCAAGGTCAGGCTTCTGATATCCAGATCCATGCACAAAACATTCTTGATACTAAAGAAAAGCTGAATAAGATGCTTGCTGAGCATACGGGTCAGCCACTAGAGATTATCGAGCGTGATACTGATCGCGATAACTTTATGACAGCTCAAGAAGCAGTAGATTACGGCTTAGTTGATGCAGTACTAGAGCGCGGTAAATAAGGCATTGCTTTGAGTTTTTTGATATAAACTTTAAAGTAATCAAAGTAAAAGCTAAGAGGTTAGCGAATGACAGATAAAAGCAAAGAGAGTGGAAAACTTTTGTACTGCTCTTTCTGCGGTAAAAGTCAGCATGAAGTTCGCAAATTAATTGCCGGCCCATCCGTGTATATATGCGATGAGTGCGTTGATCTGTGTAACGATATTATTCGTGAAGAGATTAAAGACGCTCTTCCGAAAAAAGAGTCCGAGGCTTTACCGACTCCAAGAGACATTCGTGAGCACCTTGACGATTATGTTATCGGTCAAGAGTTTGCGAAAAAAGTACTGTCTGTAGCGGTTTATAACCACTACAAGCGTCTACGCAATGGCGATAAAACAGCAGAAGGTGTTGAGCTAGGTAAGAGTAATATCTTGCTAATCGGCCCAACAGGTAGTGGTAAAACACTGCTTGCGGAAACACTGGCTCGCTTCCTAGATGTTCCATTTACTATGGCTGACGCAACCACACTAACTGAAGCAGGTTATGTGGGTGAAGACGTAGAGAACATCATTCAGAAGCTGCTACAGAAATGCGATTATGATGTAGCAAAAGCTGAGCGTGGCATCGTTTATATCGATGAGATCGATAAGATTTCGCGTAAATCTGAAAACCCATCAATTACACGCGATGTATCTGGTGAAGGTGTTCAGCAAGCATTGCTTAAGCTGATAGAAGGTACCGTTGCTTCTGTGCCGCCTCAAGGTGGTCGTAAGCATCCTCAGCAAGAATTCTTGCAGGTTGATACCTCTAAAATCCTATTTATCTGTGGTGGTGCGTTTGCTGGCCTAGATAAAGTGATTGAGCAGCGCGTTGAAACAGGTTCTGGTATCGGTTTCGGTGCTGAGATCAAATCGAAAAATGACAATAAGAGCATCAGTGAGATGTTTAAGCAGGTTGAGCCAGAAGATTTGGTGAAATACGGCTTGATCCCTGAGTTCATTGGTCGTTTACCTGTCACCACCACCTTAGGTGAGCTGGATGAAGACGCATTGATTCAGATCTTAAGCCAGCCTAAGAACGCACTGACTAAGCAGTATGCGGCGTTGTTTGCGATTGAAGATGTTGAGCTTGAGTTCCGCACCGACGCACTTAATGCGGTTGCTAAGCGTGCTATGGAGCGTAAAACAGGCGCTCGTGGTTTGCGTTCAATCCTTGAAAATGTGCTTCTTGATACTATGTACGAACTGCCTTCAATGACAGACGTAAGTAAAGTAGTTATTGATGAGGCCGTCATCAACGGTGAATCAGAACCACTTATGATATACAACGGCAGTGAAAATCAAGCTGCTGGTGCTCAGTCATAACAGAGACAAATAGACTAAAAAGCGAGCTGTGGCTCGCTTTTTTTATGCTCTAAATTCAGTTATTTAAGCTGAAAGTAGCGCAATACTATTTCTTGCTTAGTCCCTACTAAAATCCGCTTGCATGGGCTAAATTCAATAAAATGGTCGGCTAATTTCACTAGATGGCATAGTTTTTCCCTTAACAGTAAAGTTTTTGCCTTGGTGAGGCACCTATACCATTGAATCTATTTAATTTGACCTTATATAAAGACCATAAGCTGAAAACGGAAGAGAGAATATTATGAACTTGGAGCGTTCCGAGCGCATTGAAATACCCGTATTACCACTTCGCGATGTGGTGGTGTATCCGCACATGGTTATTCCACTATTTGTGGGCCGTGAAAAGTCGATCAACTGTTTGCAATCGGCAATGGATGACAACAAGCAAGTTCTGCTAGTCGCTCAGAAAGAAGCTGATACCGAAGAGCCAAACAAAGAAGATTTGTTTGAGATCGGTACTATCGCTACTATTTTACAATTACTTAAGCTTCCCGATGGCACGGTTAAGGTGTTAGTCGAGGGGCAGCAGCGCGCCAAAATTCATTCGATTCGTGATGATGAATTCTTCGTGGCAGATGCTGAGTTTCTACCAACTCCAGGTATGGATGATAAAGATCAAGAAGTGTTAGTGCGCAGTGTCATTAACCAATTTGAAGGCTTTATTAAACTGAATAAAAAGATCCCACCTGAGGTTCTATCTTCAATCAACGGTATCGATGAAGCGCCACGTTTGGCGGATTCTATCGCAGCACATATGCCTCTTAAGCTAGCTGAAAAACAGCGCGTATTAGAGCTCATCGATGTCAATGAACGCTTAGAGTTCTTAATGGGTAGCATGGAGTCGGAGATCGATATCCTGCAGGTGGAGAAACGTATCCGCGGCCGCGTTAAGAAACAGATGGAAAAGTCCCAGCGTGAGTACTACCTGAATGAGCAAATGAAAGCGATTCAGAAAGAACTCGGTGACATGGATGATGCTCCAGACGAGTTTGAGGCCCTTCAGAAGAAGATTGAAGAGTCTAAGATGCCAGCTGAAGCTCGCGAAAAAACCGAACAAGAACTGCAAAAGTTGAAAATGATGTCTCCGATGTCAGCAGAAGCAACCGTGGTTCGAGGTTACATTGATTGGATGATAGGTGTGCCGTGGGCAAAACGCTCAAAGGTGAAGAAGAGCCTCGCAAAAGCAGAAGAGGTGCTTAATTCAGACCACTATGGCCTTGAGCGCGTCAAAGAGCGCATCTTAGAGTATTTGGCAGTACAAAACCGTATTAATAAGCTAAAAGGTCCTATTTTGTGCCTTGTAGGGCCTCCTGGTGTTGGTAAAACATCACTTGGTCAGTCGATTGCCGCTGCTACAGGCCGTAAGTACACACGTATGGCGCTTGGTGGCGTGCGTGATGAAGCGGAAATCCGTGGTCATCGCCGTACCTACATTGGTTCGATGCCAGGTAAATTGATCCAGAAAATGTCGAAGGTTGGAGTGAAGAACCCATTATTCTTACTCGATGAAATCGACAAGATGGCATCTGATATGCGAGGTGATCCATCATCAGCATTATTAGAGGTATTAGACCCTGAGCAAAATGTTGCGTTTAATGACCATTACTTGGAGGTCGATTATGACCTATCCGATGTTATGTTTGTGGCAACATCTAACTCAATGAATATCCCAGGTCCACTACTTGACCGTATGGAAGTCATTCGTCTATCGGGTTACACCGAAGATGAAAAATTGAATATTGCTAAGCGCCACTTACTGCAAAAGCAGATCAAGCGTAATGGCTTGAAAGACCATGAGATTGAAGTGGATGATTCAGCGATTATTGGCATCATTCGTTACTATACTCGCGAAGCGGGTGTGCGTAGCCTAGAGCGTGAAATCTCTAAGATTTGTCGTAAAGCGGTGAAGAACATTCTTCTAGATCCAAAATTGAAGAAGGTGGTTGTAAATAGTGACAACCTAAAAGAGTTCTTAGGTGTTCAGCGTTGTGATTATGGCAAGGCAGACGAAAGCAACCGTATTGGTCAGGTGACAGGTCTAGCGTGGACAGAGGTTGGTGGTGACTTACTTACCATTGAAACTGAATCTATGCTTGGTAAAGGCAAGTTAATGCAAACAGGCTCTTTGGGCGATGTAATGCAAGAGTCAATCCAAGCCGCTATGACAGTTGTTAGAAGCCGAGCAGAGAAGTTGGGGATTAATCCTGACTTTTATGAAAAACGTGATATCCATGTTCACGTACCTGAGGGAGCAACACCAAAAGATGGTCCAAGTGCCGGTACTGCAATGTGTACAGCTCTTGTATCTAGCTTAACTGGTAATCCAGTAAAAGCGGAGGTGGCAATGACAGGTGAAATTACCTTGCGTGGTGAAGTGCTACCAATTGGCGGCCTAAAAGAGAAACTTTTGGCAGCTCATCGTGGTGGCATAAAAACTGTACTTATCCCTAAAGACAACGAGCGTGATCTGGAAGAAATCCCAGCTAACGTGAAGAAAGATTTAGATGTCATTCCAGTACAATGGATCGATGAAGTACTAGCCGTTGCTCTGCAAAATGACCCATCAGGTGTGTCTTTTAGTCAGAAATAGTGATTAAACCCCAAAAATAGTATGTAAATTGAGCTGATGAGTATAAAAAACTTGTCAGCTTTTTTATTGAACGCTACCTTACTAATGAGGCTCAGCCCTTTATTAGTAAGGGGTGGGGTGAGATTGATAAAATGGAATAACACAAATAATACTGAACTGCTCAACATCCAAACTCGAGTAGGAATAGGGGAATAACAGTGAATAAAACTCAACTTATCGAAAAAATTGCGGACAATGCGGATCTTTCAAAGGCATCAGCAGGCCGCGCACTAGATGCAATAGTTGAATCAATAAGCGAGAGCCTTCAGCAGGGAGACCAAGTTGCGCTAGTTGGTTTTGGTACCTTTAGTGTACGCACTCGAGCTGCACGTACCGGTCGTAATCCAAAGACTGGTGAAGAGATCCAAATCGCTGAAGCTAAGGTACCTGGATTCAAACCAGGTAAAGCACTTAAAGAATCAGTGAATTAATCTGGCATTAATTGCACTAGATAACAATTTATCGTTATCAATCCATCTATTTTATGCGCATCGTACTGGTGCGCATTTCTTTTTCTGATATTATCGAATGCAAATTTTAAAAACCCCAGTGTTATTGAGCTAACAAGCTAGTTCGACGTTAATGTGGGTAATATTTCGGAGTGTCGAAAGGTTATGATGGAAAGACTACGCGAGGGCGTCAATAGCATCGCGGTTAAGATTATTTTAGGATTGATCATCCTCTCTTTTGTTTTTACTGGCGTGAGTGGCTACCTTGGCGGTGGCAGCAGTGTAGCTGCGAAAGTAGGCGACTCTGAGATTTCTCGTCAAGATTTCGAGATGGCTTATCAGAATGAGCGTAATCGCATGCAACAACAAGCAGGTGATTCTTTCTCAGCTCAACTTGGTGATCCAGCATTCGTTCAATCTTTCCGTAAGGAAGTGCTTGATCGCATGGTTAACCAAATGCTGCTAGAGCAATATGCTTCAGATTTGGGTATGCGTGTTAGCGATGAGCAAGTGCGTAGTATGATTCTGACCATGCCTCAGTTCCAAAGCAACGGTAAGTTTGATCAGCAGGTTTATCAGGCGTTCTTGCGTCGTGCAGGCTTTAATGCCGACTCATTTGCCGCTTATCTTCGCAGTGACCTTGTGCGTCAACAGGTCATCCAAGCGCTAGACAATAGTGACTTTGTTCTGCCACAAGAAGTCGCTCAAACGGCTCAGCTTATTACGCAAAAGCGTGATATTCGCACTATTACACTCTCTCCGAGTGAAATGGCTAAGTCTATTAAGCTAACCGATGAGCAACTTAACAAGTTCTATAAAGACAACTCGCAACGCTTTACGCGCCCGCAGCAGTATAAAGTATCTTATCTAGAACTTTCTGCTCAAAGCCTTAAATCTAGTGAGAATGTGAGCGATCAAAAGGCGCAAGAATATTATCAACACAACCTTGATAAATACTCGACCACTGAACAGCGTAGTTTGAGTCATATCTTGGTTAAAGACCAAGCTAAAGCAGAGCAGTTGCTAGCTAAACTAAATAGCGGCGCAGATTTTGCGACCCTAGCTAAAGAAAGCTCGGAAGATGCAGGCTCTGCAGATAATGGCGGTTCTCTAGGTTGGGTTGAGAAAGGAACTATGGACCCTGAGTTCGAAAAAGCGGCATTTGCCCTTGAGAACAAAGGCGATATCAGTGCCGTGGTTAAGTCTAACTTTGGCTACCATATTATTCAGCTGAGCGGTATTAAAGCAGCTCAAGCTAAGCCTTATGCTGACGTTGCCGCTGACATCAAAAAAGAAGTTGCGGAACAAGAAGCAGTTAATAGCTTCTACGAGTTGCAAAACAAGCTTGAAAGTGTGGCATTTGAATACCCTGATTCTTTAGATGACGCGGCGAAGGCGATTGATCAAGAAATACATACTACCGGCTTTATCTCTCAAGCTGATGCGCCAGAAATCCTTAAGAGTGACAAGGTTATGCAAGCCCTTCAAACCCCTGAGGTGAGCGAAGATGGCTTGAACTCTGATGTGATTGAGATTGCTCCAGAGCATGTAGTAGTAGTTCGTATTGAAGATTCACGCCCACAAACAGTTCTTCCTTATGCTGACGTTGCTACTCAAGTTAAGCAGCAACTGTCTGAGGTTGAAGGTCGTAATAAAGCAAATGCACTAGCTGATAAAGTAACTAAGGCTCTAGAGTCTGGTGATGATTCTGTATTGGCTACCGAGCAATTGAAGTTTAGTGCAGTACAGAGCATTGACCGCAGCTCTGCGTATGCAAGAACTGTCTTTGCAATGCCTCGTCCAACTCAAGATAAACCGCATTTTGCTAAATCTATGGACTATACAGGGAATGTTGTAATTATTGAGCTTAACAAAGTGACCAATAATATTGACCCTAAATTTAATGCTCAAATTGAGAGTCAATTGAAGCGTGCCCAATCGGAACAAGAGCTAATGGCTCTGATTACCGCATTGCGTAGCAAGATTGACGTAGAGTATTACGTTGTTGGTGATGGACAGTAAAATGTCTGCAACCTAAGTAAATAAAACGAGCCGCTTTTGCGGCTCGTTTTGTTTTGAGAAACAGAAGCTGGGAAGCTATCCGATTGGGCTCTAGGTTGACAAGGCTTGACTAATAAAAGGAGAAAGCCATGTCACGAATTACCTCAATATTATTTGCCATGATGTTAACGCTGGCTGCACCAATGAGCCTTGCAGCTGAACAATCTACAGCTATGCCTGATAATGGGAAATATGAAGGTATTGAAGTCCGCATTAATATCAATACTGCAACCAGTGAAGAACTTGCCGCAATGTTGATTGGCGTTGGACAAACCAAAGCTGAACATATTGTGGCGTTTAGGGAGGTGCATGGCGCTTTCAAAAGTGCCGATGACCTGCAATTAGTAAAGGGTATTGGTGCGGCTACAGTAGATAAGAATCGACAGCGTATTGAGCTTTAGCGTAACCGACGCCAGCCTAATGCTATCAGAGGAAGTGCGAGTCCACATACCGACCCGATAAGGTGAGATTCTGTTGAGACTCGTGCTCCTATCAAGGCTGCTGACGAGATTGGCATCATATGGTTATTCTCGGCAATAAGCTTAGCTATTAGCCCCATCAGTAGTAACCAGCTACTCAACCTCCCAGCAAGGATCTCCTTAAGAACATACACAGCGAAGAGGCCGTGTAATACACCAGACAGTCCATAGTAATTCTGGGTTGAGGTAAACATTAGCCCTATACCTACGCAAAGTGCGAGAACTGCGGTGTGTAATATAAAGCCTTTGGTAGGCGTTCTAAATAGATAGGCTAGCAGCCAATAACCGATAACATTCATGCCCAGGTGATAGGCGTTAATGTGAGTGAAGCTGCCAGTGAAGATTCGCCACCACTGATGTGAGCTTGTCACATCATGCTGCCAATGAAATAGTGCAGACAGTTGTGGCATCATCAGAATCAGTAAGGTTAAACTAAATAGAACAAGAAACTTAAGCACTGGAAATATGTCTCGTTATTGTGAATGTTGTGGTAGAGCCCTAAAAGCCTGCATCTGTGGATGGATATCTAAGGTAGATAGCCCAACAGAGGTTGTTATATTGCAGCACCCTAGTGAGGTTAATCAAGCAAAAGGTACGGCAAAGATTGTTGAGCTCTGTTTGGCAACAAGCCGGGTGCTGATTGGGGAGGATTTTACTCAACATAATGAGCTCAATCGTTTATTGTGCAGACCTAATGTGCTCCATTTATTATTGTTCCCTAGTGATGAATCTCATCAACTGGTGACAATGGTGAATGATGCCATGAATGCGTCATCGCCAACTACATGCTTAATCGTACTTGATGGAACCTGGAAGAAAGCCTTTAAGATGTTTCAGGTATCTAAAAATCTACACTTAATACCTAAGGTACATTTGCCTTTAGAATTGAGTGGAAGATATACGATTCGTAAGTCCCCACGCGATAATGCGTTGTCTACTGTTGAGGCTGTCTATCACGCCCTTTCTATTTTGGATTCAACTGCCCCACAACCGCTACTTGATGCGTTTGATAAGATGATTGAATTCCAACTCAGTCAAGTACCAGAGCATTTTAGACAATCCCATTTTGGTACAAGAAATCGTTAGCTGGCGAACATTTGGCTATGCAGTCGTTGGGCATAGCCGTCGGTCATATTTGCTATGTAATCGCAGATGACACGCAGACCTTGGTCTTGGGCATCGCGAGCTACTTGCCATTTGGATCTGGTTGCCTCTGGGAGTAATCTCTGAGGGTCGCCACTAAGAGCCTCAAATAGGTCAATAATTATCTGTTGTCCACGGTACTCAATGATCTGAATTGGGGTTGCCTGAATAACAAACTGGCTGACAAAGTCTTTGAATATCTGAAGTACGTTCAACATTGATAGCTCAAGAGTCGCATTGTGAGCGATAAGGGGATGCATGCCTTGGCACTTTTCCACTCGGATAAGCTTTGCACTGGTTAGTAACGCATTGACTATGCCACCAATAGCGTCTTTTCTCAGGTAATGTTCCTCAGAAAAAAGCTGTTCGGTTAGGCGCTCTCCGTTTGTTTCAAACCATTCACTACCACTATTTTTTAGCTTAGGTAAGGCGTTGTTTGTCCACTGATGCCTTTGAACCAACCCAAGTACAATCGCGTCTTCTAGATCGTGTACACCATAGGAGATATCGTCGGCAAGCTCCATGATTGAGCAATCTAACGATTTAAACTGCGTTCGTTTAGGGTGATACCTATTCTCAGAAGGGGAATAGGTATGGCAAAAGCGCAGCTGCTCATTTGCAGATAATTCCTGTAATACCCAATTAAAGTTGTGCGCATCGACATCGTAGATACCTTTTGCGGGAGTCCAACGTGAAGCTTTTAATTGACGAGGATTATCGATGCCATCAGGGGCGGCATCTCTTTGTACCGCCGAGAGCAAACTGGGGTATTTAATCAGCCCAAGTAAGGTGCGTCGACACAGGTTCATGCCATGATGCTGGGTATAGGGTTCTAGCTTGCTGACAATACGAAAGGTTTGCGCGTTGCCTTCAAATCCCCCATGTTCGCGCATCATATAATTCAGCGCCACCTCGCCGCCGTGTCCAAATGGAGGGTGGCCAATATCATGGGCTAGGCAAAGGGTTTCAATCAATCCCTCAGAGGGAAGAAGCTGTTGTGCTTGAGGGTGTTTAGATTGCAACTGAGCCAGTATACCGCCCCCGATCTGAGCCGCTTCTAGCGAATGAGTAAGGCGAGTGCGATGAAAGTCATTACTCCCTGTGCCATGTATCTGGGTTTTGGCTTGCAGTCGTCGAAATGCCGCAGAGTGCAGTACCCGAGCTCTATCTCTCTGGAAGGCGTCGCGGTGATCTTTGGCTCTAGATTTCTGTTCATTGTCGATGCGTTCGAGCCATGCATTATCTAGAGGTTGTATGCTCAATAGGCTATTCACTTAGCTAATCTCATCCAAAGTTAGTTCAAAGCTATTAGCAAAAGTGCGAAGAAAATATCGCATCTCTTTGGAGTCTCTTTGTTGCAGGGTTTTTTCAAGATTTCGTTTTGCGGCGGCAAATTCATGGTTTCCTGCAGATAGTTCTTCTAAGCATTTTAGATATGCGCAGATACAATCTGCTTGTTTTACCATTAAATGCTCTTCTTCACTGCATTTTCCTGAGATCAAGAAGGGTTCAAAGTCCTCTCGAAACTCTTCGGGCACCATAGATAACAGTTTCTCTTCTGCCGCAGCCTCTATCTTTTTATATTCTTTCGCAATGTAAGGGTTGTAGTATTTTACTGGGGTAGGGAGGTCACCTGTGAGCACCTCACTGGTGTCATGGTACATTCCAAGTACCGCCAGTTTTTCGGGGTTTACATTTCCAGAAAATTTCTTATTTTTAATAACCCCAAGGGCGTGAGCAACAAACGCGACCTGTAAGCTATGCTCTGAGATGTTTTCATTGGATACCGAACGCATCAATGGCCAGCGTTTGATGAGTTGCATACGAGCAAGGTGGGCAAAAAAATGGCTTTGTTGATGCATATGAAATCCCAAAAATTAACAAGGAGGCCAGTGGCCTCCTTTGTTTATTGACTATAACCTGTAATAAAGCGCTCAAATCTGCTTATCGCTATTTCGAGGTCTTCGACATGCGGTAAGGTGACAATCCTAAAGTGATCTGGTTTTGGCCAGTTAAACCCAGACCCTTGAACTAAAAGCACTTTCTCTTGTTTTAAGAAGTCTAGCACCATTTTTTGGTCGTCATGGATTTTATATACCTTAGGGTCCAGTTTAGGGAATAAATACAGTGCCCCTTTGGGTTTGACACAACTCACACCCGGTATAGAGGTAATCATATCAAATGCCTTGTCACGCTGTTCAAGCAAGCGTCCACCAGGGAGAATCAGTTCATTGATACTCTGATATCCTCCTAATGCAGTTTGAACGGCGTGTTGCATAGGTACATTGGCACATAAGCGCATTGATGCGAGCATGTCTAAACCATCGATGTAGCCTTTAGCTAAATGCTTTGGTCCACTGATAAACATCCAACCACTGCGGAAACCACAGATTCGATACGCTTTTGATAATCCATTAAAGGTGACTGTGACTACATCGTCAGCTAAAGTCGCAATGGAGGTATGAGTTGCGCCATCGTAAAGTATCTTGTCGTAGATCTCATCGGCAAAGATGATCAGTTTGTGTTGGCGTGCAATCTCTACGACTTGCAACAAAAAGTCGCGACTGTAAACCGCACCCGTTGGGTTGTTGGGATTGATTAATACAATGCCACGGGTTTTTGGGGTTATCTTGGCTTTGATATCTTCAAGATCAGGGAACCAATCTGAGCTCTCATCACAGATATAGTGTCGTGGTACGCCACCAGAAAGAGAGACCGCAGCGCTCCATAATGGGTAGTCTGGCGCTGGGACTAACATCTCATCGCCATTATTAAGTAGTGCTTGCATGGCCATGACTATCATTTCTGATACGCCATTCCCCATATAGACATCCTCAACCTCAAGGTTTCGGAGCCCTTTACGCTGGTAATATTGAACTACCGCCTTACGTGCGGAGTAGATGCCTTTAGAATCACTATAACCTTGTGATGTTGGTAGATTGCGTAGCACATCCACTAATATCTCATCAGGTGTATCAAAACCGAATGGGGCGGGGTTACCAATGTTTAGCTTTAGAATTTTCTGCCCTTCCTCTTCCATACGCTTAGCATATTTAAGTACTGGACCACGAATGTCATAGCATACATTATCGAGTTTTGATGACATCTCGATATTATTCATTGTTAACCCTTTATTTTGTAACATTAGATGGTTTTAAATTACACTAATTCATTGACTTTTAGTAGAAAAATCTAACGAATTTACTCGTTATAGGTGCATGCGAGTGCTGCTAAATAGCGTAAGAAATAACCTTCAGGTATAAAATCATAGTTTGCTCTATTATTAAAAATAAGTCGCTTGATTTGCTTAAATAAGCCACCTAGAGTAAGCGCACCACAATTCATATAAAAACAGAGAGTTAGAGGTAAATTTGCCTGACTTGGTACACGCTATTAAAGCCCTATTAGAGGCTATCAACGCCGCGTCCTCAGATGAGACACGTGTTGAAATTCCGATTGAGTCATTTAATGCTGACCATGTAGTACCATGGATGGCAAAGCAGGCTATTTTTCCAAAGTTTTATTGGCAATCGCGGGATACAACCGAAGAAACCGTAGCCCTTGGCCAAGTTCGAACCTTTAGTGATATTAATCCAGCTTATTCTGTACTTAGTCGCAATCAAAGGATCTGGGGGGGGTATGCTTTCCCAAGTGCATCGCACCAAGAAGGGTGTTTAACATCGTATTTCTTTTTGCCTCAGGTTGAACTTCTGCGCCGTAAACAACAATGGTTTCTGGCTGCTAACCTTGTTGAAGATAAAGATGCATTGCGACGCGCTATCCATAAACTAAGCGCAGATTTTGTTAATGAATTGAACCCAGTGCCTAATGTTGACGTTGTGCAGCATATCCCCAATAAAATTAAGTGGAATGAAAACGTCAACCTTGCGTTAAAAACCATTACCGAAACTGAACTAAAAAAAGTCGTACTCGCTAGAAAAACTGTGATTACCTTAGATGCTCCGATGCAAGGGTATGAACTGCTTGAACTTAGTCGCAGAAGCAATGCCAATAGCTTTCACTTTTTATTACAACTCGATAAAGACCATGCCTTTATTGGATCAACACCAGAGCGACTTTATAGTCGTCGTGGAGGCTTGCTAGAAACCGAGGCTCTCGCGGGTACCATAGGGCGTGATGCGAACCCGACTCAAGATCTAAAATTGTCGAATTGGTTGATGCAAGATAAGAAAAACCTCACTGAGAATCAGTATGTCGTTGACGATATCATCGACCGTTTAACGCCATTTTGCCAAGGTGTTGATGTTGAAAATGAACCTCAATTAGTGTTTTTACGTAAGGTTCAGCATCTTAAGCGACATATTCAAGCGGAACTTGTTAGTGATGCAGATAGAAGTCAGTTATTGCAAACACTGCAACCAACCGCAGCAGTAGCGGGTTTGCCCCGCACTCAAGCCCTGCAGTTTATTGAGCAGCATGAGGGCTTTTCAAGGTCTTGGTATAGCGGCTCCGTCGGGTATATCAGTGAAACCAGTGCCGAGTTTTGTGTGGCAATTCGCAGTGCTTTAGTGCACGGCAATCATTTAAGTCTGTTTGCTGGGGCTGGGATTGTTCCTGGCTCCGAGGCGGAATACGAATGGCAAGAACTAGACAAAAAGATGTCGACACTACTGAGCTTGATTACAGAGAAAAATGTATTGGAACAAGCGCAATGAACTCACTCTCAACCAAGCAGTTAGACCAGCCTCAGCTAAATAGGCTGTGGAGTGCGGTAATTTTAGAAGAATTGGTTCGCAGTGGCGTTCAACATGTCTGTGTTGCCCCCGGTTCGCGCTCCACTCCTCTAGCATTAGAAGCCGAGTCTAATTCTAGGCTTGATTTGAAAACCCATTTTGATGAGCGCGGTTTAGGCTTTTTAGCATTAGGCATTGCCAAGGCATCCAGTGCACCGGTTGCAATTATAGTTACTTCAGGTACTGCAGTAGCAAACTTATTACCGGCGGTGGCCGAGGCTAACCTAACCGGTGAAAAACTTATCTTACTAACGGCTGATCGCCCAGTAGACCTAATAGGCTGTGGGGCTAATCAAGCGATAGTGCAGTCTAATATATTCTCTAATCACGTATGCCAAACAGTTGAGTTGCCAAGCCCTAATGCTGACCTCGGTGTTAACTGGCTGCTAAGTCATTTGGATGATGCGTTAGCCGTGCAGGCAGAGCAAAGCGGTCCATTGCATATCAATTGTGCATTCCCTGAGCCCTTATATACCAACCACCCCTGTTCATTAGCGCAGATTAAAGAGATGCCTAAGGCGTGGTTACAAGGTGAGGGACTCTACACCCAAACTATGGTCAAAGCGTTATCTAGTCTAGATATAAAGCAATGGCTTAATCAGCACCGTCACCAGAAAGGTATGGTAGTGATTGGTCGTACTGACCTTACTAGTGCGCGCAACGCCAAGCATTTGGCACAGGCGCTAGGTTGGCCAGTGTTGTGTGACCCTCAGTCGGGTGAAAGCTCAAGTTGGGCCAGCTATGATATTTGGCTGCAAAACCCTGATGCAGATAACGCCCTTGCTCAATGCGAATGTATTTTGCAGTTCGGTGGTCGTGTTGTATCAAAGCGTTTACTGGCATTTATCGCGAAGGTAGCGGCGAGTTGGCCAAGTGATAACTATACCTTGGTAAGCTGCGAGCCAAGCAGGTTAAATCCAGACCACCTACCTATGACTCGGGTGCAAACGGTTGAATGGCTTGACGATGCCATCATCCCCGGAAGCCATGCGGCATGGGCTGACGCGATAACCCTATACAGTGATAAGGTTACCGAGCAACTCAACCTAGTCAGTGACCATCAATTGTCCGAGCTAGTATTAGCATCACACCTGCATCAGATACAGCAAGGTTATCGCCTGTTTATGGGGAACAGTCTAGGCGTACGCTTGGTGGATATGTTTTCACCGCACGCTTTAGGTGAAATTTACTCAAATCGAGGGGCGTCAGGAATAGACGGATTAGTTGCATCTGCCGCAGGTGTAGCCACGGTGGCTGGGGAGCCAGTTCTACTATTTATTGGTGATACCTCTTTATTACATGATCTGAACTCTCTGGCGTTACATCGTAATACTGGCAATATTATTATTGTGGTGAATAATGATGGCGGTGCCATTTTTGATATGTTGCCAGTGGATGCTAGCTTTAAACAAAAGCTCTATCAAATGCCTCACGCCTATCAATTTGAGCATGCAGCACGCCAGTTTGGTTTGGATTACTTGCAGTTAAGCAGCCTAGAATCCGTTATTGCTGAGGTATCTCTACACCGAACGAGTAACACGATGCAAACCAAACTCATAGAGGTTGTCACGCCTCCTGAACAAGCCACTGAGCAGATAAGAGCGATCACCAAGCAAGTCTGTGCAATCTAGTATGTGTTTACCTACCTCGATAAAGCTGGTTTTTGTGCACGGATTTCTTGGAAGTGCACAGGACTGGCGTTCTACCATTCAGTATTTACCTGCTAACGTGGAAGTGCATTGCCTAGATATTGCAGGGCACGCTAGCAATCAGCACCTTATTTTCGACAGTTTTGAACAGTACTCTTCACACCTAATGGATGCCATAGAGGCACTGTCTGAACCGAATGTTGCTATGGTTTTAATCGGTTACTCCTTAGGGGCTCGTCTTATCATGCATGGCATGTCTGCTCCGTTGTGTGAAAAGCTCAATATTGCGCAGATTATTATCGAAGGGGGAAACTTTGGGCTTACACAGCAGTCTGATAGAGAGGCTCGTTGGCGTAGTGATGATGCTTGGGCGAGAAGGTTCGAGAGTGAATCTTTAGCCGTTGTTCTTCACGACTAGTATCAGCAGCCGGTTTTTGATTCGTTAAATAAACAGCAGCGTCAATTGCTGATAACGGAGCGTAGCCATAATTTAGGAAAAGCACTGGCGGGTGCAATGAGATCCACATCTTTGGCTCAGCAACCCTTGCTTTTACCTAAGCTACAGGAGTTACCTATCGCGGTTATCGTTGGCGAAAAAGACAAAAAATTTCGCCAGTTGTATCAAGAGTGCGGTATAGACACCTATCTTATTGCCGATGCTGGGCACAATACCCACAAAGAGCAACCGCAGAGATTTATCACTACTCTGACGCAGATTATACAAGATGGATTAGACTCATCCCTACAGTCTAGCTAGGAAAAATAATAATGAGAAAGGCTAATATCTATTACTACCAATTGCCGATGGACAGCGGTGTAGTATTAAGACAAAACAAGCTTACCCAGCGTGAAGGGTGGATTGTTGAATTGATGGAAAACGAACAACAAGGGCTGGGGGAGATTGCTCCCTTAGTTGGATTTAGTAAAGAAACCCTAGATGAAGCATATGCAGAAACAGTCTCTCGCTTACAAACATGGATTGAAGGAGGGGAGCTGGAGTGCCATTCTGAATTGCCGTCGGTAGCATTTGGTCTTTCTATGGCGCAGTTTGAACTCCAAGGGTTGTTGGGTAAAGAGGGCATGTATCAAGTCGCTCCGCTATGCTCAGGCGACCCAGACGACCTATTTCCAGTGTTAGATAAAATGGAAGGGGAGAAAATTGCTAAGATCAAGGTTGGGCTCTATGAGCCGATCCGAGATGGTATCTTAGTGAATCTCTTTCTTGAATCGATCCCTGACCTGCAATTGCGCTTAGATGCCAACCGAGCATGGAGCCTAGACAAAGCCAATCAGTTTGCTAAGTACGTAAGCCCTGCATATCGCTCACGCATTCGTTATATTGAAGAGCCATGTAAGACTCCCCATGAAAGTATTACATTTGCTATCGAAAGCGGTATGGCGATAGCTTGGGATGAGACCTTACAAGAGGCCGTTCGAGAGCCTGATTTCTCATTCGAACTATTAACTGGTGCGAAATCTATTGTGATTAAACCAAGCCTTATTGGACACATAGACCTCTGTATTGACCTTGTACAAAAAGCTCAATCGTTAGGCTTGATTGCAGTAATCAGCTCTAGTATTGAATCGAGTGTTGGCCTGTGCCAGCTAGCACGCTTTGCCAAACAATATACCCCCGAATCCATACCGGGGTTAGATACCTTGCAATTATTCAAATCACAGCTGCACACAGCGTGGCCGGGAAGCACTTTGCCGGTAGCAAAGCTTGCCGACCAAGCATTAATATGGCGCCAACAAAGTGACTAGTAGCTCTTCGCTATTGGCCCATTGGTCTGCAACAAGGGGTGAGGCTGACGCATTAATCGATACTGTATCGCCTCTAGGTTGGAAGCAGGTACAGGCTAAAAGCTCAGCACTGCAGACGCAGCTAATTGAGCATGGGTTTAATCAAGGGGACGTGCTGTTAATCGTTACTGCGCATAGCTCTCTTGAGATAATACTGCTCTATCTTGCCTGTCTTGAATTGGGCGTAGTGTGTGCGTTTGTGCCACAGCTTTCTAGCCTTGAGCTAGAGCATCGCCTTGAGGTGACAGGCGCGAGGGCTATCTATGTATGTCCTTCAGTTAAGCTGAGTCATAGCGCACAGCTAGCACTCAGCTTTGATAATCAGCAGCCCACCTGTAGAGATAGTGTTTATGATACGCAAAATATTACCAGCTTAATCTTCACCTCAGGTTCTACCGGATCGCCTAAAGCCGTCGCTCATACCGTGCATAATCACCTTGCCTCTGCCACTGGTATTCAACACCAATTTAGCTTTGATAAACAGAGTTGCTGGTTGCTTTCTTTGCCCATGTATCATGTCTCGGGATTAGCGATTGTTTGGCGCTGGTTAGTCAGTGGTTGTCGCTTACAGCTAAAGAAGGACAAAGGGTTAGATTTAGACGGGGTAACGCATACCTCTATGGTCCCAACGCAACTGCAACGAGCGTTAGACAGCAATGCGGTAGGCACCTTGCAGAAGGTACTATTAGGCGGAGCCATTATTCCTCATCAACTTGCAACGCAAGCCTCACAGTGTGGAATCGAAACCTGGGCTGGATATGGGCTCACTGAGATGGCGTCAACGGTAACTGCAAAACGGGTTAATGGGCTAGATAGTGCTGGATACATATTGCCCAAGCGAGACCTTAAACTGATAGCGCAGCGTATCTGGGTTAAGGGTGAGACACTGGCGGTTGGTTATTGGCAACAAGGAAGGCTATTACCCCTTGCCACATCCAATGGCTGGTTTGATACCAAAGATCTTGGCCTGTGGTGCGACAACGAATTAGCTATTATTGGTCGAGCCGATAACATGTTTATTTCTGGCGGTGAAAACATTCACTGCGAGGAAATCGAACGGGTGTTACTCTCTCACCCTTTAATTGAACAAGCTTTTATCGTTCCGGTTTCTGATAAGACCTTCGGCCATCGCCCTATGGCAATGGTGAGTTGTGTCACCACCGACAGTAGCGACACTGAGCACCTTGATGCGTGCTTGAAAAACGAATTAGACCAATTATGTATGCAGCAGCTACAAAGGTTTAAACGCCCAATAGGCTATGGATTAATACCTAAGTCGTTACTTAGTCAAGGGATCAAGGTTTCGCGAAAACAACTTGCTGAGTATGTGTTGAAAAGTAATAGCTTTTAGTAAATTGGTTATGAGATAGAGCAAAAGGGAATTTTTTCAAACTCAAATTGAAGCGCATAATCTCTCTAAATAAGGCAGTTTGGAGAGAAATGATGAGATGGATATGGGCAGGGATTGCAGCGAGCTTGATTGTGGCGACGCTCGACCACGGCTTACTCGGCTCTATCGCCAATGCAATCAGCTTTGGGTTGGTGTTGTGGCTAGCATTTAGAGTAGGCTCACCTAAAAAAGCGAGCCTACGAATGGCTTCTAGAATCCGCACCAATCAATACGATAAAGTGTTATAGCAACCACATCAAAGAGCCAGCAGATATCGTAATCCATAGGCCGACACCAAATAGGAGCGGTTTTAAACCAGCTTCTTTGATTTGCTCAAATGATATCGCCGAACCTATTAAGAATAAGCAAGCGACCAGTGTCTGCTTTGCCACCGAGAATGTGAGCTGGTAAAAGTCAGCAAATTGAGGTAGCAGATCACTTATTACAACGGCGGCAATGTATAAGAAGATGAATACTGGCACCTTAATTTTTTTGCTACCCTTTCCAAAATACCATGCACTTAAAAATGCGACTGGGATAATCCATAGTGCTCGCGCCAGTTTTAAGGTTGTAGCAACCTTGAGTGCCTCTTCACCATAGCTACCCGCAGCACCTACAACCGATGAGGTATCGTGTATCGCAATGGCCGCCCACATACCGAAGGTATGTTGATCCATATGCAGAGCATGCCCAATGATAGGGAATACAAAAAGGGCAATGGAATTCAATATAAACACAGTAGCCAGTGCTAAGCCCGTTTGATTGGCATTAGCATTAATTGCTGGAGAAACAGCTGCAATCGCGCTACCACCACAAATAGCAGTACCACTTGAGATCAGATAGCCCGTTTTCTTATCCAGTCCGATCTTCATTGCAACCCAAGTGCCTAGGAATAGGGTTGCAAATATGGTGGTCATGATTAAGCCGATACCACTACTGGTTGCCTTTAATGCTTCTGACAGAGAGATACCAAAACCCAGACCAATAATGGAATAACTCAATAGTTTTTTTGTCCAGGTTGCAATTGGCAAAGTATTTGGCACAAGACCAAGCTGGGAAAGGATTAAGCCTAGAACTAGAGCTGTGGGTGAGCTTAGCCATGGAGTAAAGCACACAATAAGAGCAACAAAAAATGGAATGTGCTTGGCTGTAATATGGCGCATGAGTGTTAATCAACCGTAAAGTTATTGGAGCTGGATATGATAACTGTCCCTGAAAAGGGATGCGACTATTGCACCTTGCATAGTATTCGAAATTCTATTTAGTAATATCTATATTCAATTATGAAATAAGCAGAGTGTGAATTAGAGCAAGATTGCAATATTTTTTAACATTTAGAGCATGAAACCAAGTTTGATTGTTGTGTTCTAATAGGTACTATGGCTTAACTTTTACAATAAAGAGATATTATGAAACGAATTTTCTCAATTATGGCAATGCTACTGGTCTCTGTATCTATGGTGTTTTCACCGATAACAGAAGCCAAGCGCTTTGGTGGCGGTAAGTCATTTGGCAAGAGCTTTAAAACTGCACCAGCACCTAAGGCTCAACCAACGAATACCAATACACTAAATAATAAGGGCACCAATAACTCGACTTCTAAACGAGGTGGATTAATGGGCGGACTTATGGGGGGATTGTTGGCCGGCGGTTTGCTAGCCGCTTTCTTCGGCGGAGCCTTTGAGGGTATTCAGTTTATGGATATCTTAATCATGGGTCTGATTGCATTCTTTGCCTTTAAGTTTTTACGCGGCATGCTTGGCTCAAAAGCGGGAAGCATGAATCAGCAGCGTCCAGCTTATTCAAATGGTCCGCAACATGACAGCCAGTTTCGACAAGCAACACCTGATTTCCAAACCGAAAATACGGCTAATCAAGGTGGTTTTGGTGCGAGTGGTCAATCGGATATTCCACACAATTACCCACCTGGGTTTGATCAGGCGGCATTTGTGCATGGCTCTCGCGAGCACTATCGCATATTGCAAGGTGCATGGAATCATAATGAACTGCACACTATTGAAGAGTACGTAGCGCCAGCATTGTTTGCTGATCTAAAAGCTGAACGTGCCAGTTATTCAGGTGAGCAGCATACTGAAGTGATGTACGTGGATGCTGAGATTGTACGCGCTGATCATGATGCCTCTAAGGCGCAGTTGAGTATTCAGTTTACTGGTCGCTATAGAGATAGCGATGAAGGTACTGAAGAAGATATCAATGACGTATGGCACCTAGAGCGCGACTTAAGCGCACCTAATGCACCATGGTTGATTGTTGGTATTCAATAACCAATATTACCGCTATAACTAGGCCAGTCTGATGACTGGCCTTTTTTTTGGTTGCTAAGTATTGCCATCGAATCGAGCTTTAGTGATTAAAAACTTACAGGCATAAAAAAGGACGGCAATTGCCGTCCCTTTTATTTATCGAACTACCAATAAAGCTTATTGGCCTGCTTGGATAGCAGTTAGAGCGATGGTGTATACGATATCGTCAACAAGTGCGCCACGAGACAAGTCATTTACTGGCTTGCGCATACCTTGCAGCATTGGACCGATAGATACTAGGTCAGCACTACGTTGTACCGCTTTGTAAGTTGTGTTACCAGTGTTTAGGTCTGGGAATACAAATACAGTTGCTTTACCTGCTACTGGAGAGTTTGGAGCTTTAGAAGCTGCAACGTTTTCCATGATAGCCGCATCGTATTGAAGAGGACCGTCGATGATAAGATCAGGACGTTTAGCTTGTGCAAGTTTAGTTGCTTCACGTACTTTATCTACGTCTGCACCTTTACCAGATTCACCAGTAGAGTATGAGATCATAGCAACGCGAGGTTCTACGCCAAACGCAGCGGCAGAGTCAGCTGATTGGATAGCGATCTCAGCAAGTTGCTCAGCTGTTGGATCTGGGTTGATCGCACAGTCACCGTATACCAATACTTGGTCAGGCAGAAGCATGAAGAAGATTGAAGATACGATAGAAGCATCAGGTGCTGTTTTGATGATTTGGAACGGAGGAACGATAGTGTTCGCTGTAGTGTGAACAGCACCAGAAACTAGGCCGTCAACTTCATTGTTCTCTAACATCATAGTACCAAGGAATACTGAGTCTTGAAGTTTTTCACGAGCAACAACTTCAGTCATACCTTTCTTACCACGAAGCTCAACTAGACGAGCAACGTAGTTTTCACGTACTTCATCAGAGTTGATGATCTTAACGCCAGCGCCAAGTTCAACACCTTGTTGAGCAGCAACACGTTTGATCTCTTCAGGGTTACCTAGCAGCACACATTCAGCAATACCACGCTCAGCACAGATAGCCGCAGCCTTAACTGTGCGAGGCTCATCACCTTCAGGAAGGATGACGCGCTTGTTGGCACGACGTGCAAACTCAGTAAGCTGGAAGCGGAATGCTGGTGGGCTTAGACGACGAGATGCAACCGCACCTTCAGTTAGAGAGTCAACCCAAGGACCATCGATATGGCTAGCAACGTGCTCGTTAACGAACTCAATGCGCTCTTTATCGTCAGCTGGAACTTCTAGGCTGAAGTTTTGAAGGTTTAGCGAAGTCTGCCAAGTATTACCTTGTGCTTTGAATAGCGGTAGGCCAGTGTCAAAAGCAGGTTTACATAGATCAGCAATAGATTCAGGGATGTCATAACCGCCAGTTAGAAGGATAGCACCAATGTCTACGCCATTCATTGCAGCAAGAGATGCCGCAACGATAACGTCTGGGCGATCTGCTGAGGTTACAAGTAAAGAACCTGGTTTAAAGTGCTCGATCATGTTTGGTAGTGAACGTGCACAGAAAGTAATGCTCTTAATGCGACGAGTCGCAGCATCACCTTGGTTGATGAAATCAGCATTTAGGTGTTTAGCCATATCAATCGCACGAGTCGCGATAAGCTCTACACTCCAAGGCACACAACCTAGCACGCGTACTGGGCTAGAATTGATGATTTCCATCGCTTTAACGTTCGCTTGTTGAGCTGCATCGTTTTCATCGAAGATCTCAGATAGATCTGGACGAGTACGACCCGCTTCATCAACAGGAGCGTTAAGTTTGTTAACGATAACACCAGAGATGTTTTTGTTTTTCTTACCGCCGAAGTTTGAAACAGCAACCTCGATACGCTCTGCAAGTTGCGCTGAGTTGTATGTGCCAGGGGTTGCAACAAATACAATTTCAGCACCTAGAGTGCTAGCGATCTCTTCGTTAACCTTGTTAGCAAAAGGATGCTTACGAGTAGGTACTAGACCTTCGATAAGCGTTACATCTGCGTCGTTAACTTGGTTGAAACGCTCAACGATAGTTTCTAGTAGAACGTCCATCTTCTCGTTACGGATAAGCGCTTGCGCTTCGTCCATAGGAGTAGAAACACCAATCTTGATATCGTTATTTGATTCAAGAATGGTTGAAGTTAGATCTGGCTGACTGCCACCTGTGCGTGGTTGAGCAATTGGTTTGTAAAACGAAACGTTTACACCTTTGCGTTCCATAGCACGAATAACACCCATGCTAACACTGGTAAGACCTACACCAGCGCTGATTGGGACAAGCATAATGGTACGAGACATAGTCTGAAGACCTCGGGATATATGTAAATAAGAGCCAGCTTGGGGGAGCTGAGCCAAAAGAAAACAGGTGAGGAAATCCTCACCTGTTTACGTTATTAAAGACCAGCTAAACGAGCTGTGTCTTCTGCAATGATTAGCTCTTCGTTAGTAGAGACAACCATTGCTGGGATGCGGCTGCTTTCAGAGGTAATAACACCTTCTTTACCAAAGCGAGCTTTAAGGTTTGCTTCGCCGTCAACTTCGATACCAAAGATGCTTAGGCGGTTAAGAACCATCTCGCGGATTGGACCAGAGTTTTCGCCGATGCCACCAGTAAATACGATAGCGTCTAGGCGGCCATCTAGGGTTGCAGTGTAACCCGCAACGTATTTTGCTAGGCGGTGACAGAACACGTCCATTGCACGTGTTGCTTCTTCTGTTTTACCGTAGTTATCTTCAACATAACGGCAATCAGAGGTCACTTGAGTCAGACCTTGTAGGCCAGACTCTTTTGTCATCATAGTGTTGATTTGATCAACTGTGTAGCCTAGAGAGTCGTGTAGGTAAAAGATAACCGCAGGGTCGATATCACCACAACGAGTACCCATTACTAGACCTTCAAGTGGAGTCAGACCCATAGAAGTATCTACACACTCACCGTTTTTAATTGCACATACAGATGCGCCGTTACCTAGGTGGCAGTTAATGATGTTTAGTTCATTAGCTGGCTTATTTAGGCGCTCAGCAGTTTCACGAGCGATAAATAGGTGAGAAGTACCGTGAGCACCGTAGCGACGGATACCGTGGTCTTTGTATAGGTTGTACGGGATTGCGTATAGGTATGCTTCTTGAGGCATAGTCTGGTGGTATGCTGTATCGAATACAACAGACATTGGTAGACTAGGGAATGCTTTTTGCGCTGCTTTAATACCTACGATAGCCGCCGGGTTGTGCAGTGGAGCAAGAGATACGCAGTCTTCGATACCTTTAACTACTGTGTCAGTCACAAGTGCTGATTCAGTGAATTTCTCACCACCAGAAACTACACGGTGGCCAACAGCTTTTAGGCTAGCAGATAGTTCTGGTTTAGAAGCTAGGATAGTGTCTACGATGAAAGACAATGCTTCGTCGTGAGCTGCACCATTACCTAGTTCAGCTTCATGTTTGCCATCCAGTTTCCACTTGATACGCGCTTCTGGAAGGTGTAGACATTCAGCAAGACCGGTTAGGTGCTCATCACCATTTTCCGCATCAACAATTGCGAACTTCAGAGATGAACTACCGCAGTTTAAAACTAAAACTAGTTTTGACATGATTGGTTACCTGTTTATTATCTGAACAATTCAGACATAATGAATTTAGTATTCAAGAGTAGACGAAATTTTTAGTATGTTTCATCTCTCAATATGCAAATGCAATAATCCCTTTGCTATCCGTAATACGATTACATTCCTTGCGCTTGAACCTCGCTCTCGCCTAATATGTAGGTAGAGAGTCGAAGCTCTAGAATCGCGGACAAGAATAGCGATATTGGGGAAATATAACAAAAAAAATTGGAAATTCCTTATTCATTATCAATTTTTTATGTGTTTTTTTTAAATCTTAAACTTTTTTTACAAGAAACGATATGATTGAGAAAACGAGTATGCTGCATAAGTTAAAAGAGGGGCAGGTCTACATGGAGACTTGGCCAATGCGAAAAGAGTTGGTTTCTCTTTTCCCTGAGCATCGAATTATCACAGCAACGCGCTTTGGTATTAAGGTAATGCCAGCGGTGGCGGCTATCAGTGTGTTAACTCAACTGTCATTCCACAACGCTAATGGTTTACCTCAAGCTATCATTATTGCTTTGTTTGCTTTGAGCTTGCCGATACAGGGCTTTTGGTGGCTAGGAAATCGTTCTAAAACTCAGCTGCCGCCATCACTGGTGGTGTGGTATCGTGAAATTCATCAAAAAATAGCAGATACAGGCGCAGCTTTAGAGCCGCCCAAGAACAAACCACGATATAAAGAGCTGGCTCAGCTTCTCAATCGGGCATTTCGCCAGCTCGATAAAAACGCATTAGAGCGCTGGTTCTAGTATAAACAACAAAGCATCCTTTATCGGATGCTTTGTTGTTTATGGGCACTTTCTTTACCGTAAATTGAGATGGCTCTCTTGCTCAATATTCAGGTTCAACTCTCTATTTATAGCGCTTTGGGCGAGAAAATCCAGTGATCAGCTCTGCTGTCGCTGAGTAGTTCACTAAGCTTTCACATAAAATCTCACTACAAATGCATTATGCACCTAGATTCGCATCACAATAACTGCTAATAATGGTTAAGTTTTCTGCACTTTCTATCAAGGTACAGATTAAGGACTTTCAACCCAATGGTTGTTACATCAAGGAGATAAGATGAAAACAAACAACATAATTGCAGCAGCTTGCTTGATTGGTGCCACTTTACTAACAAGTACCAGTGTTATGGCTAAAACCGCAAAGGTAGCCGTTTCACAGATCGTTGAACACCCAGCACTTGATGCGACCCGCAAAGGACTAGTTGATGGCCTTAAGGCACACGGTTATGAGCAGGGAAAAAATCTAGAGTTTGATTATAAAACAGCACAAGGCAATCCGGCGATTGCGGTACAGATCGCTCGCCAATATGTTGGAGAGCGCCCAGATGTATTAGTAGGTATCGCGACTCCGACGGCACAGGCGCTGGTTTCTGCAACCCGTGACATACCGGTTGTATTTACCGCAGTTACCGATCCAGTAGGAGCAAAGCTGGTCAAACAGTTAAAGCAACCGGGGAAAAATGTAACGGGTTTATCTGATTTGTCGCCAGTAGAGCAACACGTTGAACTCATCAAAGAGATGTTCCCAGATACGAAAACACTGGGCGTTGTATATAACCCAGGTGAAGCCAATGCTGTGAGCTTGATTGCGCTATTAAAAGAGAGCGCAGACAAGCATGGATTGACACTTGTAGAAGCGACAGCACTTAAGAGCGCAGATGTACAAAGTGCGACTCAAGCGATTGCGGAGAAGTCAGATGTAATCTATGCGCTTATCGACAACACGGTTGCCAGTGCAATAGAAGGCATGATAGTGGCTGCTAACCAAACTAAAACCCCTGTGTTTGGGGCGGCAACCTCATATGTTGAGCGTGGTGCGATTGCCAGTCTAGGATTTGATTACTATCAAATTGGGGTGCAAACCGCAGACTATGTTGCACAGATCTTAGACGGTAAGAAGCCAGGTGAACTCGATGTTAAAGTGGCGAAAGGGTCTGATCTAGTGGTGAATAAAACAGCCGCTCAGAAGCTAGGCGTTACTATTCCTCAGTCAGTATTGGCGCGTGCTACGAGTGTTAAGTAGTTGAATAATGCGAGGCTGGAGCGCCTCGCATTTTATTTAGGTTGATTGGCGCGATTAATCCGTTAACGAAGGCTTATCAACCTTTAGGCAGAAAAGGAGTTTGTATGTCTGCTTTTGCGTTTTTGGGCGCACTTGAGATTGGCCTGATTTATGGCCTAGTGGCCCTTGGGGTTTATCTTACTTTCCGGGTGCTCGATTTTCCGGACCTAAGTGTTGATGGTTCGTTCCCTATGGGGGCAGCAGTAGCGGCCACCGCTATTGTCGCTGGGATCAACCCTTGGCTTGCTACTGGGATGGCGATAGTTGCCGGCGGTATGACGGGCTGGGTGACAGCATTTCTAGCTGTACGCTGTGGCATCTTGCACCTGCTGGCTTCAATCCTAACCATGATTGCTGCATTCTCAATTAACATTCGGATTATGGGACGCCCCAATATAGCCCTATTAGGTGAGGACACCATACTTACGCCATTTGAGTCCATTAGTGATGGGATGTTTATCCGTCCCTTAGTCGTAGGGGTCTTGGTTCTGTTTTCCGCCTTTTTTATTATCCGTTTACTCAATAGTGATTTTGGTCTTGGGCTACGAGCTACAGGGGTGAATGCGCGTATGGTACGAGCCCAAGGTGGCAGTACCGCATTTTATACCTACTTTGGGTTGGTATTATCAAATGCCTTCGTCGGCTTTGCGGGAGCCTTATTCGCTCAAACCAATAGCTTTGCCGATGTTACCTCAGGCGTGGGCACCATTGTGGTTGGTCTTGCCGCTGTTATTTTAGGACAGACCCTCATCCCGGGTAGAAAAATTTGGGTGGCGGTGTGCGCTGTGATTATCGGTTCGGTTTTGTATCGCCTTGCGGTCGCTTTCGCTTTGAGTTCGGGCATGTTTGGATTACAGGCGTCAGACCTTAATCTAGTGACAGCAGTACTGGTTGCAGTGGCTTTGATTGCACCAAAAATGAAAGCGCAATATAAGGCTAAGCAACAAATAAAAATCGCTCGCGATACCACGGAGGGTACATGATAGAGCTTAAGAATATTCAAGTAACCTTTAATCCTGGAACGATTTTAGAGAACCGCGCATTGCGCGGGGTTGATCTTATCGTGCCCGAACATGAGTTTTTGACCGTAATTGGCTCCAATGGTGCTGGTAAGTCGACGCTATTAGGCGCAGTAACGGGTGAGACTCCTATGATAGGTGGGCAGGTGGTTATCGATGGTATCGATGTTACCCGCCGCCGTGTCGATCAGCGCGCTAATCTTTGTGCGCGAGTGTTTCAGGACCCGTTGGCAGGAACCTGTGGTGATTTGACCATCGAAGAGAATATGGCTCTAGCGTGTCGACGCGGTATGTCCAGAGGCTGGACATTGGCGCTATCGAGCAAACGACGTAAGTTGTTTCAAGACCGAATTGCTATTTTGGGGTTAGGATTAGAAGACCGCCTTGGTGACAATATCGGGTTATTATCAGGGGGACAACGTCAGGCGATAAGCCTTGTCATGGCGACCCTCTCGGAGAGTAAGTTACTATTGCTTGATGAACATACCGCTGCACTAGATCCACGTATGGCCGCCTTCGTTATTGATTTGACTAAGACCCTTATCAAAGAATTTAACCTTACCGCGATGATGGTGACGCACTCCATGAAAGATGCATTGGCGTGCGGTGATCGCACTGTCATGCTACATCAAGGCGAGATTGTATTAGATGTATCAGGGGAACAGCGAACCCATATGCAGGTCCCTGATTTACTTGAGATGTTTAGCAAGGTGAGAGGCGAAGAGCTAACCGACGACGCGCTGCTGCTTAGCTAGAGCGAATTCTTTTGCTACAAAGCGTGATCATACCTAAATATGTGGTGGGTCACGCTTTTTTATAGCGCTGTGGGCGAGAAAACTCAGTGATCAGCTCTGCTGTCGCTGGGGTGAATCGCCTAGCCCTGATCTTGAATGTATTTCCTAACAGTTTCAGCACTGGCGTTTCCAACTGAGCAAGCGAAGTAACCATCAGACCAGAATGTTTTCTCCTTCCAGAATTGCCGCTTTAACTTAGGATGCAGTTGCCACACAACTCTAGTTGTGTGTTGCTTAATTCTTCTAACGTGCTGACTTATGGAGTATCGTGGAGAGATAGTCATTAAGATATGTAAATGATCTTGATCTACTTCCATTTGCTCAATTTCGAACTCAGAATTTTAAGAGAGTGACATTAGAGAGTTCTTCATCACCAAGCCTAACCCTCCTTTGAGTAGTTTCTTCCTATATTTAACCACCAAAATGAGATGAATAGCTATTAGAAACTTACAGTGCGAATTTCGTTGATACTCCATACTTGACACCTCCATATGCTGTATTAATATACAGTATATGAAAAAGACGCTTAGATACAATTTCAGGTTAAAACCTAGCCCACAGCAAGAGTTAAAACTCGTCGAGTTTGGCTCATATGCCCGTGGTTTATGGAACTTCCTGTTGTCTGAGAATCAGCGTCAATACGAAGTCGATAAGACATTTTCTTTCTACAATGAAATGGCTTCGAAGATTAAGGAAATTAAGAAGTTGCCTGAGTTTTCATGGGTTAAAGCACTTGACTCAGGGGCGGCACAGCAAGTCGCCAGAGACCTAGACGCAGCGTTAAAAAATGGAACATCAAAGAAGCCCCACCAACACTTCCCAAAGTTTAAGGTTAGCTATCGAGTTAAGAAGCAACACAATGACAGCTACCGCTCAGTAAATAATAACAACTGCATTAGAGTTGAGAACGGCACTATTACTTTGCCAAAAGTTGGGGCTGTTCCTATTGTCTTGCACCGTAAGTTAGTTAGCTCAATTAAAACAGCGACAGTCCAATACCGACACGGGAAGTGGGAGGTTAGCCTCACACAAGAAGTGGTGTGTGACGAAGCGAAGAAGGTACTAAAAAGCATTGCGGGATACGACATCAACTCAAAGCAAACCGTTGTCGGATCTAATGGCTTAACGGTTGATAACCCGAAATACTTAAAACAAGCAAAGCAGAAACTAACTAGATTACAGCGACAGCTTTCTAGAAAAAAGAAAGGTTCTGCTCGCTGGAAGAAAACAAAATCCCGTCTAAATAATCTTCACGGTTCAATCGCTAGAAAACGAATGGACTTCGCACATAAAACCGCTCATCGGATAGCCAACGAAAGCGATATTGTAGTGTTTGAAGACCTAAATGTGGCGGGTATGCAAAAATTCAACGGCAGGATGATTGCTGACAACATCATGGGGGTTATATCTGACTTAGCGAAATACAAAATTGAGCTGAGAGGTGGTATACATCATGAGATTGGTCGGTTTGAACGCACAACGGGTGTGTGCTCACACTGCGGTCAACATCATAGATTGACGTTGAAAGATAGACATTTCACCTGCATTAGTTGCGGCACTTTTAGTGATCGAGACTATTCCTCTGCAATAGCAGTACAACGGATAGGTGAATCTGATTTAATGGCGAATGGAACTGTCGTCAGGTTGACTAGATCAACCAGCACTCAGCAGAAATCAGGCGTTAAAACGAAAGTCTTTGCATTGGCAAAGTTGTCTTTGGGAGCTGAGGAAACAGAAAAGGCAGTTTGCTTAACTGCCTTAGAAGCTCAGTGATCAGCTATGCTGTCGCTGAGTAGTTCACATCTTAACCCTGTATTTAGCTCATTGAGCAACCACAAATACGATACTACCGACTACTTTAATGTGGATCCCCACTTAGGGGGGAATCAGCCACTAGCAGATCTGTGCCAAGAGTTGCATCGTCGAGGGATGAAGATAGTGTTGGATGCAGTATTTAATCACACCTCATCGGAGCATCCTTGGTTCGATAAAAGCGGGCAACACCAGCGGGGTGCGTATCATAACCTTGAATCAGCCTACCGTGATTACTATTTCTTTGATGGCGACTCGCAGCGTTATGAGGGTTGGAATGGTGTGCCTAACTTGCCTGTGCTTAACTTCGATAACCCCGAAGTGCGTAATATTATCTATGGCTCAGACTCTTCTATTATTAAGCATTGGCTCAAACCCCCTTATAACATTGATGGATGGCGCTTTGATGTCATCCATATGCTGGGTGAAGGAAAGGGCGCTTATAACAATGCACACTATGTTAAGGCGTTTAGGCGCGCAACTAAGCAGCAAAATCCACAAGCCCTAGTATTAGGTGAGCACTTCTTCGAGGCCACAGATTGGCTTCAGGGAGATCAAGAAGATGGCGCGATGAACTACTATGGTTTTGCACATCCAATGCGAGCATTTTTTGCCAAACAAGATATCGCTTATGATCCGATTGAATTGTCCAGTAAACAGTTTCGGCATTGGCTGTTGGAGGCTAAAGCTAAAGTGCCTTGGCACAATCAGCTAGCGCAACTCAATCAACTCGATAGCCATGATACTGCGCGCTTTATTACCTTGCTCAAAGGAGATGATAAAAGGATGAAGCAAGCTGCGCTATTCTTGATAGCGTATATTGGCGTGCCTTGTTTGTATTACGGAACCGAAGTGGGTTTAGAAGGGGAAAATGACCCTGACAATCGACGTACATTTCCGTGGGAGCGAGTCGCGCAGTCACCTTGGGTCCCGGTGTTTAAACAGATGCTGATGCTTCGCAGGCAATCCCCAGCCTTACAGAGTGGAGACCTCATCTTCTTTGATATGCAAGACAAGCTCGTGGCGTTTGCACGAACCTTGGGCAAGCAGAGGATAGTGTTGCTTTTAAACTGCAGTGGTGAGACTGCAACTATCCAGCTGCCGGTTTGACAACTGGGTATAGAGCAGAGTACAGGGCACTATCTGCTTTATGATCAGGGGTATCGAATTGCCGATGGTGAGCTTAAGGTGCAGCTTGGCGGTTTAGGATGCGAGCTTATTCAGCTATAGCTTGTAGCTGCTGATAATAGTGCTGGATGTGTTCTACGATAGGCGCGGCTTGATTAAAGGTGCGAATATTGTGGAACAGCTCTTTTGCTTCTGGATACTGCTGGCGCAAGTAAGCAAACCACTGCTTGACTCTATTTGGGTAATATAGGCCTTTATCACCTTTCATTTCGTATTCTGAATATCTTAATAGCAAGCCAACGACTTCACACCATGGCATTACGGCATGATTGTGCTTAACCACATTACCTAAATTGGGTACGTTAAAAGCGCCACGACACACCATTAAAGAATCAATTCCGGTAGTTTCAATACAGCGCTGGCCATCTTGGTAGTTCCAGATCTCACCATTGGCAATCAACGGCATAGCTGTGTGTTGGCGAAGCTTATTTAGGTAATCCCAACGGATCTGATCTGCCCGGTATCCGCCGGCTTTAGTGCGAGCATGAATAGTGAGCTCGGAAGCGCCAGCGCTTTCTACGGCACTGACTATCTCGAAGCTATCATCTGGGTTTTCCCAACCAAGGCGTATCTTGGCAGTAACCGGAATGTTGCTCGGTACAGCGTCACGGCAAGCCTTGATAATACTGTGCATCAGCTCAGGTTCTTTGAGTAATACAGCGCCCCCTTTGCTCTTATTTACCAAGCGTGCAGGACAACCAAAATTAAGGTCAATACCAGCAGCACCAAGTTCATAGGCTTTAAAGGCATTCTCTGCCATCCATTGTGGGTGCTGTCCCAATAGTTGCAGGTGCACAGGAGTACCTGAGCGGGTCTTTGAGCCTTGTTTGAGTTCTGGACAAAGCTTGTAGAAGGAACGGTCGGGTAGTAACTGGTCACTGACACGCACGAACTCGGTGACACACAGGTCATAGTCGTTGATCTCAGTAAGGATCTCGCGCATTAAGTGGTCGAGGACGCCCTCCATGGGGCCGAGTACAAGACGCATTACATTCTACCTTTGTTTGCAGGAGGCGGGATTTTAGTGGGTTTTGCACAAAATGTCATCGACATTCTTTGCAAAGGGCTTTGCACTATAGAAGCGGTGAGGCTTTTCACTCATACTTAGGAAAAAATAGAACAGAGTAGATACTATGAGCGATTTGATTTGCCTTCCTGAAGGCTATCAAGGGGAGAGCCCTTATTTTTGGGAAGGTGCGGTTTTAGCGGCAAACTTAACCGTAAAACCGCTGGAACCTGAGCTTTGGGCGTCAGAGCTTTATGGAGAGGGGTTTGCTGAGGCAAGGGCGACCATCGTTGAGCATATAAATCATCAATATGCACAGCTTAAAGCAAACCAATACTCCGCATTAGGGTTTGGAAGCCAAGATAATCTAGCTGATTTAGCCGAAGGTTTTTTATCGGTATGGCCGATTGTCGAGCAAGATTGGCAAGCATTGCAGGTTAGTGACGGTAGCATGCGAATGCTTTCGGCACTACTTACGACATTCTCTTTGCTGGTGGATGAGACCCAAACCCATCAACAGATGATACAAGCAGGTTATGAAGAGTTGCCGCAGCTGGCTGATTATCAGGGACAACTTGATTTGATGATCAATGAGGTAGCCCAAGCCGCCGATGAGCTAATGATTGGTAATAAGAGTCAAACCCTAAACCCATTTAAGGGGATTGGGCGTAATGATCCATGCCCGTGTGGAAGCGGCAACAAATTTAAGAAGTGTTGTGGGGCTTAGTTAATCTAAAACGCACCTTTGATTATTGCGTAATAACCAAAGGTGCGTTTTGAACTGAAGTCTACTTACGTTTTAGGCCAACAAATTGCAACAACACAAAGGCAATCCCGATAGCCAAACTAGAACCGAAGATGATGACTAGCCATTGTGGCATAGAGAGCCCTAAGAAGGTCCATACAATCTTGCTACATTGCCCATATGCTTCAAACATCCACGGCATCCACTGATTAAGAGGCGCCCAGTCAGGAAAGTTGACGAAGATATCACAGGTCTTAAAAGGCGAAGGATTAAATTGATAATCCACATGCTGTAACGCAAGCATCAGACCACGGAAACTGGCAAACACCCAACCGGCTAATCCGATAAATCTAAGCAGTGGTTTTTTGGGGTTAATAAGGCCAATAATCGCGGCACTAGAAATACCCACCATAGCGACACGCTCGTAGATGCACATGACACATGGTGCAAGTAGCATGACATGCTCAAAGTAGAGTGCAGACAGTTCAAAGCCTGTGACCATGAGTAGCAGCAATAACCATGCAAGTCGATTGCGAGAGAACTGATAAAGATAATCGAGCATTAGAATTTCCTAACAAATTTGTTATGGGCGTAGCCAAGTAGACAGTTTAAAAATAAAAAACCAGCGAGTAAACGCCGGTTTATAGATTTTTCAGTTAGTCAGCGCATTTACTGAAAAGTTCCAGCGAAAACGGCGTGACAAACCCTAGCTACCACAGCTGTAGTTAATGATGCACTACGGGTATAACGGCATTATCTATTGGAATTGGGTTATTACCTATCCACCCCATATCTAAAAACATGGCTGACATAGGCTCTAAGAAGAACATGATGCCAATCATACCAACGATAGCCAATACGATAGTATATGGGAAAGCCATAATCACCATACGACCGTAAGATAGTCGTATTAATGGCGCAAGAGTTGAGGTTAACAAGAATAGGAACGCCGCTTGTCCATTCGGTGTGGCAACCGATGGTAGGTTGGTTCCGGTATTGATAGCCACTGCGAGCAAGTCAAATTGTTGGCGATCAATTACTCCGCTAACGAGGGCTTCCTTTACCTCGTTAATGTATACCGTTCCGACAAATACGTTGTCAGACACCATAGAGAGCAAGCCGTTAGCAACATAGAATAGCGCCAGCTGTGAGTTTTGGTCTTCAACTGCAAGCACAGCATCGATAATAGGAGCAAACAAGTCTTGTTGAATAATAACGGCTACAATCGCAAAGAATACGGTTAGTAAGGCAGTGAAGGGCAGCGCCTCTTCAAAGGCTTTTCCTAAGGCGTGCTCTTCAATAATACCGGTAAATGCGGTGGCAAAGATAATCACCGATAGGCCAATAAGCCCAACGGCAGCCAAGTGGAACGCAAGACCAATAATAAGCCACACTGCGATTGCGCCCTGCACCCAAAGCTTAGCCACATCTTGCTTAGTGCGGCGCTGCTTTTGCTCTTGATCGTAAGTCACCAGAATATTGCGTACGTGTTCAGGTAGCTGTGCACCATAGCCACAGATCTTGAATTTTTCGACAAATGCCGTAGTAAGCAGCCCCATAAACAGAACCGGTAAGGTAACGGGCAGCATACGTAAGATAAACTCACCGAACTCCCATCCAGCCTGATCGGCAATGATTAGGTTTTGCGGCTCACCCACCATGGTCATTACTCCGCCTAAGGCTGTACCGACACCAGCATGCATGAGTAGCGAGCGTAAGAAAGCGCGATAGTCGTCTAAATCTTCACGGGTTAACTCATTAAGGCCATCATCTTTGGTATGGTCGTGATTACTCACATTGCCTTTGCCAGAAACAACCTTGTGATAGATAGAATAAAACCCAACGGCTACGGCAATAACTACAGCGATAACGGTTAAGGCATCTAAGAAGGCTGACAAAAAAGCAGATGCTGCACAAAATGCAACAGAAAGAAGGATCTTAGAGCGAATGCCAAGCAGTATTTTAGTGAAGATATATAGAAGCAGCTGCTTCATAAAGTAGATGCCAGCGACCATAAATACCAATAGTAGTAGAACCTCTATATTGGCTACCAGCTCGTGTTTGACAAGCTCGGGTGTGGTCATACCAATAGCTATCGCCTCTATTGCTAACAACCCCCCTGGTTGTAGCGGGTAGCATTTTAGTGCCATAGCTAAGGTAAATATGAATTCAACCACTAACAGCCAACCGGCAACAAATGGGTCTATATAAAAGAATACGATAGGGTTGATTATTAGGAAGGCAACGATAGTAACTTTGTACCAGTCTGGTGCCTTACCAAGAAAATTCTTAACAAAAGCATTTCCTAAACTTAATGGCATAATTGTTCTCTTCTAGGCTTAACATTCTCAAGTGCCAATTTAGTTAGCAAAAGAGGTGATTCTTTGGCTCAATATTTACACTTATCGGCGCAACTTTACGCGGATAAAACAGTGAGTCAATAACATAGCGTGACCTCGATCTTGTTACTGAATAAAACATAGCAAAACTTTTATTATATGCAGAGAAAAATACAGTATATGCTTGTCCTGATGAGGGGTTGATTCTCACAATGTACTGTTTCTGTTTCATATGAACTAAGTTGCTGTAACTGATTGATTTTTAAGTGTTGTCGGTATTTTTTTAGTTTAGTAAACTAATTTTTATTATGCAAATAAATGCCATGACTGGTGTTTGTGGGTTGAGTAGTGCTAAACATCGTAAGATTTTATGCGTAGGGTAAATGTTTAGCGAGCTATGGTTACCCATCATCTTGAATAATATTGACCATATCGGAATGATTTAACTCACAACTTCATCGGACTTGGCTTAAATATTGGGGACGTAAGTGGTATGATGAGTTTAATTTGAATCAAAAAATTAAACCTATCTATGGTCATTAAGGCAAAGAGCCCTGCGGGTTTTGCAGAAAAATACATTATTGAAAGTATCTGGAATGGTCGCTTTGCTCCAGGTTCTATTCTTCCTGCTGAACGTGAGCTTTCAGAGCTTATAGGGGTAACTCGAACTACATTGCGTGAAGTTTTACAACGCCTTGCTCGTGATGGTTGGCTGACTATCCAACACGGTAAGCCAACTAAGGTAAACCAGTTCATGGAAACCTCTGGTTTGCATATTTTGGATACCTTAATGACATTGGATGCAGACAATGCAACCGGTATTGTTGAAAGCTTGCTTGCTGCACGCAGTAATATCAGCCCTATCTTTATGCGTTATGCATTTAAAGTAAATAAAGAACAATCAGAAGCGACTATTCATCGCGTTATCGATTCATGTGAAGCCTTAATGGCGGCTGAATCTCATGCTGCGTTTATGGAAAGCTTTGAGTTTGCCAATAAAATTGCTCAAAACGTTAAAGAAGACAATGAAAAAGATGAGTTTAAGCGTAATGAAATTCTGATCGCTAAAACCTTTAACTACTACGACTATATGTTGTTCCAACGTCTGGCTTTCCACTCAGGAAACCAGATATATGGTTTGATATTTAATGGTCTGCGTAAGCTTTATGATCGAGTTGGAGCATATTACTTCTCTAACCCTGCGGCGCGAGATCTCGCGATTGCCTTCTATAAAGAACTATTGATGATTTGTGAGCAAGGGCAGCGTGATAAGATCCCCGCTGTAATTCGTCGCTACGGTATGGAGAGTGCTCAAATCTGGAATGAGATGAAAGAGACCTTACCAACCAACTTTACTGAAGACGATAGCTAACTGTTAGCCGTTTTTCGAACCCGCCTTTATGGCGGGTTTTTATTGGGTGATCTAGGTCTCATTGAGGAAGTGGCACAAATTAGTGCTATACAGGCGTCATATTTGATCTTTTTTTGATTGCTGGCGTATTTAATACCAGTCCCTAATTCTAGGCGTGAGCTAATGTCACAGGCAGTTTCTTTGGCATTCAAACGTAGCAGTACTAAACTATAGGGACGCTCAAAGCTTTAACCTAGTTTAAGGAGGGCGTTCATATGAACATTAAAATTACACTTTTATCTTTACTGGTAGTGGCATTCGCACCTGCAGTTTCGGCAAGCGATGCTCCTTTGTCACAAAGTACGCTAACGGGAAATACTCCCACTTTACTTGCTGAGAATCGATCAGGCAGTAGCACTGAAAGAGTACGCACTACAGATGAAAATGAAATGTCGAGTAGCAAGGATATGCAGGAGTCATATCAAAGCCAAGATATGAATCAAGATATGATCCATGATAAAAAAGTGCGTAAATCCATCCACCATAAACGAGCGTAAAACGGACGATATTTCACCTCAAAAAAGCCAAAACCGCCTGATATGAGGCGGTTTTTTTGATAATAGTCAAATATGAGAACATAGCTTCATAATGCGTTATTTTGCATTAGAATTTAACTCGTTTAGTTAAATGGGGTGAATATGAAGCTATTAAAGTTAACCGCTGTTGTGTCTAGTATCTTGGTTTTAAGTGCATGTAATGGAAACATTGATGACTCAAAACCAAAGTCCAATTTGTCTGCCGACCAGCAAAAACAAATCAATAACTATGTTGGTTCTGCGGGTCAGGGCTTTGCATTTAGTAGCGATTCACCACTATATAACGCCTTAGACAGTCTTTATTTCTTTTCAACTCAAGACAAAATTACGCCACAAAACATTAGTGCAGGTATGAGTGATGGGATTGCTAAGGTATTAAAAGCCGGAGTGTTTGCCAAATTACCAGCCAAAGCTCAGCAGCAAGCAGTAACCTTTGAAGGGGATCATGCTGTTACTTTGTCTGATACCGGTGCCAAAACCAAACATACGGAAGAGTGGCATTGCTATGGCTCTTTACCTATGACGGTAGTGGTCGATAATAAAGGCATGACCATCGATGGTACATTGACCGAATATAAATATTCAGGTGGCTGCAAAGTGACTAATCCGAAGGTGTTTTCCTATAACTTCGCACATGCACATATTGATGCTAACTTCGTCGTTGATTCCGGAACCATTACCGACCTAACTACTCATACGAGCCTTAAACCGAATCAAATTCTACTTTCCGCCATTGAAAGCGATATCCAAAGCCAGTTTGGTACGGCGTGGCTTGAGCAGTGGAAGGCTGGCGCTCAGAGCGCAGGTAAAGATTTCTTAAAGCTTGAAAATGGCCGCATTAAATACAACCAAATTCCAGCTGGCATGGTGGACTTTAACACCCTAAATCAATCGAAACTGCTTGCTGGTACTGTATTTGGTAGTCAGCCTGGTGGCGCTCCTGCAAGTCCTAAGTGGTGTCGAATCGTCAATATACCGCAGGGATTAGACCTTAATAGCCAAAAACAGCAGACGATTATTGCATCTAACTGCGCACGTTCAGTGAAGCGTTATTGTGAAGGGCATGGTTCAGGCTTCCCTGCGGGAATGCAATCGGCGGCCTCTCCTGTTGCTTGGGGTGAGCGTGAATATAACTACGCAATGGATAATACCGTACTGCAACAGCAGAAAAATCAGATAGGGCACTTTGAACAGCATGGTCAAACTCAAAATGCATTTACTACTGGCTCTGCACCATTTAGCGGGGCGCTTAAAGCGGTATACGGTTACTCTACTGTTAAAGATGCAAACCCTAGCAGTACCACCTTTAATAATGCTGGAGCTAACAGCTTTGCAGGGCATGCAGGGCATTGCCAGAATGAAATGGCAAGTTGGGTAAATTCGACTGGGTTATCATTCAAAATGGTTACAGCAAACGGTGGAACAGGGATTGACTTCTTGACTCAGAACTTCTCAAAGTAACGATAAGAACTGAGACGTTTGCTTAAATAATGTAACGTTAATGAGCACCAATATAAGGGTATGCATCTAGATGATGCATACCCTTTTTTATTGATTTAATTAGATAGAGTTACAACTAGAAACCCACCACTCAAAAAGTAAAAGTAATATTCACAATATGAGTAACTTCGTTATTTTTCTTTTTAAATCAATAATATAAGTCGTTTATATGGAAGGGGTGTTGTGAATTATAATTCGCAGTGGTGAAATACTATGCGCATCGATATGTTACAATGTATCGCAAATAGAGGTAAGAAGTTTTATGACCAATCAATTAAGGCGTAGTGATTACTATGCTAAGTATCTAATATCTATGTCAGCCCTTGCGCGTGTCGGCTTTTCAAGCTTGATACTACTTGTTTTATGGCTTGGCATCCGTTGGGCGGTCTCTCTGCCATGATATCAGTTACTAATTTAGTTGTTGGCTACCAAAATAACCCTATCCCTTACACGATATCTGGTGATATTAAGAAAGGGGATCTGACCGCTATTATTGGCCCCAATGGGGTTGGAAAAACCACATTGCTAAAGACATTGTGTAGCCTTATTCCGTCGATATCGGGTGAGATCGATTGGAAGAACGAATGCCAAAGAGATATTGCTTGGTTGCCCCAACATTCTAATATTGATAGGGACTTTCCTATCAACGTATTCGAAGTTGTTTCTATGGGATGTTGGCCGCGTAAGAGCATTATGGGAAGGTTATCTAAAAAAGATATAGCACGAGTCTATTTCGCTTTAGAGCAGACGGGAATTACAGACCTAGCAAAGAAAAGCATTAGTCTTTTATCTGGCGGTCAGTTTCAACGCATGCTGTTTGCGCGAATGTTGGTGCAAGATGCCTCGATAATGCTGATGGATGAACCATTTACAGGTATTGACCAAGAAACTCAGAAAATATTACTGCAACTTATTGTTGAACTCCATCAACAAGGAAAAACTATCGCCGCAGTACTGCATGATAAAGACTTGGTAGATCATTATTTTTCAAACATTATTCAATTTGAAACTAATAAGGTTAGTTTTTATAAGAATAAAAATTTAGGCAAGGTTATCGGGTAATAATGTCTATTCATATATTTGATGCATATCTCCAATTTGGCTTTATGCGACGCTCGTTATTAGCTTGCATAATACTATCATTTAGCTTGCCACCTTTAGGTATTTTCCTACTGTTAAGACGCATGAGTTTGGTTGGTGATGCGTTGTCGCATGCTGTATTACCAGGCGTTGCAATAGGGTACTTAGTTTCTGGTATGTCCTTGCTTTCTATGGGATTAGGTGGTTTTTTTGCAGGGCTGTTTATTGCCTTAGCCTCTAGTTGGATCAGTAGCAGGGCTAAGCTAAATGAGGATTCAACCTTTGCAGGTCTATATCTTGGTTCTCTAGCGTTAGGGGTTGTTTTAGTCTCTTTGCGTAAGAACAGCATTGACCTTATCCACTTATTATTTGGTTCGTTATTAGCCGTCGACAATAGCGCACTCATATTTATTGGTGTAGTGGTGACTATTACACTTTTAATACTCGCTGTTTTTTACCGCGCAATTGTATATGAGTCATTTAACGCCAGTTTTTTCTCTATTTACTCTAGTCGCTATTCAATGTGGATACATGCATTGTTTATGGGGTTAGTGGTATTAAACCTTATTGCCGGATTTCAAGTGCTAGGCACCTTGATGTCGGTTGGTTTGATGATGTTGCCCGCAATATCATCTCGATGCTGGACGGATAGATTACCTAGCATGATTGGGATATCGATTACATTCGGGGTTATTAGCTCATTGCTTGGCTTGGCCTGGTCGTGGTATCAGTCAATTCCAGCAGGGCCCGCAATAATATTAGTTGCAACACTTATTTTTCTACTGTCTATTTTCTTTGGAAGTAAAAAGGGAATATTTAGACAATAACTTTATTTAGGATGACATTATGAAAGCCCTTAAATTAGCCGGTGTGACGTTTGCGTTAGTATCAAGTAGTGCCGCTATGGCTGGCACTGTAAATGCTGTAGCTAGCTTCTCTATTTTAGGCGATATTGTGCAGCAAGTTGGTGGTGAGCACGTTCAAGTAACGACACTCATTGCCCCAGGAAGTGATGCGCACGCTTTTTCTCCTACGCCGCAAGACAGCGTTACCCTTAATAAAGCAGATGTAGTATTTGTGAGCGGGTTAGGGCTTGAAGGTTGGCAGGATCGTTTAGTAAAAGCATCGGGTTATAAGGGTGAGGTTATTACTGCATCGACTGGTATTCAAAGCCGTAGCATGATTGACGATGGTGAAAAGATGGTTGACCCGCATGCATGGAATAGCATGGCAAACGGCGTGACTTACGCAACCAATGTTATGAACGCATTGATTGAAGCTGACCCAGAAGATGCGAGCTATTTTAAACAAAATGGTGAGCAGTACATCAAGCAGCTACAACAACTAGATGCTTGGGCTAAGCAAACCTTTAATGCCATTCCTAAGCAAAAACGTAAGGTTCTAACTAGCCATGATGCATTTGGTTACTTTGGCGCTGAGTACGGTGTTGAATTCCTAGCACCAGTAGGTTACTCAACAGAGTCTGAAGCGAGCACACAAGATGTTGCGCAGCTGATTAATCAGATTAAAGCAGAGAAAGTAGATACTTACTTTATGGAAGATCAGACTGATTCAAGACTGGTTAAACAGATTGCAGACGCGGCGGGTGCTAAAGACGGTGGTAAACTTTACCCAGAAGCATTGTCAGTATCTAGCGAAGCAGATACATATGTTAAAGCATTCCAACATAATGTGAATGCAATAGCGAACAGCATGAAGTAAGTAGCCATATGAGAAATCCTATCAAACAAAAATTTCGATTCTATCTCCTATCTCTGATAGCTGTAGTTTTTTCTAGCTCAGTATGGGCCCATCCACATTCTTGGATAGACATAAAAACTCAGGTTATTGGCAAGGACAAAACTGTCGATGGTTTTAAGATGGAGTGGACGTTTGATAGGATGACTACTGCCTATTTGCTCGATGGTGAGGATATGTCAGCGCAGCATCGTAAGCAGACGCTGCAATCTATATCTAAGTCAGTAATAGATAATATGGTACCTTCACATTACTTTACTAATTTGGATGCGGATAAACACTCATTTGATTATCAAAAAGTAACGCATTCGGTATTAAAGGTTGAGAAAGGAAAAGCAATATTAAGCTTTACTCTACTGCTTAAAAAACCTTATCTGTTTGATGGAAAAGATCTATATTTAAGGATCTTTGATCCGACATATTATGTCGATATGTCGTGGAAATCATTGTCTGATTTTCAGTTCTCTAAAACGATGGCAGCTGAATGTACATCATCGTTAATAAAACCACACCCAACACCAGCTCAAGTTAACCGAGCAATGACCATTCCTATGGATGCGAACCCTGATTATCAATTAGGCAAAGTATTCACTCAAGCCATTAAATTTAGTTGTGGGTCTTAACTTTAATGAAAATTAATAAAATAACGCCGCTAGAGGTTGTTGAGCAACCTAAAAGTTTGGCCAAACCTATGCTTTGCATCGGTATCTCTTTATCGTTAGTTGTCGCTGTTTTATGGTACCTATGGCCAACTATTTTAATTAATAGTATTCACTTTCAAAAAGAGTCCCTTGATTACTTAACTGAACAGTTCTACAACGGAGATAGTCATGCGACTTTGATTATCTTGGGTGTTTGCTTTCTATATGGAATATTGCACGCTTTAGGTCCCGGCCATGGAAAGGTAGTAGTAAGTACGTATCTTGCAACAAATAATACCCAGTTTAAATCAGGTATATTTATTACGATCTGCTCGGCACTTGTGCAAGCAGTCGTTGCAGTAACCCTAGTGTCTGCATTTGTGTTTATATTTCATCAAACCATGCGTGAGTTAAATGCAACGGTATCAGATTTTGCAGTATATAGTGGCGTAGTCGTCGTTGTGCTAGGGGCTCAGTTAATATACAGCGCAGTTAAGCGACTCTACGTATCTGCTAAGTCTACACATACCCATGGACCTGACTGTGGTTGTGGCCACAAACACTCGGCAGACGCCACAGAGCTTAATAATATATCTAAGCCTAAAGAATATATTATGATTATTTTGAGTATTGGCTTAAGACCGTGCTCCGGTGCGATATTAGTACTGTTCTTTGCCCATTTAACCAATTTATATTGGGTTGGGGTGATTGGCACTTTTCTAATGTCCATTGGGACAGCAATTACCACGTCAACTATTGCTTTTTTGACCGTGTCAGGACGTAAGATAATTCAATATTATACCAAAGCATCAACCACAGGAATGAGCGCCGTAATGCCAGCATTAGCCCGCAGCTTAGCGGGTCTGCTCTTGATTACAATTGGTGTATTATTGATTGTGGTTCCAAGCTACGGTGTATCACCTATTTTCTCTTAAAAGTTAATTAGAATAAAAAAACAAAGCCACCTTTAAGGTGGCTTTGTTTTTTATCAGTTTATATGAATTTTGGTTTGGTTTTTACTCAGTTCATCAGCGCCTTGTTTTAAGTCCGTAATATGATTGGCTGTAATGAATTTGGTAGCTGGGAAGTGTTGAAACCAATAGGTGCTTATGGTGTTTAATTGTTCTGGATTATCACAATTAAATAGATATTCAATCTCAAAGTTAGCATGGGTACTATGATCGACAAAGGGGTTATGTATTTTACCGTTCTCTTTCTTAGATAAAATATCGTTTGGTGATGATTTTATTATATTGGTATTATTGCTTGCTATTGAGCATTGAGCTTGGGATGGAATATCAATAATAGAGCTGTAATCTTTAAATAGCTCCATAGCTCTTTGTATAGCTTGCTTTTCTTGAGTGGTTTTCGGGTCATGTTCAAAACCGACAATATCCATTCCCGGAGAAAATATATCAATGATTAACTGGTTATGGTCTTGGGCAATATTATATGTCACATAGCCGTGCACATGAGCGCCATGCTGCCTAAAGCCTGCACCTAGAGCTGATGTTGATAAGCATAAAGAGAGTAATGAAAATACAAATGTTTTTTGATGGATAGGTTTTCTCATTACATAACGACACAGATAGTAAGCTAATGTGTAATATAGAATATTTAATTTAGATTTAGTAGTTGTAATAAGCTATGTTTGATGAATCTATATTTCCATTATTTATTTTAATGAAAATCTCTAGACTGACTAGAGAGTGTTGTAAACGCCTCACTAAGGTCAATTAATTTACCTGCAATAATATGTATTACATCTCCCTCCTTTTCTATAATTCCTTTTACTTTCAATACCTTTGATGTGAGATAGGCTTGTTTTTGCATTCGGGCAGTAGCTTGCCATACCACCACATTAATATTGCCAGTATCGTCTTCAAGGGTGAAGAAAGTGACCCCTGCAGCAGTTGCAGGGGACTGTCTACCTGTTACTAACCCAACAACGGTTACCATACTATGCTGGCTTAAGGTCTGTAGTTGATTCTGGCGTGTAAAGCGGCCTAATTTATTTTGGCTATCAAGCAAGGTAATGGGATGTTGCGATAGCGATACCCCTGTAGAGGTGTAATCTTCAATTAGTTCATCATATGCATTGACGGTAAAGGGATAGTTCTGTGATCCTTCCGCATCAGGGCTGTGTATAACGTCCTTAAATAATGGCAGTTCAGTAGCTGAGTCCATTAACTGCCAACGGGTTACATAGCGATTGCCACTTAACGAATGTAGCGCGTTTGCAGATGCCAGTAGTTGTAGTTGCTGCTTGCTGATACCAAGGGTTTTAAGTTGCTGTATGTGCCGAAACCCTTGCGGTGGCCTTGAGCTTAGTAGTTGCTGACGAGTTAATGTCGATAAGCCTCGAATCATTGTTAAACCAAGTTGAATGTGGTGCTGACCTTGCACCTTGATGATGCAGTGCTCATCTTGAGAGGCATTGATACAGATAGGGTGCACTATAACTTGGTGCCTTTTAGCATCCTGAATAAGTTGCGAGGCCGAGTAAAACCCCATAGGTAAGCTATTTAACAGTGCGGTATAAAATTCCGCAGGGTAATAATACTTCAGCCATGCTGAGCAATAGGCGAGTACTGCAAATGAGGCCGAGTGGCTTTCAGGGAAGCCATATTCACCAAAGCCACAGATTTGTTGGAAGATACGTTCGGCAAATTCCAGAGAATAGCCTCGCTCTAGCATTCCAGATACAAGCTTATCCCTAAAACGAATTAAGTCGCCATTTTTTTTCCATGCAGCCATCGCACGGCGCAGTTGGTCGGCTTCTCCACCGCTGAACCCTGCCGCGACCATGGCTAATTTTATAACCTGCTCTTGAAAGATAGGCACCCCTAGAGTGCGGCTCAAAACATCCTTAACCTCTGCGGAAGGATAGGTGATATTTTCAATGCCATCGCGTCTTTTTAGGTAGGGATGAACCATATCGCCTTGTATTGGGCCAGGCCTAACTATCGCTATCTGAATCACTAAATCGTAATAGCAGCGAGGTTTTAATCTTGGTAGCATGCTCATCTGTGCTCGAGACTCGATCTGGAATACCCCCACCGTGTCTGCTTTTTGTAGCATGCCATATACCTTTGGATCATCTTGCATGCGCGTAATGTCAGCGATACTAAGATGGCGCTGATGGTGCTGAGCTATAAGCTGAAAGCAGCGTCGAATAGCGCTGAGCATTCCAAGAGCCAATACATCAACCTTTAGTAAGCCTAGGCTTTCTAAGTCGTCTTTATCCCATTGAATAATAGTACGTTCAGGCATAGAGGCATTCTCTACTGGTACTAATTCATATAACGGGCCGGCAGAGATAACAAATCCCCCCACATGTTGTGACAGGTGACGAGGAAAGCCGATGATTTCATTGACTAGTGCAATAAAGTGTTTGCCCTTGAGTGAGTCCGGCTTAAGGCCTAGCTCCATAATCTGAGCTTGCCAATTCAGCCCCTTGTCTCTGCGATTAATATTCTTGATAAAAAAATCGAGCTGCGTTTCATCGATAGCGAGTGCCTTTCCGACTTCTCGAATTGCGCTTTTAAGGCGATAACGGATCACGGTAGCGGCCAGAGCTGCTCGCTCACGACCATATTTGTGATAGATGTACTGAATAACCTCTTCGCGTCTATGGTGCTCAAAATCCACATCAATATCTGGCGGTTCATTGCGCTCTTTACTGATAAAGCGTTCAAATAGAACCGAGATCTGCCTAGGGTCGACAGAGGTTATTTCTAAGCAGTAACATACGACTGAATTAGCCGCAGATCCTCGGCCTTGATAAAGAATGCCTTTATCTTTGGCAAACATCACTACATCATGAATGGTCAAAAAGAAGTGTGCGTAATTGAGCTGTTCAATTAATGTCAGTTCCTTCTCTATGATTTGTTGTACTGCTTGTGGAACACCATTAGGAAACCGAGTTTGCTTTCCTTGTTCAACAAGCTGTCTTAGGTATTGGTTTGGGGTGAGAGGCTGCGGCACTATTTCTGCTGGATACTGGTATCCAAGGCTGGCTAGGTCAAAGTGACAACGCTCAGCGATATAATGACTCTCAACGAGCCATTGTGATGGATATAGCTTGTTGAGCTTATCTTTACTACGTAATGATCGCTCTGCATTGGTAAGTAGGTGCTCACGTACATCTTCAACTCTTGTACCTTGCTTTATCGCCGTTAAGGTGTGTTGCAGGGCTAAACGAGTAGCATTGTGCATTAATACACCACCACAAGCGACGATAGGAATTTGATAAGTATCCGCTAAGGATTCACAGTGGCGAATATAATGTTTATCGGTGCCAGTTAGGTGTCTTTGCGCTCCTATCCAAACTCGATTAGCATGATGTTTAGCTAACCAGATGAGCCATTTTTTATCGCAGTCGTGATGCTGCGGTATATAGATCACCAAGCAGTGTTGGATAGATAATAAATCCCATTGTGAAAGATGATATTGACCCTTTTCACTGCGGCGGCGGGCGTTACTAATAATACGCGCCAGCTCGGTATAGGCGGCAGAGTTTGGGCACAGTAAAATAAACTGACACTCTTGATCTAGCCAAAACATACTACCGACTAGCTGCTTGATATTTAATTGGTTGTTTTTGATGGCGGTGTGAGCACGCACTACGCCTGCTAATGAGCACTCATCGGTGATGGCGATTGCAGAATAGCCTAAGAAATCCGCCTGCATAACTAATTCTTCAGGGTGAGAGGCTCCGGTGAGAAACGAAAAATTGCTCTGACAGAACAGTTCCGCATATTTTAAAGATGATGCATGCATAATTCGGATATCTGAATGTTAGTTGGGGCTATTTGCTAAGGCGACTAACCTTAACTAAACAGCCCGTGAATAAACCACTCTTGATGTGGATTTCGAAAAAGCCACACCCAACGCCCTTGCTCATCTCGAGCAATAAAATAATCACGCTTGATACTGTTGCCGTCCCACCATCCACTATTGATTCGCTCTGGCCCTTGTAAGATGGTGACTCGCTGTTTAAGCGGCTGGGGGGAGGGATAGATAAAGCTCGGTCTAAGTAAGCTTGGTTTGGCATTTACTGCTCCCTTAGAGGGTGTTAGAGGCTCAATATAACGGGTGCTATATTCCGGTCTTGGGTCTGAGGTAGCCTCGATGCCATGTAATGTTTTTTGCCCTAACTTGGCTTGTAATTGAGAGATCAGGTCTAAAGGAGAAATAGCCTGTTTATGTTTATCAAATAAATCACAGTGAGTTGCGGGTATCTCTTCCATGCGAACAACACTTAGCTCTAATGCAATCACCGGGGCATCTAAAGTTATAGACTCTAAGCTGAGTTTTATGAGTTGTTGCCATTTTGCACACAGGTAATCACCAACCGCGGAGTAGAAATGGATAATCTGCTGATTTTTATCCCTTTGCTCTAAGGTTAATTTTATCTCATAGGCTATATGATCGCGTTGCTTTAGGAACTGCTCAAGTTGTTGTAATAGCTGTACTAACGGTTTTTGTATCCAGTCGATATGAGTGATTTCATAAAGCAAAACAAGGTGTTGGGAAAAGTGGCCCGGAGGATGATAAAACTGAACTGGGTGCTTGAATTGCCCCAATAAACGCCCGACATAATTCACAACTTGAATATCGAAGCGTCGAGCAATATCTGTCATGTTAAGCGCTAGGAGTTGCTCAAGGCTATGGATCCCGAGTCGAGATAATTTTTCAAGGTTATGTTGGCTTAACTCCGTTGCTTGTAACGGTTGGCTAAATAGCTGTTGCTTGATGTTATCGTGGTCTTCATCGATACAATCAGTGTGTGCCTCGGCTAATAACTTGGCTGCCAAGGGGGAGTATGCGGTAGCAAAATGGTAGCTAAGTTGCAGTTTATCTAAATGCTCAGATACAAGCTTCCAATAGTTGTCTAGGTCTCTATATAAAGTGAGCATATCGCTGACCTTTAAGAGCAGTCCTTGATCTGAAAACAGAGTGATATCCGAGGTATATAAGTAAAGCCATTGCGCAACTTGTTGAAGCCGTTGTTGCTCTGATTGTGGGTTATAGGGCAGTACTTGTAGTTCAGAAGATAGGGAAGCGGCACTAGCAAGCCCCATACCAAGTTGGATCCCTGCCTGTTTAGCCGCATCATTTACTTGTATGACCTTGTGCTTATCAATCACACAAATAGGGGCGTCAATCTGCTGAGCATCTTGCTGCTCGATGAACAAGCTATCTAGTTGCAGGCTGGGAAAGTGTAAATAGAGCCAAAGGTTCATGCTTGTTTCTGCTTATGCAAAGGAAAAGGAATGACTTGATTATTGGGCTTATTGGTACACAGTTCAGGCCAGTAATGCTGAAAATTGACCTGAAATGCACTTGGATGCCAGCCACCTTTGCGCTTATTTACGGTAACCTCTAAGCCATTTTCATTCGGGGTTAATGAGACACTCAAAGGTAAAGGTAGAGACATATGATTGTGCTTATCGAGATTAAAATGCACGCTCAAGGCTTGCCCTTGCTCTGCGGCAACCTGTAATCGCCTAGCTTGGTGCACCTCAAGTTGTGGGTGCCAGAGGCATACGTAGGCGCAACACCCACTCTTTAGGCACTGTTCAGCGGCCCATAAGATGTGTGCTGTTGAGTCAATAACTAATACATTATTGGTGTCGATACTTTCGCATTGAAAATAGTGTGCGCTAGGTCTTGCGGGTGGATTTATTAACACAATTAAGCGCTGCTGAGTACTATTTTTGAGCATAGGAGTGAGCAGGCGAAACTCGCCAATACCAGAGGTGGATTGCACCTCTATTAATCCGGATTGTGGTAAACCGTTAAGTTTTTTATCCCACTCAGCAAAATAAGAGGGCTGTAGGGATTGCTCATAGCCTTGCTCTGAGCCTTGCCAGATCAACTGCTTGTGCTTTAGTAAATCGAGAATATTTTTCATAGCTTAATACCTGTATATCTATACAGTATATGTAATTTAAGCGTAGAAGCAAGTACAGGGCGTAATGTTAGATAAATAGCTCCGGATCAACCGAGTGTTTATGTAATAGCTCTTCAAACTGCTGGGCAGGGATTGGCTTGCTAAAATAGAAACCTTGCGCAAAGCTACAGTTCTTACTCTGTAAATAATGCATATCCCATTGGGTTTCTACCCCCTCAGCAACAACCTTCAAATTTAATGCATCAGCCATAGCTATGATGGCGTTAATTAATTCTCGAGAAGGGAGGGTAGATTCCATATCTTGTAGGAATGAGCGGTCAATCTTAAGCTTATTGAAGGGGAATTTTTGTAGATAACTCAGGGCTGAATAACCGGTACCAAAATCATCAATTGAGAGTTGGACACCCATTTCTTTTAGCTGATTAAGCAGACTCAGTGTATCGTCATTGTGATTAATAAGTAGGCTTTCGGTGATCTCTATATCCAGCAAGTTAGCGGGTAATTGTGAGGTTTTAAGGGCCCGCTTAATCAATTCAAGTAGGCTGGTGTGCTGCCTAAATTGAACACTAGAAACATTAACTGCAACCAATAAAGGTCGAATCTTCTGCCACTGTGCCATTTGGGTACAAGCTGTCATGAGTGCAAACTCACCCAATTGATTAATCAGACCATTCTTTTCAGCAATAGGAATAAACTCAGCAGGGGAAATAAACCCGAGCTTATTATCTGTCCAGCGTAATAGTGCTTCAGCCCCAACAATCTGACCTTTTTTAAGGTCGATAATCGGTTGATAATAAACCTCAAACTCATTAAACGACAGTGCTTTGCGTAACCTAGCATCGATATCAATATTGCGCTGCACATCCTGGTTCATGCTTGAATCGTAGAAGCTAAATCCATTCCGCCCACACTCTTTTACTCGATACATAGCAATATCTGCGCGAGCAAGAAGATCTTCGGTTGTTTGACCGTCTTGAGGGTAGATGGCCATGCCGATGCTAGAGGACGCAAAGAACTCAGTTTTATCGAGATAAAAGGGCTTCTCAAACACTGTCATCAGGTTAGAGGCAATCAGCTTGGCGTTGTCTTGTGACTGCAGGTTAGGGATAACCATCAGAAACTCATCGCCGCCAATACGAGCCACTACGTCGGTTTTACGTACTGCACTTTTTAGACGCTGTGATACCTGTTGTAGGAGTTTATCCCCAGCGCTATGACCTAGGGTATCGTTTATCTGTTTAAAATTATCAAGGTCAATAAACAGTATCAGGACGTTTTGATTACTTCGCTCAGCGTTGATGATAGCTTGACGAAGCTTTTCATCCCCAGACTTTCGGTTAGCGAGCCCAGTTAAAGAGTCATGGGTGGCTTGATAGGCGAGCTCTTGCTCTGATAAACGCCTGCGTTCAATCTCTGTCTTGAGACGGCTATTTTGTTCAGTTAGCAGGGCTCTTTTCTTGCTCGTTTCAGCGAATTTTGTAATCAATACAATGTTCGCATTGTTGATCTTAAGCGCATAATAAAGACCGAAGATAACCGGCACAGCAAGGAAAGAGAGTGCGATCGTAAACCAAGTAGAGGTAATAATTTGTTGCTCAGAAAGGGGCTCGAACCATGCATGAAGATAAAATGGCGTGCCCTTTACCTTTTGCTCAAACGAGAGGGTACTATACGAAATATGCTCATAGGCATCGGTTGTATCTGTATCTAAGGTGTTCCAAATGGGGTATACCCCATCATTTGTAGCAAGGTCTAAGCGACTGGCTCGATTTACGCTTTCTTGGTTAGTTAGCAGGCGAGTGAGAATGTCATCATTGACGTACCCTACGATAGCCGCAACTAAATCGCCGTTATAATAAACCGGCTGTATTACCCTGATAATCAGAAGATTACCTTTAAAGGTGGCATCTATCGTTGGTGTGGATTGAGAGAGCTTTTTAAATGGAATAGAGCCGGTATCAAAAGGTAACTTAGGATTAGAATCCGCGATAACCTTGGCGTTAACCTTGGCGTTAACCCCCACCATAAGCAACCGATTAAAGTAGGGCTGGGTTTGTTGCTTAAGGTCTGGTTTGGTATGGCTAACAAGGTTTTGTTTTAATTGGAATAGGCTCGCTCCAAGGCCATACTCCATTGACATTCCAGAGGCTAAGTTAGCAAAGAATGTAAAGGTACTCTTATGGTGCTCCGCCTCTTTGATATCCTTCTTTAAAGAGCTAAAAAGATAAGTAAGGGATTCTGAATAACTATTAACCTTTAAGCTAAGCTCATTAGATTGAGACTCTTTTAATCGGTTTTGACCTGCGTTGGTGACCGTAATCATCAACAACAGGTAGGCTCCCAAAAGGAAGCCACCAATTATAATCGCATTTTTATTACTAAAGCTTAGCTTGCGGGTCATTTAATTACTGCTCTGGTGTTGCAAAGTAGTCACCGTAAAAATAGAACACGGATGGGTAATATTTTTCAACTAGGTGGTTATACGTACCGTCTTTCTTTATCTGTTTTAGATACTGATTAAAGGCTTCACGCAGTTTTGGTGAGTCTTTACGAAACCCAGCAGCCATACGTTGTGGGCTTGAAACCGGTCCAATTACTTTGATCTCACCAGGCCATTTCTCTAGTGCTATCAAGGTGTCAGGCACATCAAGTAGTGTACTTTCAGCATCGTGATTTAGGATTGCCGGTACCATTTCATTAAGCTTACGCGCATGCTCAGGAAGGATTATGTTAGCTCCTGTTTTATGCAGCTGATACAGATGTGGGTCGAGGCAAGTTTGCTCCATAGCTAATACGTCGTGCCCACGCATCATCGCCTTAACCTGTTTAATATCTTGCTCAATTGAACCGCTGGGCTTAATTGGAGTTAGGCTTGAGTCTGAGCGAGCAACCAACCATACCGCAGATGGAAAGTAGTCGTCTGAGAAGTCAACTAACTGCTTTCGCCAAGGTAGTATAGTGGCGCCATTGGAGATGATATCCCCGGTTATTGCTACATTATCACCATACTGGATGGCGTTATGTTTAAAAACCGCTTCTCGGCCAGTTAGTTGACCAAAGGCTGTGCCCCAAGTACTTGGAACAAATTGGTAATCAACACCTAAATATTTTGCAAATCCTTGCATCATCTCAACATCTAAGCCATGTACTGAGTTGAGTTCGTCCTTGTTAATATAATTTACAAAGTTGGCATAAGGGATGCCAATATGACGAAGAACACCGGCTTTTTTTATTTGCTCAAGGTCTCGAGAAAAAGCAGGTTTAATGCCAATAACTAAGGCAATTGTCAGCCAACAAATAAGGCTGAATAGGGTTTTGAATTTTCTGTTCATATTTCTGTCGTCACAGTATTGAAGCACTCGCCAGCTATGTGCTGACGAGTGTCTTTAGTTAAGCCATATGGCGAGTAAGGTGTGCCATTGCCTTAACTAAGCCCTTCACATCGTTTTCATCATGGAATAAATGAGTAGAGATACGTAGCACGTAAGTTTTCTCAGTTGAATCCTTATGCATCAAGAACTCCGTAGTACGGATGATATAGCCGTAATCTTCACGCAGACGGTCACGGAACTCATTTAAGCGATCTTCATCGCTCCAATTACTAAATGGATTAAAGGTGGTTAAGCCACTTGATAATTCACGACGTGGAGAAGTGAAAAGAGTGCCTTGTGGTATTTTACGAGCCAGCTGTTCTTTACACAAACTACTAAGATCTAGCACGCGCTCCTGAATACGAGCACGGCCAATACTATCCCACATTTTACAAGAGTCGGTTAACGCTTGTTTTGCAGGGTAGTTGTCATTACCAACATACTGCGCCGCAAGTCTGGCACCTAAGGTATCAGCACTGGCAGCTAAAGATGAGTTGATAAAGTATAAAGGCTTACGGTCATCTGGCCAAAACTCTTCAAGTCGAGTGGCGTTATCTTTGATATATAGAATGCCAGTTGCGCCAGCACCACACTGCCATTTATGCCCTGAACCGGCATAGAAATCGCAATCGAGATCATGGAAGTCAAGGTCTAGCATGCCGATACCATGCGCACCATCAATTAAGGTAGGGATACGATGACGACGAGCGAGTCGGCAGATCTCTTTAGCGGGTAGCGCTGTACCTGTTTTGTATGGGATATGTGAGAAAGCAACTAGGCGAACGCGATCACCAAATTGTCTAATCGCTTTACGGAATGCGCGAATATAATCTGATTGGGTCAGATCTTTTTCTCCGGTATACACAGGGATTTCGACTTCATAAACCTCAACCCCAAAACGCTCTTTAACTACGTGTAGAGAAGAAGTGGCACCGATATGTTCGTGGTGGGTTGTGATGATCACATCACCTTGTTTAAAGTCTAACCCATTGAGAATGGTCGCCATACCATCTGTGGTATTACGGCTCAGTACTAACTCATCCTCGTTTGCGCCAAATCCAGCAGCAATATCGGCAACCATACCATTCATGTAAGGCCATGAGCCAAACTTGTCATCCATATCCCATGGATTTTCAGCAACGATCTTATTATTTTTGTCATATGCCTTAATGACGTCGGTAGGCATTGAGCCTGTGCTACCTACGTTCATATAGACACTATCGCGATTAAGAGAAAACTGATTTTTTACTCTCATCCAAAAGTCGTTATCAGCAGAATGTCGAGAAAGTTTAGAGATAGTATGCTCTAAATTGTGCGCTGAAGCTTGAGTTGAGAATAAACCAGAGCTGATACCAGCTACAGCAACGCCAGCACCACCCTTGAGAAAGTCCCTGCGATTAAACTTAGATGTATCCTTAGACATCGTTCCATTTCCTTTAATTAATTCTTAGGAGAAAGTATTTCTTATAAAATTGAAATATTTTCTTACAATTTTGATCTTACGTGGATTTTTAACTGCATAAAGACCTGTTTGCTATATATTTGATCTAGATCTAATAAATACCATTACATTTTTTAAGTGTATTAAGTTATTGATTTATAGAGGTATTATGTTGTTTTCTGGGGTAAATAACGCCTGAAAATGACTATTAAGTGAAAGTGGTTGCGTATGATTTTGCGATAATTATTTCAAGATGATGGCAAGTCGCGGAATAAATTAAGTGATGTTAGTTAACGATCTGAATAATAGAGCGGTGTCGATACCCAGTAATTTTTTACCTGGTTTTTTGTTTATTTAGATATGAATTTATATCCACTGTTGGTAGTTGGCTGTTAATAAATATACCGAATATGCTTAAGGGTTGTGAGTAACGTCATAGATAGATCATGGGCTTGCTATTATTCTTTAGAGCGATAGCTATCATCACTTAATTTCAAGAACAAGCAGTAAACTCTGCTTGTAACTAATTGCTTTTGCTTATCTTTTTCCTAGAATAGTTAACAGGGGTATTCAAAATAGTGACATATCGAGTGCCTAATAGTTGCAAGGAAGCAAAAATGACAAAAACCTTAGCGTTTGATGTATATGGTACTTTGATTGACACGCAGGGTGTTACGCAATTGCTTGAGAACTGGATAGGTAATAAAGCGTGGCACTTTAGTCAAACCTGGCTTAACAAACAATTAGAGTATTCTTATCGCCGTGGTGTGGTAGATCACTACCAACCCTTTACCCAATGTGCTTTAGATGCGTTGGAGTATGCCTGCAAGGTACATCAGATGGCACTTTCATCTCATCAAAAGAACATGCTGATGCAAGAATACCTTAGCTTATCTGCGTTTCCTGACGTACTGCCAGCTCTAGAGCAGTTATCTAAAGCTGGTATCCATATGCTGGCCTTTTCTAATGGGGAGCAGAGCAACCTACGAATGCTGCTAGAGCAAGCAGGGTTATCCCATTATTTTCAGAAAGTTATCAGTTGTGAAGATGTTGGGTGTTTGATGCCAAGCTCTAAAGTATATCAGCACTTGATTGAGCAAATGGCTATCGCCAACAACCAAGCTTGGTTGATCTCTAGCCATTCATTTGATGTGACAGGAGCAACAAATGTCGGGATTAATTCGGTATGGGTGCAACGAAATCGGCTTAATACCTCTATGGATTGGAACTGTTTCCCCAATCTAACTGTGGGCAATCTATTAGAGCTACCCTTAATAATATCAAATGCTTAACCAATTGATATTATTGAGCATTAGGTGTTTCATTTGCTAAATGAAAGGGGGCGTAATTAGCGACGCAGGCAAGAGGTGCATCCTCGACAAGCTGAGCGTGTATGCGGGTCAAGGCGTCCTCTTTGTACCTTGCAGTAGGCGTTTCTAAGTGCTCTACGTGTTGCAAACCAATCATCTGGTTTGGCTATTAACAGATAGCCGTTGAACCGCTTGGTTAGCGGTTCACGGTACTGATTGAGAAACTTGCTATCAAACTCAACCTCAAGAAACTCAAATACCTGCTCAAGGCTTTTAAGGTGATTTAGGTGAGTCTGAATATAGTCGGTTGTCATTTCTGGTTGTTAAATAGGTTATTCACCACAAAATCTCGATTTCTTACCAATAACCATAGAATTAAACCGGCTAAGCCAACGCTGATTTGAATGATACCGAGATCCGCTATCAAGGCATGCGGTCGAATGGAGACTAGCATCATACCTAGAGAGCCCGACATCATGCCGGTAAATTGTATGATAGCAACCGCAGAACCAGTGTCTTTATCTTGTTGATCAAGCATTAAATTGGTGCCGGGAATTCGAGTGGTGATAATCGCCATAGTGAGAGGCGCAGCAATGAAGGCAAATATCCATGGTGAAGTATGACCTATGGTAACCGTGAGTATCCCCAATAGGAAAATGAACAAGTAGCAGGCCGTAATAATGGTCTGGGTGGAAACTCGCTTTGATACCTGCATATAGATAGTTGGACCAAATGAGGCAAATAGGGCGTTAAATGCGAATGCATAGCTAAATTGCTGCTCTGTTAGCCCAAAGCCATTGATATAGATATACGATCCGGCCGCTAAGAACGCCATTAGCGCCATCGGGGTTAATGAGAAAACAATTAACAATATAACAAATCTTGGATTATTGAATACGGTAGCCAGCCTTCCCCATGAGCGTGCAATAGAGCCTTGGTAGCGCTGCTCTAAGGTTTCACGATAGCAGCACACAGTGATAGTTGCGATTAAGGCAAATACACTTAAGAACACAAACATCATGTGCCAAGACGCTATCTTCAATAGAAATGCACCAAGTACAGGGGCAACCATAGGAGCAATAATGACCAAAGACATGATAGTCGCCATGATCTTTTCACGCTCACGGCCGCTATATAAGTCTTTGACTATTGCAGTGGCAACTACGGTGACGGCACTACCGCCAAAGGCTTGTAAGGCGCGAGCACCAATTAAAAATTCAACATTAGATGCAATAGCACATAAAATGCTCCCTACCATATAAATGCCTAACCCAGTTAACAAGATGGGTTTGCGTCCAAATTTTTCGCTTAGTGGTCCCCAAAACAACAGCCCTATCGCATAGGTCACAAAATAGACGCTTAAGGTTAGGTTTACCATAGCTTGTGTGGTGCCTAAAACCTCCACCATCTGTGGTAATGCAGGCAGGTATAGATCGGTGGTAAGTGGTGGGAAAGCACTGATAATCACAAGGAAGAAAAGGGTGCCTTTATCGCCAAGTATGGGCTGGTTTTTTCTCAAAGTGAGCCTCTATTTTAAAGTGGATGGGGTTATTTAATCGGCGATTTTGAGCCGATTAAAAGGCACTGTCAATTATATGAGTGAACCAATAACGGTGAGTAAGTTTAGCCTAATAGTAAACATGGCTCATAGACACAAAAAAGCCAAACCTGTGAGGGTGACCCACAGGTTTGGCACTATTTTATTTAGCTAAGCGCTCTATGAAATGAATTAGAGCAGGCTTTGTGGAATAAAATTAATTACTCTACAAAGTCTTTACGCATAGGCGTAAAGTTATCAAGCAACATACCTTTCTCTAGACATGTGCAACCGTGAACGATGTTTGGTTCTTTATATAGTGCATCGCCAGCAGAAACGATTTTAGTCTCGTCACCGATAGTAAATTCAAATTTACCTGATACAACATAGGTTACTTGCTCGTGTGGGTGACTATGAAGAGCACCGATAGCACCTTCTTCAAAGTAAACCTCAACGCTCATGATGTTTTCGCTGTAAGCCATCATTTTGCGTGATACGCCTTCACCTAGGTCTTCTAGTTTGATTTCTTTATTGAAATTGAACATATATCTTCCAGTCTGTTAGCAAGCTAACCAACCGCCATCAACGGCGAAGGTGTAGCTATTAATATAATTAGATGCAGGTGATGCAAGGAACACACAAGGACCTGCTAAGTCTTCAGGTTTACCCCTACATTAGCAGGGATACGGCCTAAAAATTTGGTTATTACGTTGCTCATCAGCACGCAGTGCCATTGATCTTACCATTTTCATTTTGTATGACAAATTGTTTAGCAACAGCTTGAGACATAAAAGGCATAGATTTGACATCAATATCCATAACCGCATCCTAATTTTTAAGTGACATCGACAGTATTTGTGTATCCCCATTGGTAGTGATAATAGAGCTATGTGCTTAACCGCTAGTCCTTAATCAGCACGCCAACAAAGCCAACATTGACCTTGTTTTTTATGTCTGCTGACAAACTACAGCCTGTTTATTGGTATGCAACCACGGCCGATTATTACGCGATATTTCGCTGTTATGTAACAAGGTGTTTCTAAGGGTTAAATGTAGCGGAGATAGAAGGCATATTAGAGAAGACAAACTATGAGCGAACTCAATAATCTCTACTAATAACCTGAATTTTTAATGGGGTTAGTATCTAATAATTAGGGTCTAAAGTTCGCCAATTACCTTGAAAAAGACCTATTTCTTCGATTTGAGTTGTACCTATATCCTATGAAAAAAAGACTGAACGGTTTCACATTTACACTATCTGCGTTGTTTTCATTTTCGGTAATGGCATCGCCTATTGCAGTCCCGAACCCACCAATACTATCGGCCAAAGGCTACGTGCTACTGGACTATAACTCAGGGGAGGTTATTGCCGAGCATAATCCTCATGTACAGCTAAAGCCAGCCAGCTTAACTAAGCTGATGACCAGCTATACAGCTGGACAAGAGATGAATCGTGGCAATATTTCACAACAAGATATTGTGACGATTAGTCGTGAGGCGTGGGCAAAAAATTTCCCTGATTCGTCCAAGATGTTTATTGAAGTGGGTAGCAATGTAAATTTCAGTGACCTGCTACGAGGCTTGATAGTTCAATCTGGAAACGATGCATCGGTTGCAATTGCAGAGCATGTTGCAGGCTCTGAGCGCGCCTTTGTTGATCTGATGAATGGATGGGCTAGGCGTTTAGAGCTCAATAATACCTATTTTGCTAATGCTCATGGGCTTGATGATCCAAACCAAGCGACCACCCCTTATGATATGGCTAAATTAGGACAGGCGCTTATTCGTGATGTACCTGTGCTTTATCCTATCTATAGTGAGACATCATTTAAATATAACAATATTACTCAACACAACCGCAATACCTTATTGCGTGATCGAAGCATGAACGTAGATGGTATGAAGACCGGCTATACCTCAGGTGCAGGGTACAGCTTAGTCAGCTCTGCAACTCAGGGTGACATGCGACTTATTTCAGTGGTAATGGGGGCATCGAGTGCCAATAGTCGTGCTGCTGAGAGTAAGCGATTACTAAACTATGGGTTCCGGTTTTTTGAAACACTTAAGCCACATGCTGCTAATACAGAAGTAGCTTCGACTCGCATTTGGATGGGGCAGAATGACCAACTTAGTGTCGGGGTTAGTGAAGATGTGTATATGTCGATTCGCCGAGGTGGTGCCAAAGACGTACAAGCTGTGGTTGATCTACCTAGTAAGCTGAAAGCACCAATCACCAAAGGCGACCATATTGGAATGGTAAATTATCTGGATGCTAAGAACCAGATCCTCAAGAGTGTGCCGCTAGTCGCGTTAGAAGATGTGGAGCAGGGCGGTATCTTCAAACGCTTATTTGATTATATTCGTATGCTATTTATCTAAAATCGAGATATAGGTCAAAGGCTGTTACCGATATTTAATGCAAAATAGAATCATTATCATTTAAGGGTTTTATTGATGCAAAAAATAGTGATTTGGGGTGCAAGTAGTGGTTTAGGCGCGGCTATGGTGGAATATTTCCTAGCGCAAGGGTTGGAGGTAATTGCTGTTGCCAGAAATCCGAGTAATAACCCAGCCTTAGCTAACATTCAAACCTTTAGCTGCGATGCCACTGATGCGCAACAAGTTGCTACAACCGTGGACAGCATAGCTAACGATGCGTGGGTTGTATCAACGATGGGCAGCTTTCAATCGGACAATCCAGTGGATTATATTGGGCATCGTTACCTTATTGATGCCCTTGAAGCTAAGGGTGTACAACGCTTTCTACTGGTGACATCTTTAGGGTGCGGTGATACATGGGGCGCCCTTTCTGATAGAGCAAAGCAGGTATTTGGTCGTGCTGTGCGAGAGAAGTCGCTTGCTGAGTCTTGGCTAAAAACCAGTGGTCTTGATTTTACAATCTTAAGACCGGGTGGTCTAAAAGATGGTGCCCACAACGGGCTTGGCGTGCTATCCCAACAAGGTGAAGTCCACGGCTCAATTAATCGCGGTGAGGTAGCACAGCTTAGCCACCAACTGTTAACCAACCCTCAAAGCATTGGTAAAATCTATCAATGTGTTGAGAGCGAATAAGCCAATTTTCACATTATCAAGCTCCTAATTAGCCATTAATTGGGAGCTTGCTTTGTTTTATGGCTATCAAATTACACATATATATCCATAAATTTGAATGATACCTCTGTGATTTATATCACTATCTGTGTTTGCCTACCCCTTTAGTAGTCACATTAATTGTATTACAAAACACCTATATTCATCCTGCATAGTAATATATCCAGAAATAAACCATGAATTTAATGTGGGTAATTTCAGCGCTATCAGCTGTTGTTCATTATCGTGGGTAAGGTAAAGCTCCGGAGGTTGTAATGGTTCAGATTGTCATTGATGGAAAGTATCGCGTAGTTAACAGTGACCTGACGTTACTTGAAGCTGCACAAGTGTGTGGTGTTGAAATTCCATCCCTATGCGGTGCAAATAAGAGTAATGAAAAGCTCCCGTGTGACTTGTGTGTGGTGGAAGTTGAAAGTGGCGGCATACAACGCTCTTGTGAACTGAAAGTCTATAGTGGATTAAAGGTTATCACCCAATCTGAAGCGTTAACTGCCCACCGCAAAAGCGCCTTAAACCGCATCATGAGCGATCACTATGCTGATTGTGAAGCCCCGTGTAAAACTGCATGCCCTGCGGGGGTCGACATTCAGTCGTACCTTTATCATATTGCCCAAAATGACCATCAAAAGGCCATTGAGGTTATTAAACGCACCTTACCTATGCCACTGTCTATTGGACGGGTGTGTCCTGCTTTTTGTGAAACGGAATGCCGTCGCGGTCTGGTGGACGACTCTATTGCGATCAGGCAATTAAAACGCCATGCAGCCGATGCCGATCTCGAGGCTCAGCAAGCCTATACTCCGCCGCAGAAATCTCCTAAGGGTAAACGTGTTGCGGTCATTGGTGGTGGTCCTGGAGGATTAACTGCTGGCTATTATCTTAGTAATGAAGGCTATGAGGTCACGGTGTTTGAATCTATGCCTGAAGCGGGTGGTTGGCTGCGCTATGGCATCCCTGAATATCGGTTGCCTAAAAGCATTCTCGATCAAGAAATTGAACTGATGTGCCGCAATGGTATGCACATTGAATGTAATAAAAAACTAGGACAAGACTTCAGCTTATCCACGATTAGTGAGCAATATGATGCGGTTTGTCTCGCGGTTGGCGCCTCACAAGCTGTTGAGATGAATTACCCAGGAAGTGACCTAGAGGGGTGCTACTTAGGGGTCGACTACCTAAAAGACTATGTCACTAATAAACAGTATCTAACGGGTAAAAAAGTCGCGGTGATTGGCGGCGGAAATACGGCCATCGATTGTGCTCGTACTGCCGTGCGAGATGGTGCAGATACCACTCTTATTTATCGCCGAACTCGCGCTGAGATGCCGGCTGAAGATTATGAAATTGAAGAAGCAGAACACGAAGGAGTGAAGTTTCACTTCTTGACTAATCCTGCGCAAAATATAGCAGGGTTAGATGGTCGGGTTGCTGAAATAAAATTAGAGAAGATGGCGTTGGGGTCTGCGGATGCTTCAGGGCGTCGCAGTCCTAAGGCTACGGGTGAATACTTTACGCAAGCCTTTGACACTGTAATTGCCGCAGTATCGCAAAAGCCAGACTTAAGCTTTATGGACAATGAGCCATTAACGATTCCGCTTACGCGCTGGAATACCGCTGATGTTAATCCACATACCCTACATACTGGGCAAGGTAATATATTTAGTATTGGTGATTTCCGCCGTGGTCCTGCGACCGCAGTAGAAGCGGTTGCCGATGGACGAGTGGTTGCCAACGCTATTGACCGATTCTTTGATGGTGATATGGAGGTTATACCTACCACGCCGTTTAATGCCCGCAAGGCAAAATCATTAAAGCAGGTTGATCCGCAATACTTCCAAAATATTCAAAAGCTTACTCGCTCTATTATGCCAGAGCTAACGAGCGAGCAGCGTGAGCAGAGCTTTGCTGAGGTCGAACTTGGGTTTGACAATAATGAGGCTATGGCGGAAGCAGCGCGCTGTTTGGAGTGTGGCTGCCAAGCTAATACTGGCTGTGATCTTAGGGATTACTCCACTGAGTATGGTGCGCAGCAGTCGTTTGAATCGTCTATCGAAATTCAATCAAACGCAGATTGGCAACAGGCTCGCTCACAAGACACTCGCCATAAATTTACGGTAGATAATAGCTCTGAATTTATTGTGTTTGATGCCAACCGTTGTATCAGTTGTGGGCAATGCGTACAAGCCTGCCGCGAGCAAGCGGTGCATGGGGTACTGAGCTTTATGACAGATAGTGATGGGCGTGCTGCTTCACGCCCGGACTGTCGTCCAAATTTTGGACCGGATCATACCTTAATGGGGGATTCTGCCTGTGTTCAATGCGGAGCTTGTGTTCAGGTATGCCCAACCGGGGCGATGATGGATGGACGGGATAGGGCTCAAGGGCGCATTGAAGATCTTAAGGTTGTCGATACTATCTGCACCTACTGCGGTGTGGGATGCAAGGTAAGCATGCATGTTGATGAGCAGGCTAATCAGATCCGCTATATCAAAGGTGGTGACTCACCGGTAAACGAAGGCATGCTATGCGTAAAAGGGCGCTTTGGTTTTGATTTTATTAGCAGTGATGCTAGGTTGACCACGCCTTTAATTCGCAAAGATGGCTGGTTGCAACCTGCTACTTGGGATGAAGCATTAAGCCTAGTTGCAAGCAAGTTTAAAGATATTAAGCACAGCTATGGCGGCAATGCCTTAGCTGGTTTCTCTTCAGCAAAGACGACCAATGAGGATAACTACGTCTTTCAGAAGTTTGTGCGTAAAGAGCTAGGTACTAATAATGTCGATCATTGTGCTCGCCTATGTCATGCCTCAACTGTGACCGGGCTTGAAGCCTCTCTTGGTAGCGGAGCAATGACGAATGATATCCCAAGTATTAAGCACTCAGACGTGATCTTTGTGATTGGTTCAGATACTACTGCCGCTCATCCCATTATCGCCTCACACATTAAACAAGCGATCCGTCATAACGGGGCACGATTGATAGTGGCCGATCCTAAGCGTATCGACCTTGCCGATCATGCACAGCTATATTTGGCTCAACGGCCAGGCACTGACGTGATGCTACTCAACGGCGTGATGCAACTTATTATTAAAAATGGCTGGTATGATTCAGCGTATATCGAAGAGCGAGTGGATGGCTTTGATACCTTGCTACAAGAGGTCATGTCACCAAGTTATGCACTAGATAAAGTTGAGCTGGTAACTGGGATTAAGGCACAAGACATCTTCGCGATGGCGCGGATGATAGGCACCGCGAAACGTACCGCAGTCTACTATGCAATGGGAATAACCCAACACACCACAGGGCATGATAACGTGCGCTCGATTGCCAACCTGCAACTATTGTGTGGCAATATTGGTATTGAAGGGGGGGGGATCAACCCATTAAGGGGACAGTCCAATGTGCAAGGTGCATGTGATATGGGCGCCCTGCCTAATAACTTCCCTGGTTATCAAAAGGTTTACAATCCGCTTATCCATCAAAAATTTTCGATTGAATGGGATGCGCCAGACTTGCCAACGGAGGCTGGATTAACCTTAACTGAGATCATCGATGCTGCCTGCAAACGCGAGGTTCGAGGGTTGTATGTAATGGGTGAAAACCCAGCCCTTAGCGATCCTGATCAGTCACATGTGCTACAAGGCCTTGAAGCGCTAGACTTTTTAGTGGTGCAAGATATCTTCTTAACTGAAACAGCCCAGTATGCGGATGTGGTATTACCATCGTGCTCATTTGCTGAAAAAGCGGGCCATTTTACCAATACTGAGCGCCGCGTTCAGAGGCTTAATCCTGCGCTTAAGCCACCGGGCGAAGCGCGAGAAGATTGGGTTATCATTCAAGATATCGCGATTGCCATGGGGGGCGACTGGCACTATCAAGATGTCAGTGAGATCACCAATGAGATCACCCGTGTTACGCCACAATATGCAGGCCTGCGTTGGGAAGCGATTCCAGCACATGGTATGCAGTGGCCAAGTAACAAACATAATAAGCAAGGCACACGTATCATGCATCAGACCCAGTTTACGCGTGGTCGTGGTCAAATGGAGGCGATTCCTTTTCGGTACGCGGCTGAGTTGCCAGATGAAGAGTACCCATTGATCCTAACGACAGGTCGAGTATTGGAGCAATTCCATACCGGGACTATGACGCGCAAAACGAAAGGGTTAGATAATCTATCCGGACCAAGAGCGATGATCAGTGTTGCGGATGCTGAGCAATTGGGTATCGGCAATGGTGATATGCTCACGGTATCGACGCGCCGTGGCGAAATCGATATTGCCGCCTTTGTGACCAAGCGAATGCAAGCGGGAGTGGTATTTATCCCATTCCACTTTGCTGAGTCGCCAGTTAATAGATTAACCAATACCGCTAAAGACCCGCACGCCAAAATCCCAGAGTTTAAGGTGGCTGCGGTCAAGGTAGAGAAAAAGCGGACCTTAGAAAGCGAAACATAAAAGGGTTAATGCAAAAGGGCCGATGAAATTCATCGGCCCTTTGATATTGCAGTGGTGCAGCGCTTAATTAGAAGCGGTAGCCAACGCCGGCATAAAGCGTCGCTATCGACCATGCATAGTCATCATCTACTGCGTAGCTAGAGTTCGCATCTTGGATCTCAGCTGTGAATACGTCGCCTTCAAGGCCGGTTCTAAATAATAGATTACCGTGGTTCTCACCTAGATCCAGAGCGTATTCAACACCAACGCCTAAGTGAAGACCGCCTATCTGATCTGAATCTTTTATTGGGCCATCAATTAAATCTTTTTGACCTAAATTGATATAAGACAAACCAACCTTTGCAAACGGGCGTAGACCGTTATGGAAGGTGTAGCCTAGGTTGGCAGATACAGACAATGAATACGGGTCAAATAATTTATTTGAGTAATGTTGCTTATTCTCTTGTAGGTTGGCATTGATATTACCGTAGTCCATATAGGTCGCTTCAACGCCAACAATACGGTTGATTTGGTAACCCATACTATAGAGTTGTGTTGAGCCTTTACCTTCTAACTCAGCATCATGATAGGTACCTGGATTCTGCCAGTTACCACTTTGTGCGGTATCATCGGTAAATCCACCATCTTCGATACCAGTAGAACCTAAACCACCGAGTAGATAAAAGCCTGAAGGATCAGAGCTTGCGAATGCTGAAGAGGAGAGTAGAGCAAGGCCACATAGGGCAACGAGATTGTACTTTTTCATATTCAAACCTAATTGAAATAACATTTGCTTACAATATCATGAAGTTTACTGGCCAATGTAAATTCTATGTAAGTCATTGAGCTTTTTATGCACGCAATGGTTGAAAAGCAACCCAGTATGCCAATGTTATTGCACATTATAGCTTGAATATTATTCACCAAAGGTATGGCTATAGGACAAAATTATCTTTTGATCTGCCCCATAATCATTGTCAGCAACGATGCCAAGTAGATTAATAGAGTCTTTTTTGGTGAATTTGTAACCGATACCAGCACCTAGCCAATATCCGAAATAGTCATCCGAACCAATAGAAGCTCCGGCGAATGTAATGGCAGTAAATTGCTCATTGAGGGGCTTTAATGAGAAATAACCAAGGTAACCACCGGTGCTATCTGTTGGATGTAATACATATGGGTTTTCTCCGTCATAATTGGGTTCACCGGGATTAAGAGGGCGCTCTCCATCGGTGTAGTTAAAACCAGCCATAGGAAATATCTGCCACCCAGCAGGCTCTATACCAAATACGGAAAGGGGAACAAAGGTGCCGACACTGTAGTTATTAAAGTTGGAACCATCCTCGTATTCACTTCGTCCAAAGTTGAAGTTTACGATACCTACATCAAACAGCCATGAACCGCCAAGGCTCCATTCTTGCGTGTCGGGATGGTAACGAGCATTGATTTTCTGTGCCTCACTCAAGCCAATAGAGCCTGATATCGCATAACCAAATTTTTCCGATTCAAAGTTATAGTCACCACTGACACCGAGTTTGGTCACAATACGCGTTGGGTCATCAACGTGTTTATTGCGGTTGTCGTATATATCTGGCTGAGCTTTTGAATCTTGGGCTGAGGATGGATTGCGGTTTGTGGTGTCATCAGCAATCGCGATAGATGATGCCAAACATATAGAAACGGTGGCAAGGCCAGCGATGATTTTGTGCATTGAGCTTTTAACTCCAATAAAATAATGAGGACACACACCTTAAACAAGGTGTTTGAGGCAAGTCCTTTGCAGAGTGCTTCTGCTTATCCTATCGTTCATTGTTCAAAAGCCCACTAACAGGAAGTGTAATAGTTTGTTAATTGGAGATCTATAAACTCATCTGCATATCAGATATAAGCTGTATTTATATCTAGAGCATGACGAATTGGGGAGAGAGGTATATGGAAGTGAATCTGATTCAGCCCATTACCATATTCTGGATGCATGCAGGAAGCGGGTAAAATACCATTGGTTTGCGTATCGGTAACACCAGCTTTTGGACAACTTTCTGCGATTAAACTCACTGCCAATTGCCACTAAGGTTTGGTTACTAGGGCGTCCAAAATATAGGGTGTCACAAAGCTCAAGATCAGACATATATTGTGGGTAGACATTGACGTAAGAGGTATTCATTCCTAATGACTTTGACTGGTTATGACTACAACCAGTTAACAGCACCAGTAAAAGAACCAAGATAGGTTTTCTCATATTGGTTATTCCAGCTACTCACATTATGACAGCGCATCATTATAGAGAGCTGAAGAATAAAATGTTGGAATCTATGTATGCATTTTATTCCCTCCACTGTTAATTGTTTCAAGTATGCATAACTGGTTAGCATTTGTATTTTTTGGTTATGTAAATATTAACCAGGTTAGGTGTGGGTGTTATTTGTGTTACTATCCGCGCGTGCAATTTCGCATGCAACCTAAACGGAGGATTGTTCTGTTGTATTTCTCTATTGATAGAGATTTAGAAACACAACCTAATACATTTATTTATGGCTGAACAAAATAAAAAATACAGTATAGAGACCACTGACTATGAGGTGGGGCAAGATAATATTCAAAAATGGGGCTTTGACATACATAACCCCGTATTCGGAACTAGCGCAGTTCTTATCATAGTAACCCTTTTAAGCCTATTAATGGTTGGTCCTACAACCGCTCTCCATTCACTAAACACCCTTAAAAATGGCATCATCGAAGTGTTTGATTCCTTTTTTATGTGGACAACCAACTTTTTCCTGTTGTTTACACTGTTATTGATAGTGTCTCCTTTTGGTCGCATTCGTATTGGTGGGACTGATGCCAAATCAGAGCACAGTACGCTATCGTGGATAGCGATGCTATTTGCCGCAGGCATGGGGATTGGGCTGTTATTTTGGGGTGTTGCAGAGCCGGTCGCTTATTTTACCGATTGGTGGGGGACGCCACTCAATGTCGCCGCTTATAGCGAAGAGGCAAAATCACTGGCACTTGGTGCAACCATCTTTCATTGGGGTTTACATGGCTGGAGTATTTACGCCATTGTCGCCTTGTCACTGGCCTTCTTTGCTTACAACAAAGGCTTACCACTTTCTATTCGCTCAACCTTCTATCCGATAGTGGGGGATAGAGCTTGGGGGTGGCTAGGACACGGTATTGATATCCTCGCGGTATTGGCAACCCTGTTTGGGCTTGCAACATCCTTAGGTTTAGGTGCACAACAAGCGACCAGTGGATTTAATCATGTATTTGGTGCTGATGGTGGTATTGGTACCCAGCTTACCATCATAGTGTTCGTAACATTCATTGCGTCACTGTCAGTAATGCGTGGCATTAATGGCGGTGTGAAAATTCTAAGTAATATCAATATGGTAGCGGCCTTTATGCTATTGGTGTTCGTTACGTATATTGGCTGGCAGACGGTTCTCCCGTCGCTGTGGGCAACGATTAAGGGCTATGGCTCCAATTTTATTGCATTAAGTAACCCCCACGGTAGAGAAGATAGTACTTGGATGCACGGATGGACCGTCTTTTATTGGGCATGGTGGATCTCTTGGTCACCATTTGTGGGTATGTTTATCGCAAGGATCTCAAAAGGCCGCACTGTTAGAGAGTTTTTGATCGCAGTTATTGTCATCCCAACCGCTGTAACCTTAGTGTGGATGTCGGTATTTGGTGGTATCGCTATCGATCAGATTGCAAATAAGATTGGCTTGCTTGGCGCAAATGGATTGACCGACATATCTCTAACCTTGTTCTATGTATATGATGCTATGCCATTTAGCTCGGTTTTATCAATCCTATCTGTTGTGCTGATCTTGGTCTTCTTTGTCACCTCAGCGGATTCAGGCTCGTTGGTAATCGATAGTATCACCGCAGGTGGTAAGGTTGATGCACCTGTACCGCAACGAGTGTTTTGGACCTGTATTGGCGGCGCAATCGCGGCGGTAATGCTATGGGTTGGGGGTAAAGATGCCCTACAGGCGTTGCAGTCTGGAGTAGTTGCCACCGCATTACCATTCGCTTTTGTGCTGTTGATGATGTGCGTTAGTCTAACTAAAGGCTTAAAAAGTGAGATGTATCAGTATCAACCTCAAGCTGTAACGGCCTAATAAAGCATAGCGATTAAGCTATCGTTACTAAGCATAGTGACGAGATATAAAAAATAAGCCTGAGTGTGGTTCCACAGCTCAGGCTTTTTGTTTGTTGATTATCTAGACTATTTAATGACTGTTATGGGGTTTAGCTTGTTTGTTGTCAAAGTGAAATAATTTGCAAACCAACACAAAAAACAGCGGCGCAAAGTAGATAACCAGTAATGTTGCGGCCATTACGCCACCCATTACCGAGGTACCAATTGCGTTTCGCGCATTGGCACCCGCTCCAGTACTAATTACCAAGGGTAGAACACCGAGTCCAAATGCCAACGAGGTCATAATGATTGGACGTAATCGCAATTCACAGGCGCGAACGGTCGCCTCAAGTAAGTTTGCTCCTTTGTCATACAGCTCTTTAGCAAACTCGACAATTAAAATCGCATTTTTAGCGGTTAGACCAATAGTCGTTAACACCCCAACTTGGAAGTAGACATCGTTTTCAAGCCCTCGTAGCATAATCGCTGCTAATGCACCCAGTAATCCAAGTGGTACCACTAAAATAATGGCGATTGGAATGCTCCAGCTTTCGTACAGCGCTGCCAAGCACAGGAACACCATTAGGATAGAAATCGCGTACAGAATAGGCGCTTGATTACCTGCTTGTATCTCCTGATAAGACATTCCGGTCCAGCTAACCTGTACATCGCCTGATACCTCGGCGGCTAGTCGATTGACCTCTTTCATTGCATCACCGGTGCTATAACCAGGCGCGGCTTCACCAACAATCTCCACCGCAGAGTTGCCATTGTAGCGCTGTAACAGCGGAGACCCTTTACCCCAATGTGAAGCACTAAAGGCGGAGATAGGGACCATTTCCCCCTTATTGTTGCGCACAAACCACAAATTAAGGTCTTCGGGCGTCATGCGGTATTGGGCATCAGCCTGAAGGTAAACCTTTTTAGAACGACCGCGATCGATAAAGTCATTTACGTATGCCGATGCCCAAGCGATAGACAGCGACTGATTAATATCATTGATGTCGACACCCAGCACCTTGGCTTTTTCGTAATCGATGTCTAGATACAACTGCGCGGTATCTTCAAGGCCATTGGAACGGGTTCTTTGTAGTATTGGGCTTTGGGCAATTTTTTCGAGTAGCTGATTACGCGCCGCTATCAGTTTGTCGTGTCCCAACCCTCCTACATCTTCAAGGTAAAAGTTAAAGCCATCAGCTGTACCGAGTTCTCGGATAGCTGGGCTACTAAAAGCAAACACCTTGGCATCTTTATAGGTGGCAAAGTGCGCCATAAGTCGCCCTATGATGGCGTTAACATCACTACCCGGCTCGGTTCGTTGTGACCAATCCTTTAGACCAATGAATGCCATGCCAGCATTTTGTCCAGAGCCTGAAAAATTAAAGCCTGACACACTAAATACATGGTTGACGGTATCGGACTCGTGCTTGGTTAAGTAGTCTTTTACATCCATCATCGCCTTTTGTGTATTTTGTACCGTAGTGCCTGTAGGTGTGGTGAGCATTACCATAAAGTCACCCTGATCTTCTTGGGGCAAGAAGGAACTTGGTAATGCGTTATATAGGTATGAAGCTGCCCCTAATAGGCACAGATACAGCAACACAAAACGCAGAGGACGCTGTAGGGTGGTATGTACGGACCCTCGATATATGGCTGATAATCTGTCAAAGGCGCGGTTAAATAGGGTGAAAAACTTCAGGTTTGATTGACTGTTAGCTGGCTTTAACAACGTCGCGCAAAGTACCGGTGTCAGCACTAATGCAACAATAACCGACAGCACCATAGCCGATACAATAGTAAGAGAAAACTGCTGGTAGATAATGCCCGTTGAGCCAGACATAAACGCCATAGGCACAAATACAACGCTTAGTACGGTGGTGATACCAATAAGTGCACTGCTAATTTGTCCCATTGATTTGCGCGTTGCCTCTAATGGAGAAAGATGCTCGTCGTGTATCAAGCGTTCAACGTTCTCTACCACCACAATGGCATCATCAACCAGCAACCCGATAGCCAACACTAAACCAAACATGGTTAAGGTGTTGATAGAAAAGCCCAATATCGACATCATGCCAAATGTCCCCAGTAGCACTACAGGTACTGCAATAGTAGGGATTAAGGTCGCTCTGAAGTTTTGGAGAAACAATAGCATCACGCAGAAAACCAGCGCGATTGCCTCAAATAGGGTTTTGACTACCTCGGTGATAGAGAGTCGGATAAACAAGTTGTTGTCGGTTGTTTTTACTAAGGCTAATCCCTTTGGAAAAGACTGGGATAGCTGCTGTAGCTTTTCATCGACCGCTTGTTGGGTATCCAAAGAATTGGCACCTGTTGCCAGAGTGACAGCAACGCCGGAGGCAGGCTTACCCATATACGAAGGGATAACGCCAGAAGCCTCGCTAGCTAGCTCAACTCGCGCGACATCTTTTAGCTTGATTCGAGAACCATCACTATCGACTTTAATCAGTATATCTTTAAAGTCATCAACAGAGGTCAATAGGCTCTGTGCTGTGATGGTGGCATTGATTAACTGAGAATCGACAGCCGGTGTGCCGCCTAGCTGTCCTACGGAAACCTGACTGTTCTGCGCCGATACAGCATTAGATATATCCATTGGCGTTAGGCTATAGCTGTTTAACTTAGCCGGGTCTAACCAAATACGCATCGCATATGATGGGCCAAAAATATTAACACTACCAACCCCATTAACTCGGCTAACAATATCTTTAATATTTGAGTTGGCATAGTCTTGAATGTCACCTGCGCTCATGCTGCCATCAGGGGAGTACAAGTTGGTTACCGACATAAACCCAGAGGTACTCTTAGTGACAGAAGTACCTTGGTTTTGTACTGTCATTGGTAAGCGTTTACTCACCTGTTGCAGGCTGTTTTGTACCTGAACTTGGGCGATGTCTGGGTCGGTATTGGCGCTAAAGGTGAGAGTGATCGTTGCGCGTCCAGACGAGTCACTTTTGGATGACATATACAGTAAATTATCGAGCCCTGTCATGCCTTGCTCGATAACCTGAGTGACACTCTGTTCGATACTCTTTGCTGAAGCCCCAGGATAAGATGCTGAAATCGTCACCGCTGGTGGCGCTATGGTTGGATATTGGGAGATTGGCAAGGTTGCGATGGCAACTATGCCAACTAGCATGATCACAATCGATATTACCCATGCAAAAATGGGTCTATTAATAAAAAAATTGGATAAAGGCATGGTTTATTTCGCTGTGGTTGATACTTGAGTACTGCTTGGGGTTTGGCTATCGACAACAACCGCAAGGTCGCTCTTCATATTAATGAGGTTACTAATAACCACGTGATCGCCATTGTTTAGCCCCTGCTTAACAATCCAGCCATTGCCATATTCATTTCCGAGCACAACCGCCTTTTTAACGACCTTATTGTCTGAGCTGACGGTGAACACCCAAGGTGCGCCAGATTGGCTTCTTACGATGGCCGATTGCGGCAATACGATATAGTCACGCGCGGCAGGCATTGAGATATGTGCGCGTACATACATACCTGATAGCAATATTTTGTTGGGGTTGGGGATAATCGCTCGTAAGGTTACCGTGCCAGTTGAGTCAGATACTTGGATATCAGAAAACTCTAAATGCCCAACTTGATCGTAGGCACTTCCATCTTCAAGTGTGATAGAGACAGGTATGACGCTATCTTTGTTGGCAATGCTAGCAAACTCTTTTTTGATGCTGTTGATTGCAAGTGAGGACTGCTTCATGTCTACATAGACATTGTCAGTTTGAACTATGCTGGTTAGGTAAGAGGCTTGCCCGGCAGTCAATAGTGACCCTTCTGATACCAAAGAGATCCCAGCTTGGCCTGCGATAGGTGCTTTAATATCGGTATATGAGAGTTGGATATTGGCATAGTTTAAGGCCGCTTTACGAATTGCGACCTCAGATACGGCTTCTCTATAAGCGGCGTCAGCATCATCAAACACCTGCTGGCTGGTAAGCTTACTCTTGAGTAGCTTTTTATAACGAGCGACAGTTTTGTGTTTAGTTTGTTCGTTGGTGAGAGCCTTGGCTAACTGAGCTTGTGCACTATTGACGTTGGATTGGTATACCGTTGGGTCAATTTTGTATAGGGTTTCACCTGCGCTAACTTGAGCCCCCTCCTTATACAAACGGCTTTGCAGTACTCCTGTTACCTGCGGTCTTACCTCTGCTTGCTTTAGCGGCACGATACGGCCCGGCAATTCGGTGCTTAAGCGTAATGTGGTGGGGGTTATATTTAGGACATCCACATGTAATGGACCTTGAGCAGGTCGAGTATGTACCTCTGATTCATTGCAGCCTTGTAATAACATGCTGGCAAGCAATACACATACCGGCAGTGTGAACTTATGGGGTAGAAACACGTGAAAACCTTATAACATTAGAGAGACCTTACTAAACAGTAACAAACTCAAGGTTAAGGGAGGGTTAAGGCTTTTAGCTCAGTACTGCTTACGGATATGGATTTTGTTTATGGCTTATGCAGGGTATATTGAGCGCCGTGAAGGGATGATATCGGCTTACAGCCAGTACTCATTGTGATTGGAAATGAACAGCGATTATTCGAGGAAGATGAATGTTAGCAGAGTGGTCAACACACAAAGAGAAGCTGAGGCGTTACGTCATTAAGCAAACCGGTGATCCCGATGTTGCGGATGATATTTTGCAAGATGTCTACATTAAGGCCAGTCAAAATATTGAGCAGTTGGCATCAAGAGAGAAGATTCAAAATTGGTTATATCGAATCACCTATAACACGATTATGGATTTTTACCGCTCACAGCCCAATTATGAACCGCTGACCGATGATGTTGTCGATGAGCCAATCCCTTCAGAGGTCATTAACCTACAATCTATGGCAAAATGCCTGCGCCCTATGTTTGATTGCCTACCAGAAAAGTATCGTCAAGTTATGGTTTTATCTGAGCTTGAAGAGTTGCCACAGCAGGTTGTTGCGCAGCAATTAGGCTTGTCATTATCTGCCACAAAGAGTCGCATTCAGCGTGGCCGAGTAAAACTTAAAGGCATTGTAACCGATTGTTGTAATGTTGAAGCAGGCGCTGGAGGCATCGTTGACTATTATCCTAATCCTCAGTGTATGGATTTTGGGAAAAATGACGATCAGTAGGTAAGTTGTGAATCGATATCAGATATAGCTAATTTAAGTTATCGGCTGCGAGTTTCAAATTAATTAGATTATTTTTGCGTCTTTTGTTGATTGATTGCGTCTTAAAGGGGAATCAATGAATAATCAGTGAGAAAAATCTATGTTTACCCCGAAACTGGCATACGCCCACAGCGTTGAGTTTATCTGTTGTAGAAAACCATCTGTAGAAAGCCATCTGTAGAAAAGCGTCCCCATACAAATTGTTTAGCCTAACCTTGGTGTAGGCTCATCTTGAGATCTCTATGAAAATTCTTTGGAAACTTAAAAGCTACCTGAATAGGTTTTGGCGTGATTATATGATCGCCTTTATCGCTTTGCAGGTGGTTGCCCTGATCAACTTAGTGCCATCGTGGCTGATTGGGCGCATCGTGGATGAAATTAGTCAGGGCAGTTTAGATACGCCAACTATCGTCATTCATGTGCTGGGCATCATTGTGGCAGCGGTTGCTATGTATGGTTTGCGCTTTGTATGGCAGAGCAAACTTTATGGCGCTTCTATCGCTATAACTCGGCTATTGCGTAGTGAACTGTTACACAAGTTCTCTCAACTTTCCCCCGCCTTCTATGCGAGAAACAGTACCGGTGATTTGATGGCTCACGCCACCAATGATCTCAACGCGGTAGAAGAAACCATGGGTATGGGTATCATGACGCTGGTCGATTCCTTGATAGCTGGTGTTACGGTCATCTTGGGAATGATCTTTGTGGTTAGCGGACAGCTAACCGCTGTCGCACTGTTGCCTTTTCCATTGCTGGTTGTTATTACTCGTCGCTATGGCATTAAATTACATAAGGCCTTTGGCAAAGCACAATCGGCATTTTCAGGCCTTACCGAAGAGACTCGTGAAACGGTTTCAGGTATTCGAGCAGTGCGTTCACACGGCATTGGAGAGCGCCAGCAAAAGCGCTTTAGTGACAGCCTTGATCAGACTGTAGATGCGAACCTAGCAGTGGCGAAAGTCGATGCGGCGTTTGGACCTACTATTCAATTGGTATATGGGCTCTCATTTGTGGTTTCGTTGGGCTATGGCGCTTGGCTGATTGAGCAAGGAAGCCTAACCGTTGGTCTATTTACTACCTTTACCTTGTACCTTGGTCAACTACTAGGGCCTTTCTTGCAGTTTGGTTGGCAGTTTAATGTATTCCAACGTGGTAGCTCGTCATGGCGTCGATTAGAAAAGCTCTTTGCTGAGAATACTGAGGTAGTGGAAGGTGATAAAACCTTACCCAAGCATACGCCTTGTAATATGACCTTTAATATTGATTCGTTTACCTATCAAGATGCCAATCGCAGAGCATTAGACAACATCAGCTTTGAGTTACCTAGTGGCGGATTGGTGGGTATTACTGGGCCAACTGGTAGTGGAAAGAGTACCTTGTTACGCCTAGCCTTGAGGCAATTTCAGCTCCAGCAGCCATCTAGGATTTATCTCTCTGGTGTGGCAACCGATGAGTTGACCTTTGACTGTTTACGTCAACATCTGGCGTGGGTACCGCAAAAGCCGCATCTATTTTCAGGATCTATTGCTGAAAATATCGCACTGGCTAATCCTACTGCGACCCAAGCAGATATTGAGCATGTTGCCACAATGGCCGGCATTAGGGATGAAATATTGGCAATGGAGCACGGCTTTGATACCGAGTTGAGAGAGGGCGGTAATAACCTCTCAGGCGGTCAAAAGCAGCGTTTAACCCTTGCCCGAGCACTATTGTCTGATGCCCAGGTGTTATTGCTTGATGATCCTTTTAGTGCCCTAGATATGAAAACTGAAGTCGAGGTGCGCCGCAACCTTAAGCAGCATTACGCCCATAAAACGGTGTTACTGGTCACCCAGCGCCTAACTAACCTTATCGAAGCCGACCACATATTGGTGCTAAATGACGGCGCAGTTGAAGAGAGCGGCTCACATCATCAACTGCTGAAAAACCAAGGCTGGTATGCACAGGTTTATCAACGCCAAAGTCAGTTGGGGAAACCTACCCTAGGTAGCAATGAACAGGGAGGAGACCGCCATGAGTAAGCCTCAATCGACAGCCAAAGGTTTTTCACAAAGTCACAGCGCATCATCAATGAAAGGCATGCCCCTGTATCGCCGTTTACTAAGTTTTTCTTGGCCCCATAAGGCACGCTTTTGCTTTGCATTTATTATGCTGACACTGGCGATAAGCGCGGAGATAGCTATTCCGTGGATGGCAAAGAAGGTGTTGGATGAGGTCATAGTGCCGCAACAATTTCATTGGCAGCAACTGTTTGCCCTGACCGGGATTATACTACTGCTTTATGTACTGGCCGCTGGGTTTGGGTATCTGCAAGCGCTGGCTTTTAAGCACAGTGCACTGCTGGTGGTAAAGGATATTCGAAACAAGCTATTTAGGCATGTTTTGAACTTCCCGATAGCGACATTCGATAAATTGCCGGTTGGTAAATTAGTGTCATACATTACCAACGACACAGAGTCTTTGCGTAATATGTATGTCTCGACCATACCAACTGTGATGCAAGGTGGGCTGCGAATAATTGCCATCTTCATTGCCATAGCGCTACTTGATTGGCATTTAATGCTGATCAGCTTGATTTTGATCCCCTTGCTGTTAGTGACCATGCATATCTATCGAAAAATCTCGATGTCGGTATTTGATGGAATTCGGATTCAGGTTAGCAATATCAATGGGCAAATCAATGAATCACTACAAGGCATGGATCTGATCCAAGCGTTTCGTAAACAGAAGGCATTTCAAGCGAAGTTTGAAAAAGAAAACGATAAATGGTTTGCCTTTAGACGTAAATCTATCGCAATTGATAGCCTGATGTTATTGCCACTCACGCGCTTGATTGGCACCTTGACGGCGGCAGGGATTGTGGCGTGGTTCGCGAATGCGTCTCTGTCTACGGTTGTTGAGGTTGGGACCTTATACGCCTTTTTAAACTATATTGAACGCTTCTTTGACCCCTTCAGACAACTGTCGATGGAGCTACATAAGTTGCAGGTTGCGACGGTATCATCGAAGCGGGTTTTTGAGCTACTCGATGATGAGTCTGAAACCCATAACCATTCACTCGCGCCAGTGGTTATTGGTCATCAGCATGATATTGAGTTTCGTAATGTCACCATGGGCTACGAACCAGATAAACCGGTATTAAACAATGTCAGCTTTGTGGCTAAAAGTGGTCAATTCACCGCTATTGTTGGCCACACTGGCAGTGGTAAAAGCTCAGTGATTAACCTGTTGATGCGCTTTTATGCTCAGCAGAGTGGCGATATCTTGATTGGTGGTCAACCATTGAGCCACTTGCCCGAATCGCAACTGCGTAGAACCTTTGGCTTGGTATCCCAAGACCCAACGATATTTAGTGGTTCAATCATCGACAACATCGATCTGCAAGGTGAGCAACATGTCGATCGCCGTGATAAAGCAATGCGTGCCGCTGAAATGGTCAAAGCAGATCGCTTTATACAGCGTTTACCCGATGGCTTTGAGCACCATGCAAGTAATGGCGGTGCATCGCTATCGGTAGGTGAGAGGCAGCTATTGGCATTAGCCCGCGCACTGGCGCACGACCCGCAGATATTTTTGCTCGATGAAGCCACCGCAAACATAGATAGCGAGTCTGAAGAGACGGTCAAACAGGCGCTTGAAAACATTCAAGATGGCAGAACGGTGATTACGATTGCGCACCGTTTATCCTCCATAAAAAATGCCGACCAGATCTTGGTGATGAATAAGGGGTCCGTGGTTCAAACTGGAACTCATCAAACGCTTATTCAACAAGATGGTGATTATCGAGACCTGTACCTTGCACAAAAAGAGCAAGAACAAACCGAACATCAAAACAGTACCCTCGGCCTTGCTGCGCCAAGTGCTGTATAGACGATACAAAGGTAAGAAGTAAACATTATGAAAAACCAACATAACCAATATCTGTCCCCGCACACCATTAACGATATTATCGAGTGGGAAATTATGCATGGGGTCGCTTTTCGTCAAGGGGACAATACCGCTAGGCATGTACCATTTAGCGTGGCACCTATGTCATTGATTGGTTCGGTATACCAGCACTTACAATCGGTGACGCCGCTTATTGCGAAGCTGATAAGTAATGTGTCTGAAGACCATGATTTCTTGCAGCAATCACTGCGCGACATGTCTAAGGCAGACCCATTCTTTGGTCGCTTAATGGAGCTGCATCAACAAGCGCACGGCGACAGCACTAAGCGTAAACAACCGGCCAGGCAGCCGCTACTGCTGATGCGTACAGACTTTATGGATGACCGTGAACACGGCGCCAAAGTGATTGAATTTAATGGTATTGCTGCGGGTATGGGCCCGTTTGGCCAGCGCGCCACTGAGTTACACCGCTTTATGCGAGAGCAATGGAACCAAGAATATACCCAATGGCTAGAAGATAGCGCGGCGCGGCCTGCTGAAAACAGAGGAATGGAGCAGTTGGCCCTTGGCATTGCGACTGCGACCAAGCAAGTGAGGGAGCACTTTGCTACGCTTGATAGCGCGTCAAATGAGCATCAACCGACCTTTTTAATGATTGTGCAAAAAGACGAAGATAACGTGTACGACCAGCATCTCTTAGAGGTCGCGTTGCAAGCGCGGGGCGTACGCACGGTAAGGCGCACATTTGAGCAATTGAACTCTCAACTTTCTAGCGGTAAGCATCAACGCTTGATGTTGGAAGGAGTGGGCGCAATTGATACCGTCTACCTGCGTGCGGGCTATCAATACTCCGACTATTTTGCACCGCAGCTTGACCAAGATATCTGCTGTCAAACCCTTAGCCAGACCCGTTTGTTTATTGAAAAGCATTATGTCGCAATGAATGCCACCATTAGCCAACAGCTTGCCACCAGTAAATCAATGCAGATGCTACTTACCACTATGTCTTCTAAAGACTATGCACGCTGGGGGCTGAGTATGGAAGAGGCGCAATTAGTTAAGAGCGTACTTGCCGATATGAAGCCAATATCAGCCCAGACGATTGAGTGGTTCAATAGCACGGCTAACAAGAGCCGTTGGGTACTTAAAAATCAAGGTGAAGGTGGCGGTCACTGCGTATTTGGCGAGCAAATCAGTCAGGTGTTGGCACAATTAAAACCAGAAGAGTACGACGCTTGGGCACTGATGCAGCGCTTATATCCTCATGAAAGAGATGTACCAACTATCGCCGTTCGCGATGGCAAGCAAACGCTAGTGAAAGACCTTGTCAGCGAGATTGGGTTATTTACCGCTCATTATCAAGGCCAACCCGTGACCGACAACAACGGCTATGCTGGCTATCTTATCCGCAGTAAGCCTGCGAGTGAAAACGAAGGCGGGATTCATAGCGGGCAGGGGATATTAGATTCTTTGGTATTGATTGATGGGTAGTGGAATATAGCTTAAAGGCCCAAGCCTAAATCAAGAAATAATAAAGCAGAACTGGGGTTTCAGCTCTGCTTTTTTTACGCCTATAAACCGACAAAAAAGCTTATGACTAACGCATTCACTATATCGATAAAGAAGCCACACACCAGTGGCACCACAATGAAGGCTTGTGGACTGGCGCCGTAGCGACTGGTCACAGCAGTCATGTTCACAATCGCGGTTGCGGTTGAGCCAAGGGTTATCCCGCCAAAGCCTGAGCAGATAACGACAGAGTCGTAGTTTCTGCCCATCAAGTAGTAGACCACTAAGATGGTGAACATCAAAGATAGTAGGATTTGTGCAGACATGATGACCGATATATAGCCAAACATTCCGTCGAGATCCCAGATGTGAAGCCCCATCAAAGCCATGGTTAAGAACATGCCTAGGCAGATATCCGAGATCATCGCCAAGCCCTTACGACCTTGCTCAATTTTCTGCTCGGTGCGACGTCTCTGGAACAGTGCTCTCCCAATATTACCAATCAAGATACCAGCAATTAGACAGCTCACAAATAAAGGTAATTTGAAGCCAGCCGCTTCAATAGACTCCCCGATAGTGTAACCGAGCATTAAGGTGACATTTAGAAATAGCCACGCCCACAGCACGCCATAGTGGCTGAGCTCTACGGTTGTATCTTTGTCTTGAAACACACCGACAGCAACGTCTTCTTGATTAGAGGGACTAACCTTGTGCTTGTTTAATAGGTAGTTTGCTATTGGGCCACCGATTACACAGGCAGCGATTAAGCCCACCGTATTTGAAGCTACCCCCAATTCCATCGCATTGCTAATGCCATACTCTTGGGCAAATGTTGGCGCCCAAGCTAAGGTGGTGCCAACACCCCCAATCAAACTGACCGAGCCTGATAGCAAACCGGCCTTAGGGTCTAAGCCAAACGCAGTAGCAACTGACATGCCAACCACATTCTGTAGCACGATAAAGGCACCGGCTAATACCAGTAAAATGAAGAGAGGGCGCCCGCCTTTGATCAAGGTCTTAAGATCCGCTTGTAGACCTATCCCAGCAAAGAAGTACAGCAGTAAAAAATCTCGAACCTCTAAACTAAACGTTATCTGGGTTTCAAAAACATAATAGAGAACCGCGACGGTTGCCGCACACACAAACCCGCCAATCACAGGCTCAGGTAAAGAGTATTTTTTTAAGAGTTCAGAACGCTCAATAATGGCTTTGCCAACAAAAAGCAGCGCAATAGCGATGGTGAATGAAACCAGTGGTGGTACTAATACTTCTGACATAGATTAACCTGTTCCTTGGTAATGAATGCGGTGATAAATACAACGTAACGATAAGCTACTAGTGTAATATAAAACTCAAGGAAATCCTTAACTTATCTATGCCAAGGTAAAGTTAAGTCATTGGTTTCAATTGTCAATAAACCTACTTTATCTATCAACTTGGTGTAGATTTCGTCTTTTCTTTAGCTCCAAAATTGCGGTTTCTAATTGAGTTAAGTAGTCAAAAGAGATCTCGATGTCGTGTTCACTGCATACCCTTCGCTATTCACAAACGGGCTAAACTCTTAACGTTAGTGAAGCTGGCAATTAGCGATGAACTGCCCATTATTCGACCGACAAACTTCTTGATTTGTTCAACATCGTTGTTTTTAGGTGACTCTTTGAAAGGCGTTATAACGGGGGGCCAATGGTAAGAGTTGTGGAAAGGTTAGGCAGGGCTTTCTAAATTAGAACAGGGTCGAAGGGGGAGGCTACAATGCCTCCCCTGTTTGAGCTCAAGAATATCTACAAGATATTATCGGGAGATACGAATACTCTGAATATCTCCTTGCGCCTCTGTACCGATCCCAAGATTAAATGGGAAACTGACAAAGTGGAAGCGGGTTGTTGTTGAGTCGTCGTGTATAGCAACATTGAAATTATATGTACCACCTTCTTTCATCAGTTTGTCTTGAGTGACATCTCCAGTGTCCAACTTTCGCTTAAATATGACGGTATAGCGCTTGCTTTCAGTATTGAAGAAAGAGACCACATTTCCCGCATTATCTGCAGCCGACCCCTCTGGAGCAGCTCTTAGCAGGCGGCCTTGAATAAATTGGCCGGGTTTAATTTTTGACTCGTCATAAGGCATTGTATTAACGCCTTCAATTAATGCGATATCCTTGGTCATATCTTCGTTATCATCACGATCAAGCGCATAAAACCCCATGATGTCTACGTCATACATATACTTTGGCTTACCTGCTTTTCTATCCATGTTCCAAGTAAAAATGTTTTGTCCTGAGTCAGTATTTCTATACTCAAAAACATTACCATCATCAGCGCTAGCTGTGCCGGCCGAACGAGTTGAGCGCCATTGCATCAAATCGACAAATTCACCAAGTAATTTAAGTTGATCTACTTCTTGTTGAGATATTGGTTTGTCCCAAGAATGTCCATCAGTACGAGATTTTGGAAGATATTTTCGAACATCATTCTTATTTAATCCCCCTTTGCCTATTACGGGGAGTGCTTGAGTTTGTTCTCGAGTTGCAGGTTCTAGATCTCGTTCTCCTTGGTGGCAGGACATAAAGCAACCCTGTTGTGCGAACTGATCTACGGTGCCATCGTCAATCATAAACGAAAGGCGGTCCTCATAGAGAGGGTTGTTGGCATCTCGTACACGGTCATATCCGTAAGAGTTCCATTGTTCGCCATCCCACTGGTACATGTTGTGCATACGGCCCGCCTTTTCAGCTTGTGTATACCAAGATGTACGTATGTAGAGGTATTCATCATCGTGAACAAATTGCATATCGGCTACAACAGAGCCATTCTTTGTATAGCTATCACTGTTAATTTGTTCAACATCGCGACTAACTAACATATCACCTAAACCACGTTCTTCACCTTGATGGCATGACATGCATGAACGTGTAGCGTAATTCTTGTGTGCTGTTCCTTTGTGTTCTTCTGAGTTGAGCCAAGAGTATGTCACTTGGCCGGGGAAAAAGAGAGATACTTTATTTACGGGTATAGACGCCCATTTAATGTCATCAGCCTCAAGCTTGTCATAGGTTAAATTAATGTTTTCAGAAAAAGCGTGAGCAGAAATAAATAACGAAATAGTAATGAGTGTTTTTTTCATGATTATGACTCCTTACCAAACATACGAGTAATGGTCGAATCTTTAATTAAAAAATGATGCGCTAAAGTCGCGATAATGTGCCCAGCTAATAAAGCATAAGTAAAATAGGATAAATATTCATGGATAAAGCTCATTATATTAATTAGCTCGGGGTTTCGAGTCGTAAATCCTTCAATGACAAATAAGCCAAAAACACTTAATTCTTTCGCTTTTGCCATCACTAACAGAAGGCCTGATATTGGGAGTGTTATCATTGTGAAAATTAACAAGACATAAGAAAAATTAGCGCTAAATTTTTGTATTGGGGTGCCTAGAGCGTCTGGTTTTCCTACCTTGTATGTCCATACTAGACGGACTGCGAGCATAGCTAAAGTAATGATACCTAAAGCACTGTGTAGATTTATTAATTCAAAACTACCTTCAGGTTTATTTTGTTCATATAGGGCAATAATAATAATTGCAGTAAATAAAATGCCATAGCTGGCATGTATTACTCTACTAATCACACCAAAGTTATTTTTACTATTTTTTAATTCCATAGCGTTTCTTTTTTTTGTATTTAGGGAGAATTGAACCCTATCACCATGGTGGCCGTTTATTTTGTTTTGTATGTGGTATTTTTGATTGGGGTCGCAGAGGTAAATATTTATTATATAAATATGTTTCTAAATGTGTATATAATAAATTGTAATGGTTAGTGCAATGAATATAGTTATCATTTGCATTGTTGATGGGTGTTAATGTATTTACATTATGTATTCATATGAATGGAAATAATATGAATAGCTACACATCTAGATAGAGCCTAGGCTGCTTCAGTATTGATGTTCTTTCTTTGAACATAATGTTATTAGATACAAAAAAAGTTAACAAACAGCATTAAAGCCGTTTGTTAACAAAATACTAGATCGCTAGGCTGGGTAGTTTTTGTAACCAAGCTGCTCTGATATATTGCGTCCAGCTTTGTGAAGTAATCCAATGTAGTAAGACATGCGTTTCTCATCAAAACGAATGGTTGGAAACGAGATAGAGACACCAGCGATGACAGTTCCAAAGCGATCGTAAATTGGCGCGGCAAAGCAGCGAAGACCCGGTTCTTGTTCTTCGTTATCTTCACCATAATGCTGCTCTTTTACCACTTTCAGCTCATCTATAAGCTGCTGTGCATTTTCATGGGTTCGTTCAGTGCTCTTTACGAAATCAATTCGAGATAGTGTCTCACGCACAAATTCTTCATCACGCTCAGCCAATAAGACCTTACCAATCGCCGTTGTATAAAGAGGGTTGCGTCGACCAACACGGGACTGCATACGTAAGTTGTAGTTTGAGTCGATTTTGTGGATGTAGATAATCGCATCATCATCTAGGGCACCCAAGTGTAAAGCCTCATCGGTTTGTTCTGAAATTTCTTTCATCTCTTTATCGGCTAGTTCTATCAGGTCGACATATTCTAGAGATTTAGCACCTAGCTCAAAAAGTTTGAGCGTTAATGAGTATTTATCCGCTTCACCTTCTTGCGCAACGTAGCCCAGCATCTTCATTGTTTGAAGAAAACGATAGGTTGTAGCCTTAGACATCATAAGGCTTTGAGAAAGTTCAGATACTCCAATTTCCTTTTGTTTACCAAGAGCTTGGAGAATATTGAATACTTTAAGGACTGATGATACGGCTTCGGGCTGCGTTGATTTTTCCACTGTTTATACCATTTATACTGTTCGCTATCTGGGCATTATACCCATCAGCTATTCTGATTCCACTATTTATGAAAAGCCATTTTAAAAATAGTGGAATAGAAAGGCGTTTCTAATGCAAAAATGAAAGGCTGTGAATATTTTTTTGAAAAGAATGCAAAAAATAATTGAAATGACGTTTCAAAAATTGATATATTGAGTCCACAGGATGATTAATCATCTAACAACATTTACTACATACCAGCATTTTTTAGGAACGAACATGATACTTGATTCATTTAATATCGAAGGTAAAGTCGCTATCGTTACAGGTTGTGATACAGGTCTTGGTCAAGGTATGGCACTAGGTCTTGCAAACGCAGGTTGTGACATTGTCGGTGTCAATATTGTTGAGCCAACAGAAACTATTGAAAAGATGGCTGCAACAGGGCGCAAGTTTGTGGATATTCGAGCAAACCTGATGAATCTTGATGACATTCCTTCAATTGTTGATCGTGCCGTGACCGAGTTTGGACGAATCGATATTCTAGTAAACAATGCTGGTATTATTCGTCGCAACGATGCAATCGACTTTTCTGAGCAAGACTGGGATGACGTTATGAATATCAACGTTAAGTCTGTGTTCTTTATGTCTCAAGCTGTGGCTAAGCAGATGATTGCGCAAGGTGAAGGCGGTAAAATCATCAATATCGCGTCAATGCTTTCTTTCCAAGGCGGTATCCGCGTGCCTTCTTATACTGCTTCTAAGAGTGGTGTGATGGGGGTTACTCGTCTAATGGCGAACGAATGGGCAAGCCACGGTATCAACGTGAACGCGATTGCACCAGGTTACATGGCGACAAATAATACCGCGGCATTACGCGCTGATGAAAAACGTAATAAAGAAATTGTTGATCGTATTCCCGCGGCGCGTTGGGGCACCCCGGAAGATCTAGCAGGTCCTTGTGTTTTCCTAGCTTCAGCGGCATCAGATTATATCAATGGCTATACAGTCGCGGTTGATGGCGGTTGGTTGTCACGCTAATCGACAGCTCGACGCCAAATACGTAAAGAGACTATTTAAAGAACTAATTATTTGCAGGTTACTGCAGGAGTAACAAATGAAAATCGCACTAACTATGGAAAACAGCCAAGCACCTAAGAACGCTATGGTAGCTACTGAATTAAACAATATTGCTGGTGGTCTTGGCCACCAAGTGTTTAACGTAGGTATGACAGATGAAAATGATCATCACCTAACTTATATCCACCTTGGTATTCAAGCGAGCATTCTACTGAACTCAAAAGCGGTAGATTTCATTGTAACGGGTTGCGGTACTGGCCAAGGTGCAATGATGGCAAGCAACCTACATCCTGGTGTTGTTTGTGGTTACTGCCTAGAGCCATCGGATGCGTTTCTTTTCAATCAAATCAACAATGGTAACGCGATCTCTTTGGCTTTCGCTAAAGGCTTTGGCTGGGCTGGTGAGCTCAACGTACGTTACATCTTTGAAAAAGCATTCACTGGCAACCGCGGTGAAGGCTACCCAATTGAGCGTGCAGCTCCGCAACAAACCAATGCGGCAATCCTTAGTGATGTTAAAGCAGCTGTATGCAAAGACGTTGTTGAATCACTGCGCGCAATTGATCAAGAACTAGTTAAGCAAGCTGTGGGCAGCTCTCAATTCCAAGAATGCTTGTTTGCTAACTGCCAAGTACCGGAAATTGCTGAATACGTTAAGTCGCTAATCGACTAACCTTCGCTGTTTGTTTCTCGGCTCTGACAATCTGTCAGTGCTGGGAAATTATCGCCTACTTACCAATTTTTGTTGGTTGGCACCTATCGCGTGGTAGGTGCTTTTTTTGGGCCTAAATTTCGTTATTTGGTTGAGTTATTGGCTGTTTTAACGCGTTTAAGTGTATTGAATGCGGCTGAATATTTTACCGAATGAAGAGTATTTAACCAGACAGAATGCCTTTCTGCTTAAGTATTTTTGAGAATAGAACGATGGAACAAAAAAGTCATATTCACGATAACTTCTTGCTGACATCTTCGTTGGCAGAGCAGCTTTATCACTATTGTGCTAAGGATCTGCCGATCATCGATTACCACAATCATCTCGATGCTAAAGATATCTGGCAAGACACTCAATATGACAATCTTGCACAAGCTTGGCTGCATAGTGATCACTACGTGTGGCGGGCTATGCGTAGCAATGGCATCCATGAGTATTTCATCACTGGTGGGGCACCTGACAGTGAAAAATTTGCGCAGTGGTGTGAAGCTATGCCTTATTTACTAGGTAATCCGCTATATCAATGGTCTCATTTAGAGTTAAAGCGTTTTTTTGATTGCGACCTATTGCTCAATCCCCAAAATTGCCAAACCATCTGGCATCACTGCAATGAAAGGCTTGGCAAAGGGCACAACACACCACGTCAAATCCTAAAGCAATTGAAAGTCAAAGCGTTGTGCACAACAGACTCTCCACTGAGCGATCTACAATATCATTCCCTTCTTGCTAAATCGGACTTTGACGTTCAAGTACTACCCACATTCAGAGCTGATGAGTTGTTTGTGTTTAATAATTCGCATGCCCTAAATGAGTTGATTGAGTGTCTACAGACGTCAACTGCGTTGTCATCAAATACCTATTCAGATTTTATTGCGGCCATTGAGGCTCGCATTGCAAGTTTTCATCACTTAGGGTGTCGCCTCTCTGATTTAGGGTTAACTACGGTTGATTTCGCACCATGTAATAGTCAGCAAGCGGAAGCCTTGTTTTTGAAAGCGCGGCAAAATGAATCGTTAACTGAATATGAAACTATTCAATTGAACACCCGATTGTTTATTGATCTCGGCCAACGCTATTACAAGTACGGTTGGAGTATGCAGCTCCATATCGGTGTGCTTGCCAATGTTAATCAGCGTCGTAAAACAGCGCTAGGCGGTGGCACGGGTTTTAGTGTGATGAATGACCGTTTGATTGCCCAAAATTTAGCGCAGTTGCTTAGTGCATTAGATGAGAAGCAAACATTGCCCAATACGGTGTTATACAACCTCAATCCTAACCACAATGCCGTATTAAGTTGTATGGCTGGGGCATTTCAAGACAGTGATAGCTCGGCTGGGAAAATTCAGTTTGGTGCCGCCTGGTGGTTTAACGACCATAAAGAGGGTATGGAAGCTCAATTGACGACCTTAAAGAATTTAGGATCGTTAGGGCGCTTTATCGGAATGCTTACTGATTCTCGCAATACATTTTCATTTAGTCGTCATGAATACTTTCGCAGGGTACTTTGCAACTTACTTGCTAGGTGGGTAGAGGAGGAGCAAATCCCAAATGATGCGTCGCTACTCAAGCAAACCATTGAGAACATCTGCTACAAAAATGCACAGCGCTATTTCAACTTTAATCATACAGCCTAGCTAGGAGAATTATTGGACATGCTACAATTTTCAATTCACGAGATGGCATCTATTAAGCGCAAGGCAACGACTTCTACCATTGCAGCCCTAAAACGAAATAATGAAGTGGTACTCAATAATGATGTACTGGTGCCTGTCGATGGGCGCGCAACGTGGAACCTTTATTATTTTTGTCCTGAGCACGGTGTGCGCTTAACATGGAATAGACACAAACCGAAATCTCACTGCTGCCCAGTAGATGGAAAAGAGTTTACCGGTGAGCCATATGATGGTGCTTGGTGGCGTTGGTTGAATGGTCTTAACGCCAAGGCTTGTTACGATCTTGGCTTGTTATGGCATCTAACCGATGACCCTATCTACCTTGACAAAGTGCGTGAGATTTTGCTGGCATACGCCACTTATTATCCCGATTATGAGGTGCATGGTGGTGTGCCATATAACGGGCCTGGTAAAGCGAACGCGCAAACCCTGTGTGAGGCAAATTGTCATATGGACCTAGCACGTGGCTATGGTTTCATAAAACAAGCTCTGAGCTCTGAGCAGCAGCAAAAAATCGAAGGGCGCTTGCTACGTGAGGGGGCTGAGTTTTTGATTGAGCAACGCACCAATCAGGTCCATAACCATGAGATGAAAATCAATGCGACTATAGGCGTGATTGGCTTAATTTTAGATGAGCCGAGCTATCTCGATTTTGCCTTGAACACCGATTACGGTATTCATTATCAATTGAATCATGGCTCTGTGGGCGATGGCATGTGGTATGAGGGCTCAATTCACTATCACTATTATGCTTTGCAAGCGCTACAAAACTTTGAAAAGCTGGCTCGTAATACCCCATATTCTGTGAGCGTAAACCCTAATTACCTAAAAATGATGAAATACCCGCTACGGCTAGTGATGAACACGGGAGAGTTCCCGCGTTTAAATGACTGTATTACAGGGCAGGAAAAACTAACCCACGCTCATCTATTTGAATTTGCTTATAAGCAGTATCCCTGTGCCGAGTTTGCTAGAGCGTTAGGTAGCATTTATCGCAATATCAGCCGCGATAATATTGACGCGCTGCTCTACGGTGTCGATGAACTGCCATCGGTAAGACCGCTAGATTGCAAGCCCACCCACTGCGCGAAAGTAGGTATCACAATTGCCCTTGATGAGACACGTAATAATGCAATGCTACTTAAGCATACCCCTTACGGTGGTGAGCATGATCACTATGACCGTTTAGGGCTTATTCTAACGCGTGACGGCAAAGAGATTTTACCTGATTTGGGCACCACAGGTTATGGCGCCGAACTTCACTATGGTTACTATAAAAACACCGCGACCCACAATACGCTGGTGGTTAATCAATGTAATCAATCGCCAATAGACCCACGTTTGTTGAGTTATCAACAAAGTGAAGGCTTTACATTGGTAGACACACTAGCCGATTGGTCACAACCACAAGCCACAGTAGACAGCCATACCATTGTGCAGTGGGATTTAGCAGCATATAGAGACGTTTCTTTTCGCCGCATTATGTTGTGGCTAGGTGATTGCGCAGTAGAGCTAAATGTAATTGGCAATCCCTACCAACAGCAGCTGGACCTTACTTATCATGTCCGTGGCAAGCACAAACAGAACCCACAGTCAGCTGCGATAGCTAACCCACTCCAAGGAGCGTTAGCGCGAATGACAGAGACATATTTGGTTCAGGGGCAGCAGTGCTTTAGTCAAGGCTATACGATTGAGGGACAATCGGATTATCATCAACATGTCGCTGTTGATAGTCAGGTGGATGTGTTGACTGGGTATGCTCCCGATAATCCAGCAACATCTGATCTTGCTTATACGCTGATACGTTCACGTCAGCTTGAGCTTAAAGTCGCTATTGTTCATGACTTGTCCAAACCGCAAAATGTGGCATTGAAATCTGTAAATTGGACTGACAACAGTATCGAGTTTGTTATCCAGCGTGGCAGTAAAATACAAGCGTGGCGCTATTGCTTAACCAGCTTTGAGCTCAGCTTTCAGTAATCTGAGTTTGAACTTCAATACAACCTGTTTGGTTGATTAAGTGTTTGATTTGTTGTGATATTTCCGCCTTAACTGAATAAATAAACCGGTATTGCAAGGGGAAGGGTTGCTGCGTTTTAATCAACAAACTGCTCTTTTTTGACTAACTTGGCTAATAATTGGGTGAGTTGTAGCGACTCTCCCTTGCTCAATGAATCCTGAAGTTGATGAGAAATTTTATCAACGATAGGACTACACTCTGCGACTGCTTTTTGACCCTCAATAGTAAGCGCCAGTAGCTTGATCTTTTTGTTGGTTTCACTTTTACTCGGTTCGATTAGATTCAGCTTAATGGCGTTATCTACCAGCCGTTTGGTTACAGAACGATTCCGCAATAACAGGTCCGATAGTTGTTGCTGAGTCATCTTTCCGTGTGCATTTAGTACCTTGAGCGCGCCAAACATCTCAAGGGAAATTCCCAATGCTTCGAAGAGTTCATGTGATACTTTAGCTCGAAACTGTTTATAGGCAAATCCCATCAAAAACATTGGGTTTGAGTCGAGTTTATCAATCCCTGTGATTGATAAGGCTGTTAGTTTATGCTGCTAGCGCGCTCAATTAATTCGTTTTGTGTATAGTCTTGCGCGGCGTTCCCTTCAGCAATCAAATCAAGTACCTGATAATCTGCCAGGTTAGAGAACTCTTTATTTAAATAGTCTCTAAAAGCCTGAGCGTTAGGCCACTTACCACGAACGATATAGCCATCATCCTTGTCAAAATCTTCAGTTTCAAAAAACGAAAAATCCGTCATACCAATGTTGTGGCAATACAGTACTAGATACACTATGAATCCTTGAGAAAAGCTTGTTAGGGCATGTATTTAAAGGGAATTTGGCATGATTTGCAAGGTGTTATAATACTCTACCGCTGCACCTTTCATGCAAATTATAGCCATGGAATCCGTGTGAAAAAAGTGGGGGAGGCTTGCTATTACTTCAACATTGTTTGTTGCCGAACTTATTACACTGACGCATATCAGATGTCAGTATAAGTCATTGGTCTTAATATGCATCGCGCGGCATCCTAGGCTGTCACTCATCACTTAGGAAAGAGCTCCAATGAGCCCACTGATTATCGTAATACTACTGTTGCTTTGGTCTCAAACACGAAACTTTCTTATTGGTTTTTTTTCGCCTTTGATTTTTTTAATCGTGGTAAGCCTAGCTGCAATATTGTTCAGCTAAAAGGTTTTCAAGTGAAGCAATACAGCTGGTTTACCTACTTATTAAAAGGGGGGATTACTCCCGTTAAGCACATTCCAAATGATATGTCCGACGATACTGATTTGCTTGTGGTAGACCTTACCGATGACATTAATCGAGTATTCCAAAGCCGGACTTTGCAATCGGCACCACTCATTTAGAAGCAAGTCCTTGCTAGCTATTTCCCCCACAGAAGTTTTAGGGCAATAGCGTGCCAGTGATATTCCCAAATTAGCATTTACCAGAGCGTCTAAAGTGTCAGGTAACCCTGACCTAAGTGGCTAGTTTCACTATGTTTTTAGTCGGAGGTAATGGTGATAATACCTGCGTTAAAGATATGGGTGTCCAGTATTTACGCGCTAGAGGTTAACGAAAGCTTGGGATAATCGCTGGTATTCCCGGTAGAAGACCAACCAACGCCATTACACCACTTAGTAGAATGAACATAGTTCCAGGCAACACCCAACGGTTCATTTTACTCAGTTCACTGCTACGTTCTTTACATCCGACTAAGCCCAAGTTATCTAACAGCATGGTGAGAGCCCAACCAAATGCTGGGTTAACGAGCGCTGAAGAAAATACAACAATCGCTGCCGACTGGGTGGTTTTTCCTTCACGCGTCATTTCCATTCCAGCTTCTAGCAATGGAACAAATACTCCAACAATGAGCGCAACACAAAGTACAGGTTGCCAGATAGCTAAATCCATCGGATAACCCCAAACTGCGGCGATGATACAGAACAGAGCGGTCAGTAAAGCGCCGGCAGGAATAGGGCGTTTAGCAATCGCCGCTGGTACGATATAAGTACCCCATGAAGACGTAAAATTAGTACCACCGAGCAGAGAACCGAACGTTTGGCGAATTGAAGCGGTGGTCATGGTGTCATCAATGTTCATATGTACTTTTTCAGTACGTTCTGGATAGCTAATTTTTTGAAAAACTTGATGCCCTAGAAAATCTGGCGACCACATCGCCACGGCAAGAATAGCAAACGGCAATACCACCATAAAATGTTCAATTGTGGGAAGACCTAGCATCCAGCCTGTATCTTCCCCCCACCAATACATAGGGTTCATGTTGGGGAAACCTGGCTCGGTTTGAAAAGAAAACGGGGCACCCATCGCAAATGCTAAAGTTCCACCTAGCAAGCAGCTAAGAGGTACGGCTAGCCAACGTTTACGGAAATGTTCCAACAAGGCATACAGTATAATGGTGCAAAAGATCACGACAAAAGCGATATGGCTCATGCCAATTCCCTCAGCCCAAGTGAACAGCTTTTTGACTTGAGAAGCGGTTCCAACAAAGCCGAGATAGAGCAGTAAACCGCCACACACACCTTTACTGGTGAGGTTTGCCAACATGCTGCCTCCTTTACTGATAGCCAAGAGTAAGCCAAAAGCGCCGATTAGCAACCCAAACGCCATTGGGTGTCCGCCTGCAGCAACGACAATAGGAATTAAGGGGATGAGTGGGCCGTGTGTACCGGCGAGGTTAGCTGTAGGTAATAAAAAACCAGAGAAGAGAATAATGAAAACAGAGGCGATAAGTAGTTCATAACGAACATTTTCTAAGATAAAGCCTTCATTTAACCCTAGCGCCCCGGCAAAGGTGGCTGCAATGGCGCCCACCATCACAACTTTACCAATGGTTGCCGCCATCGCTGGGATGGTATCTTCTATTTCGAATCTATAATCTTTAAACGGCAAGTTGGGACGCCAGCGTTTAGGCGCCATGATTTGTAACTCATGCTCTAAATACTGTTCGCGGGAATCAAATTCCGATCTTGGTTTATGTTGTTGTTCATAAGTGAGTTCATCCTCATTGGCTTGAGGCTTATCTGTTCGTATATGTGCGGACTCTAAAGTAGTGCTCATTTTGATTCCTTTCGTTCACACTCTAAGGTGTGTTATTCCAACAAACGTTATTGACTCACGGCATGAATTTTTAGCGGACTAGCTATATATTTTCTGCCACAAAGAACTCGATGACTCTATTTTATTTATGAGAAAATTTATTATTAATAAGTGAAATTAACTCACCATCAAATACAAATAACAAAACAACCTATAATTTAAAAAATCATTACAATTCAGAAGTTAGTACCTTATACCAAACGTAAAAAAACAAACAGTCTCAAGCAGTTAGACATTGGTCGTAGAGTGGGGTAAGGAGTATGAGTAACTGTAAACAGTATTAATCTATTTATTTATAGGCCATTAATTTCAGGAGAAACAAAGTCACTTTTAACAAACAGAAATGCTGGACACCCATAATTTAACGAGTAAATTCTTGCCCAGTCCCTTCTAACTACAACCGCGATGGCCAATCAAAAAGGAGGTTATCAAGGGGGTTTTTAACACAACGAAAGCAGTGGCGGTAAAAAGCCTTTTCGGCTTGAAGAAATCTGTCGGGTCAGAACCAGATTAGAAATTAAAAAAATTTGATGCAATTAGCATTTCTCAACTTAACTATTGATAGCAAACTGAGCGCGAGTGATCTTCTCTTTCTCAGAGTTTGCGATATATCCTCGCTAGATAGGGTATTTTCGCGTTAAGCATATTCCAAATCATGCTACTCAACGCAGCTCAAGCAACACTAATTAGCGCAATTGAAATCGTAACAGCAATCTGATGGCTTTGGGCAAAGGACGCGTTCTGGGTCGCTTTAGTTAGAACAAAAGCAGTTAGAATAAAAGCAACCGCCAATATCTGTACTAAGGCGAATGAATGTTTAATCATGTTAGCTCTCTCGTTTCGGTTTTCATGGGAATATCATAGCGAGAAAATGTATATTTCGTTTTTTTTCGAAATATACATTGACGGCGAAAATCTACCGATTATAATTCGAAGAATATCGAAATGAGAGGTAAGCCACATGAGTCCAGAAATTATCGCAATGGCAAAAGAAGCAGGACATATGTTCCTATTCTTGGCTACAGAACTAGTCATACTATTCCTAGCTGTAAGCTACTTAGTAGGTATTCTCCAAGAGTTTTTAACCCCAGAGAAAATCCAATCAATCCTGAGTTCAAGAAAGGGCAAAGGTTACATCGTGGCTGCATTTCTCGGTGCAATCACACCATTTTGCTCTTGCTCAACGATTCCTTTTTTGAAAGGCCTATTGAGAGCTAGAGCAGGTTTTGGTCCAATGATGGTGTTCTTGTTTGCATCACCGCTACTTAATCCAATCATCATTGGTCTGTTCATTGCAACATTCGGCTTGAAAGTAGCAGTGTTCTATTTTGCAGTAGCTATGGTTGTTGCCGTTTCAGCTGGCTTTATCCTAGAGAAGTTAGGTTTTGAGAAATATGTACGTCCAGAAGCGTATGAATCAATAGATTCTGGCTCAAGCTGCGGTACTTCTTGTGGCGATTCTACACCAGCACCTAAAAAAGAGTCTGGCTGTGGAACCTCTTGTGGTGATGCTTTGCCAGAAGTACAAGTTTCTTGCTGCTTAGCAACAGGTGAAGCAACGGCTACAATTGTTCCAACCGCAGAGCCAAACCGTTGGGTTCGTATTTGGGAAAATACATGGAAAGACTTCAAACAGGTTCTACCATACTTGCTAATGGGTATTGCGCTTGGTTCATTAATCTACGGCTTCATCCCAACAGATTTGATTGCTGAGTACGCCGGTGCTGGCAACTGGTATGCAATCCCTGTAGCGGCCGTTATCGGTATACCGCTATACATTCGAGCTGAGGCAGTTATCCCACTAAGTGCTGCTCTAGTTCAAAAAGGCATGGCGCTTGGTTCGGTAATGGCATTGATCATAGGTAGCGCAGGTGCAAGTCTAACCGAAGTTATCTTATTGAAATCTATCTTCAAAAATCAAATGATTGTAGCATTCCTGTTCGTCATCCTAAGCATGGCAGTTGGGGCAGGTTACTTGTATACATTCCTGTTTGCTTAATTTCATGAATAACCATAACAAATGAGCCGCAATCGCGGCTCTTTGTGTATTTGCGGATGTACAAAAATTTTGTCGTTCATAGATATGCTTGCCATTAAGTTAGGAAGCTATTGCGTCCAAAATAAAAATATTGGACACCCATAATTTTGCTAGGTCACGAAATCCTAACCTAAGTAGCTCGGTTTACTATATCTTTAGAGTCGGAGGCGAGAATGCCTGCGCTGAAGTGATGGGTGTCCAGTATTTTGCGTCTGTATTTTGCGTCTATTCTAATGGTTTACTGCTATATGGTTTATTTCTGTATGCTTGGTTTAATCAACAAATTCATCCATGTTGATTAGTTTGGCTAGCAGTTGAGTTAGTTGCTGTGACTCATCTTTGGTTAATGAACTTTGAAATTGTTGAGAAATATCATTAACAATCGGGGAGCACTTGAGCATAACCGCTTGCCCCTCATCGGTTAGGGCTAACAATTTCACTTTTTTATTCGTTTCACTCTTACTTGCAGCAATCAAGTTTAGCTTTATGGCGTTATCGACCAGCCTTTTTGTGACCGAGCGGTTGCGCAATAATAGATCAGATAGCTCTTGTTGCGTCATTTGCCCGTGGGTATTTAAGACCTTAATCGCGCCAAACATTTCCAGTGATATGCCTGATGCTTCTGAAAGCTCATGAGAGACTTTGGCACGAAACTGTTTATAAGTAAATCCCATTAAAAACATCGGGTTTGAGTCTAATTTATCAATCCCCGTGATTGATAAGGCTGTGCGATTTTCCATAAATAATTCCTTGGCAGGCGACTAATAATGCTAATACGATCAGCATCATCTCACCTCGAAAATAGGTATCTTGCAAGCCGAGATCGGTTGCGGATACATAAAGTTGTAAAGGCAACATGGTTCCAAGCATTGCTTCAGTGTGTAGCGCTCTAACACCACCTCGACTGGCGCTGATCCAGACTGCTATCATCAAAACTAACAGTGTTAAAGCCACGATATAGATCAAGTTATGAGCATGTTGACCGGCTAATAGTGCCACAAAAACTAAGGCAATGGCACAACCACCCACATGGGCGTAAAAACAGGTTTTAACCATCATTTGGTAGATGGCGCGTTCACTTTGCGCTGCTGCAATAATCACAGGCATCATACAAAATGCTGCTGCAATTAGATCGACCATCATTAAAAAACCAAGACCAATGCCTAACATTGCAATATAGATAATGCGTTGTTGGTAGGTTACCTTTTTTGCCGGCATCATCGGTGGCGTAGGCTTTTTGGGTGGAGACATAAATAACATGACAAACCGAACCATAATTAAGGTGACTATCATGCTTGCTGCGATATCTCGGATCCAAATTGTCATCGGCATTGGAATATGTTGCGCAAATATAATGACTAAAAACCAGTTCAGCAATGGGATGTAGATTTGACCAAGCTTGGCTGGTGTATCAGCCCAACGTCTTGCCCAATCAAACACCCATAAACTAATACACCAAATAACTGCTGGATGAGATGCAAATAATTGTTGTACCAGTAGTGCGGCACAAGCAACGCCTAAAACAGGTAAGAATGCCTTTAACATTCCTATCATTGAATAGTTATTTAGTTTGGTTGCTGCCATTACTGGATATAAAGCTAAATAAGCGGCAATGTCGAGCTGTAACCATAGTTGCGCTAACATCCCTAAAGAGACAATTAACACCATCCATGTTACTTCATGCCAGTTGATATCACCACGGGTTGAATTATTCATAACAATGCCACCAAATTAATAATAAATACAATGACTAAACTAAATAACGTAAGTTAGCTAATAGGTGCATCCATACATTACTAAGGGTATCCCAAACAGAAGAATCAGAGATAACCATGACACTTACTTTTGAGCCAGAAAATAACGAATCATTTAATGTTGGTAAGGTAACTTGTGTACGAACTTTTTGCTGATCACGAATCCAACGATCATCATTAACGACGCGAGCTAAGCCATTGTTATCACTACTAGCATCAAAAATTGCTAGTTCTTTACCTTGAATTTTACCTTGATAAATTTCACCAGGAAGTGCATCAAAAATCACACGAACTTTAGTATCTTTAGCAAGTTTCGTGATGCCTTTTTCATTGAAGTCTGCATTTATCCAAGCGTGATTGCGGTCGACTAAAAATAGGACTGGATTACCTGCATTTACATAAGTTCCCGGAGTCAGGCTAAGGTTACTAATTACGCCATCTACAGGTGCTACAATTGTTGTTTTTTTCAAATTAAGTTGCGCTAATTCAACATTAGCATGAGCTGTAGCAAGTGCGCCATTTTCACTACTTTGGATTAGTTCAGCTTTAATTTGTGCAACCGATGCTCTTGCCGATGTAACGGCTTGCTGGTGAACTGCTAAACTGGTACGGCTATCTTCTAACATCTCTTGGCTAATGAGTTTACGACGCATTAACTGCTCATTACGTTTTACCTTATGTTGCTCATTAGCCGTTTCTTGGATGCGTTGACGCAGTGTTGCTGTTGCGCCATTGAGATGCTGTTTATTTGCTTGATAATGCTGCTCTGCAATAACTAATGCGGCTTTTGCTTGCGCGAGTGCCAATTGGTAGCGCGTTGCATCTAAGCGAACGAGTAAGTCACCTTTTTTAACCGATTGACCATTTTTAACGACTAATTTTACAACTGGTGCTGATACTTCGGCTGCAATTCGGCTTGTTGGGATATGTAGTTGAGCTTGTGTGGTAAAGGGCGCTAAGTTATCACTCATCACTAAAAATGCCGCAAATAGCGCACTTAGACCAAGAATAAAATAGAGTACCCATTGATATGCTTTGTTCATCATTATGTTTCACCTGCAACAATATTTGACGTGAGTATACATCGTTTTGTTTCAGGTGCAACATTATTCGTGCACTTTAATTTATAACGGTTGTTATATTAATCTATAAAGATCGTTATATTCGTTGATGAGGAAATGCTGGACACCCATAATTTAACGAGCAAATTCTTGCCCAGTCCCTTCTAACTACAACCGCGATGGCCAATCAAAAAGGAGGTTATCAAGGGGGTTTTTAACACAACAAAAGCAGTGGCGGTAAAAAGCCTTTTCGGCTTGAAGAAATCTGTCGGGTCAGAACCAGATTAGAAATTAAAAAAATTTGATGCAATTAGCATTTCTCAACTTAGCTATTGATAGCAAACTGAGCGCGAGTGATCTTCTCTTTCTCAGAGTTTGCGATATATCCTCGCTAGATAGGGTATTTTCGCGTTAAGCATATTCCAAATCATGCTACTCAACGCAGCTCAAGCAACACTAATTAGCGCAATTGAAATCGTAACAGCAATCTGATGGCTTTGGGCAAAGGACGCGTTCTGGGTCACTTTAGTTAGAACAAAAGCAGTTAGAACAAAAGCAACCGCCAATATCTGTACTAAGGCGAATGAATGTTTAATCATGTTGGCTCTCTCGTTTCGAATTTAATGGAACTATTATAGCGAAGGAAAAATATATTTCGAGGTTTTTCGAAATAAATGTTGACGACCAGAATTTACTGATTATAATTCGAAAAATATCGAAATGAGAGGTAAGCCACATGAGTCCAGAAATTATCGCAATGGCAAAAGAAGCAGGACATATGTTCCTATTCTTGGCTACAGAACTAGTCATACTATTCCTAGCTGTAAGCTATTTGGTCGGTATGCTCCAAGAGTTTTTAACCCCAGAGAAAATCCAATCAATCCTGAGTTCAAGAAAGGGCAAAGGTTACATCGTGGCTGCATTTCTCGGTGCAATCACACCATTTTGCTCTTGCTCAACGATTCCTTTTTTGAAAGGCCTATTGAGAGCTAGAGCAGGTTTTGGTCCAATGATGGTGTTCTTGTTTGCATCACCGCTACTTAATCCAATCATCATTGGTCTGTTCATTGCAACATTCGGCTTGAAAGTAGCAGTGTTCTATTTTGCAGTAGCTATGGTTGTTGCCGTTTCAGCTGGCTTTATCCTAGAGAAGTTAGGTTTTGAGAAATATGTACGTCCAGAAGCGTATGAATCAATAGATTCTGGCTCAAGCTGCGGTACTTCTTGTGGCGATTCTACACCAGCACCTAAAAAAGAGTCTGGCTGTGGAACCTCTTGTGGTGATGCTTTGCCAGAAGTACAAGTTTCTTGCTGCTCAGCAACAGGTGAAGCAACGGCTACAATTGTTCCAACCGCAGAGCCAAACCGTTGGGTTCGTATTTGGGGAAATACATGGAAAGACTTCAAACAGGTTCTACCATACTTGCTAATGGGGATTGCGCTTGGTTCATTAATCTACGGCTTCATCCCAACAGATTTGATTGCTGAGTACGCAGGTGCTGGCAACTGGTATGCAATCCCTGTAGCGGCCGTTATCGGTATACCGCTATACATTCGAGCTGAGGCAGTTATCCCACTCAGTGCTGCTCTAGTTCAAAAAGGCATGGCGCTTGGTTCGGTAATGGCATTGATCATAGGTAGCGCAGGTGCAAGTCTAACCGAAGTTATCTTGTTGAAATCAATCTTCAAAAACCAAATGATTGCAGCATTCCTGTTCGTCATCCTAAGCATGGCAGTTGGGGCAGGTTACTTGTATACATTCCTGTTTGCCTAATTGAATAAAAAACCATAACAAAAGAGCCGCAATCGCGGCTCTTTTTGTGTTTTCGGATGTACAAAATTTTTGTCTTTAGTGGAGGGGCTAGCTCATAGGTATGCTTGCCATTAAGTTAGGAAGCTATTGCGCCTAAAAGCACCTTAGAGTGATAAATCCAAAACGTTAGTAATTCTTACCAATTTATATACAGCTGCAATCATCACTAATCTTTTGTAGCACCGCCGATATAACTCCCAGACTTCCCTAACGCACTATTAAACGATTTAGTTTATGATTGTCAGCGTACAATTTTTTCGGTAATTAGAGAACGTAGTCCTTATGAGCCATCTAAATGATGAGCAAGTTCAATCGCTTGCAAATTTTAAAAGCAATATACACCTTCCTCATGGAGGTTTTCACACCCTGATTGTGGATCTTTGTCGAGAATATCAACTCCCTTTTCCTAAGGTGAGAACGGTGGTCAAAGCATCACAAATCGATGTTGAAAACAAGATTCTAGATGCTGATATTGCTGACTTAGAACGTATTGTCACTAAGCAATACTGGGTCGATTTGATTCGTGAACGACTAGCGCTGCTGGCGGTAGATAATAAAACGCCTCTGCAAGATATCACCGAAACAGAGCTGTACCGTCAATGTCTTGAGTCGATCCGAGAAATGAAGTGCTCAGGAGCGACTCAGCAGTTGCAAGCCTCTACCATTGAGAGCCTGAACTCAGTCTATGAGATGAGTGTCTATAAGCCATTGAAAGCCATGTTGCACACTACTCAGCTGCAATGGAAACTCAAACGTGAACTGCAGAGTATGACTGAAGAGCAAAGAACGCTGTTTTGTGATTACCCCGCCTATATGCAGGCCACCAAGCATCTGCTCGATTTATGTGATGAGATGACATCTTTAACGGTCACTCGCTGACATGTTTGACAATAGGGCATGAAGCCAACTGAACTGCACCAATAATGTTGAACACTAAGTTAACGACTTTCCATTTCATCTTTTGTTATCCATGAATTGCTCATTTAGAAAGGCCACTGACACGGAATTCTCCAGAGGCTTCATAGACTTGAAGTTTTACTTGTGGCACTTTTCTCAAAAAGTGCCAGCTAGCTCAGATCTGCCCCAAAACTCGTTAGATTAAATACTCTACAAAATTTAGGGATCTCCGTTTTCCCTACCAAATCTAATCAACCTAGTGTCTAACAAAATGAGCCTTACCAAGGAGTGGATCCCATACATCATGCCTGTACAGAATTAAACCTGATTTCTCGCTCCCCAAAATTAACTTACTTTCCATACCTAGGTCTTAAAATGCATTGCCAATTTGATAGTTCACTATACATTTAAGTCTGAGTAATTAAATTCATAGTTCGTTATGGTAGTAGGGAAGCCTTACGTTAAGAATGAAAAAAGCCAGCAATTCAAGCGACCAGCTAATTAATCATCAACGCACCTTATAGGGAGGCAGTTTCGCCTGTTATTGGCGGTGTGTCGGGGGACCTGTTGGTGCTTCATTTGCTGTGATGTAACCATCTTTGTTTTTATCCAAATGATTAAAGCGTTTGGTGCCTGCCTTAAATTCAGAAGCTGATACTTTTCCATCACCATTTTTATCCAATCGATTGATAAACTTATTACTCTGGTTTTGATTTTTATTGAGGTTCTGAGTTTGATTTCCTGAGCGAACTTGGCTGCTTACATTTGCACCCGTCGTCGTATATTCGTTGACTTTTTCAGCCTGAGGAGGTGTGTTTGCTTGAGCCGGAAAGTCGTCATAACCGCCTCTTACGCTGCGTACATAATTATCAACCCGAATATAATCGCCTTGTGGACCACGTGACATCGGTTGCCCCGCTTTAGGGTCGCTACGCTGTGAACCCGCACCATGTACATCCATTATGTTCTCATGCATTTGACCTAAAGCTTTACCAAAAGACACATAAACTGCGCCAGACTCTGGAGTAGGGCCATCAAGGTGAGTGGTTGAACTCCAATAATAAGGGTAGTCTTTTTCACCAGCTTCATTTGTTATTGAAGATGTGTAGAAAATAGGGTCGATGGCTGCTGAGTTAGAGGTTTCAGGTGAGCGTGTATAATCCACAATGCTTTGTAGCTCTTTTGCATTTGGTAAACGCCAATCACTCTGGTCTGCTAATGTTAGGTTTTCTGAATACTCTAGTGCTTCTTGCCAATTCAAACCTGCTTTGCTGTCCTCTTGTTGCCAAGTTAAACCTGTCGCTAAATCGGTGACGGTGCCATCATTATTGTTAATGAAGTTGTTTTTACCGTAGGTTTCATTGCCTCTAACAAACCTAAAGTACATTTTATTCGGTTCTTTAGTGCGAGGGTTAAACTTTGGGTAACCTTTGATACGACCATCAACAAAATTAACCCCAAAAACCGTATCATCATTTTTCATGGTTTTGTCAACATACTCAGTACTGGACCAAGTTTGTGCATCAATTTCTCGCTCTCCAATCTGTGTATTACCGAGAGGTTGGTTAAAGAAACTAGTGTCGATAAAAGGTGTGACCGCTTTTTGTCCTTTAACCTGACCTGAGAACTGAATGAGTGAATAGAGCTCTTTAATGGTAGGAATGCGCCAGTCATCATGACCTGCTAAATTCAAACTGTTCATTTTGAGCAATGCTTCATCGTAGCTAAGTTTTTCCCCCATCTGCTTTTGCCAGATTAAGCCGGTAATATTATCGGTGATAGTGCCATCATTATTGTCTGTGTATGACGCTTGGTTCGAGTTGTAGTTGGAATCCTGACCATAAAAATCATCCCCACTGACTGGAAATGGTATCACTTCATTATTGTTGTACGATTTTTTTTGTCCGGTATCGACAATTGCGTAGTTAGCGGTTTGTGATGTTTGGAATAATTCGGGTTGGGCCGCATTGTTTACGACCATAAGGTCTTCACCGAAAATAACATGACCACTGAAGTTTTTACGGATCATTTTCAAACTCGCTTCAGTGTCAATTTCTCCAGTATTAAAATGTGTGTAGACAAGATTTTTCACTTTCGCTTTTTGAGCAAGTGTACTTGAGTCATTCAAATTAAGATGAGCGTGAGCTTTCTTATTTGAACCATTTTCCTTATCTTTTTTAGACCTTTTATTTTTTTGACGCCCGCCAATCATTACCATTCCGCCAGAATCTATGATCATATAATCCGCATTTTTGGCGAGAGTAGGCAGAGCTTCTGAATAAGTTAGATCCCCAGTAATAACGATCGATTGGCTATTGTAGTCAAAGCGATAGGCGATAGTATGGATTGTATGTGGAACTTGAAGTGTCGTGACTTGTATATCACCAACAGAAAATGATTCCCCACCTTCTATATCGGTCACATCCAAAGCTTTGATTCGATCATCCAAGTTTCTTTGAGTTTTCCCGAGTCGATATTCAATATCAGATTCATACAAATCCACGTTTGTTTCCGTCATTTTTTTTGTATTGGGGGGGCCAATAATGGTGAAATCATCTCTGCCTAATAATAGGCGAATTAATACGGGAACAAACTCTTCATTATGATCTAGATGGTGATGAGTGATAAATAGGCTCGATAAGTCACGAACATCAAAACCAATTTTAGATAAGTTTGCTTGAGTGCCATTACCCATATCAACCAGTATATGGGTGTTACCAGCAGAGATTAAGGTGCTAGCGCTCGCGCGATTTTCATTATAAATAGGCGAACCTGATCCAATGATAGTAGCTGTAAGTTGATCTTCCGCATGAACTGAGTTCGTTATCAATGTCACCAAAACAATAAACCCGAGTATGTGTTTTCTCATAACTTCCTTCTTATAGAGTGTGTTGAAAAATGGGATAGGTAAAGTGAAGACAAGGAATAGAGTATCAATGAGGGATATATTGAAAACTCAATTTACATATTTTTACACCACTGATTAGAGCTAAAGAAATTTGGCATATAAAGTTCGAGGCCTACTCTAATCAAAATTTTCTCTATGTTATTAGGCGACAATTAGCTTAACAATAAAGGTGGCTTGAGAGTGTTCTGCTACAGTGTTTATGGACACTCTACTAAACGAATGTTGCCATACCTCAGTTTATTCATGCTTTACTAAATTAGAAAAAACGTAACTCGGAATTGTCCAGAGACGTTTTAGCGAGTGTTGTAACTCGCCTTTGCCCCAAAGTTGCGTAGCTCAGCAATCTTGACTTACTTCTTACGACATTAGTTGACCTACTTTTGCTAATGATTAAATATGTACTCAGTTTACTATGGTGCGTTGGGCAGATAAGGTCTGATTTTGAACCAAAGTGAGGCTTTACTGTTTTACCAAAGCCTTCAATAGTCATTGAAAATGATATCGTTCAATATCAGTTAGTACTTAAAAAGGGTTGAAGTAAAATTGATTAAGACAGATTGGGAAATATTTAAAGCAAAATTTTCAACAAATCCACAAGACGCTTTTGAATGGATGTGTTATCTCCTTTTTTGCAATGAATTCCGAGTGAAAACTGGTATTTTTCGATATAAAAACCAGTCGGCAATAGAAACCAATCCAATTTCATCAAATGGAGTCAATATTGGCTGGCAAGCTAAATTTTATGCAACTGCATTATCTAGTCACAAAAATGATATACTAGAAACAATTACAAAAGCAAAACGTGATTACCCTGATTTAAATAAAATAATTTTTTACACAAACTCAGAATGGGGTCAAAACAAAGGAAAAGAACCACAAGGAAAGATAGAAGCAGAAACAAAGGCAAAGGAAAATAACTTAGAAATTGAGTGGCGATGCTGTAGTTTTTTCGAATCGCCGTTTGTTGTCGATGATTGTAGTCGGTTCATTTCGTACTTTTTCACTCAATCTGACAATTTGTTTGGGCTTTTGGAGTCATTTGAGTCTCATACAGGTACAATTTTGGATGATATTGAAACTTCTATAGCCTTTGGCGACCAAGATGTTTCAATCGATCGCTCTAGTATTATATCTGAAATTGAAAAGTCAGACACTAACGCGTCAATTATAAGTGGTGAAGGCGGCACAGGGAAAACATCTCTCATAAAAGAACTTTATGGTAATAAGGGGGCGAATGATGCCTTTTATGTACATAAAGCGACAGAGTTTTCCGTTAGCAACTTAAATGAATTTCTATCAGGTGTTTTTTTAAAGGACTTTATTGAAGCACATGAAGGGGCTGACAATAAAACAGTTGTTATTGATTCTGCGGAACACTTAATTGCTTTAGAAAATACGGCTCCTATTAAAGAGTACCTTTCTAGCTTAATCAAAGCTAAATGGAGGGTGTGGTTCACTACGAGAAATGCCTACCTAGATGACTTGGTTTTTCAATTATATGAAATGTACAAAATTAGTTTTAAGCCGATACATTTAGAGAATCTGAACGAAGATACATTATTCGAACTTGCCAAAAAACATGATTTTGTCATCCCTGATGATAAAAAGTTCAAAGTGCTCATATTAACACCATTTTATCTCAGAGAATATTTGAGGCATTATCAGGAGAACAAAGGTGCAAGCTACTTTGAATTCAAAGAGTCTTTATGGCCAAGAGTCATTGCGAAACGATCCCCACAACGAGAGCAATTTTTTATACATCTTGCCGAAGAAAGAGCTAATTCAGGAAGATTTTTCGTCATTCCAGACTTTAGCTACTCAAATGAAGCGGTAGAAAAAGCATTAGTTTCCGATGGAATAATCAGCTATGAGCCTACTCGTGGGTATTTTATTACTCATGACATATACAAAGAATGGGCGCTTGATAAATTCGTAGAGAGCAATTTTTTAACTTCAGTAAATTCAGAAATATTTTTTGAAAAAATACAAGAGTCTTTGGCCATAAGAAGAGTTTTCAGGCGGTGGTTATCAGAGAAACTTAGCGCGTCCAATGAAGATGTTAGCCACCTTATTATGGAAACCTTGTCATCTTGCAAAATATCTAATTTGTGGAAAGATGAAGTTTTAGTCTCTATGCTTCTGTCCGATTATTCCGATTACTTTTTTAAAGTGAATAAAGATTCACTATTGGAAGACGATTTCCAACTTCTCAAGCGGTTATCCTTGCTGATAAGAATAGGATGTAAGGAGGTAGATAATAGCCTTTTTGACAAGTTTGGTGTCAGGGCGCCAGATATTTTATCAATGGAGTATGTAATTACTAAGCCGAAGGGAAACGGGTGGTATTCGCTTATCAAGTTCATCCATAATAATATAGAAAATATAGGTATTGATAATCTTAATTTTGTATTACCCGTTCTCCATGACTGGAATAGTCACAATAACTCTGGTGATGCAACAAAATGTGCTAGCCTAATTGCTCTAGCGTTTTACAAGTCGGCAATCGAAGATAGAGTTTATATTGGAGATGACAGTTTTTCCAAAAATTTGATTCTAACTATTCTTTATGGAGTCAGTGAAATAAAAAGCGAGCTTAAAGAGATTATTGATGAAGTAACTTTAAACAACTGGAAGCGACATAATAATCCATATCACTTAATGAGTGAATTCATTTTAACAAGAATGGAATGTTTTAATGTTGCTACTGAAATCCCAGAAAAAGTAATAGCTCTAGCCAAATGTTTTTGGATATATGAACCACAAAAGAATGATTGTTTTTATGGTTCAAGACTAGAGATAGAACATGAATTTGGTGTTGAGTCTAGTCACCAAGACTATTATCCTGCTAGTGCTTATCAAACACCTATATATGCCTTATTAAAGGCAGATTTAAAACTAGCACTAAATTTCATTACCGACCTAATAAATTATTCATCAAAAACATATGCTGTATCTAGCCTTGATAAAGGTCAAGTAGAGACTGCAACACTGTATCTAGATAATGGTAAAAATGTCAATTTACCTATTTCAACTCGTCTTTGGTGCATGTACCGAGGAACACAGGTAACCCCTAATCTACTTGAATCAATACTAATGTCGCTCGAACGTTTCTTTCTTGAGAGAGGAAAAAGTACTAAATCTGAAGTACTTGAATATTATCTAAATTATATCCTAGAAAGAGCTGAATCTTCTGCGCTTGTGGCTGTTGTTGCAAGCATAGTATGTGCGTTTCATGAGAAAACATTTAATGTTGCCAAAACTCTATTTAGAACGAGAGAATTTTTCTTTTATGACTCTTCTCGAATGATTCTGGATCAAACACATAAGACTCAACTTACCTCGCTGAAAAACTTTAGTATCAATCGAATGAATGAGCTTCATGAGAATGAAAGGATAAGTGCCTGTGACAAAAAACATAGGCAACATTCACTAGAAGACATAGCACTCCAATATCAATTTTTTAGAACTGAGGACGTAAGTGAAAAGGAATCAGAAAAACGACTTCAGGAAATTTGGGAAATTCTGGACTATCACTACAAGAATTTACCAGCTAAGGAACACGAAAATCATCAACATAAAACATGGCGTTTATTTTTGGCTCGCATGGACAAAAGGAAAATGGCTCCTGAAGCGAAAAAAGTAGAAAACGGTATAGCAATAGAACTCAATCCTGAAATTGCTCCAGATCTCAAAGAATATAGTGAAACGTCTCAGCGAGAAGCAAATAAGCCTTTTGCACATTTAGCTTTAAATACTTGGGCCGATAGCAGGCTCTACGATAGAGATAGTTACAATAAGTATGAGTCTTATGAAAATGAGCCATTGACTGCTTTGGGTGAGGCAAAAGAAATATGGAATAAGCTTTCTGAGGGCTGTATGACGGAGGGATTGCTGTTCGATCGAGCCACACCATCGTATGTATGCACTGTGTTGTTGAGGGACTTCAAAGAAAAATTAGGAAAAACCGAGCTAGAATTTTGCAAGGAAGTCATATTTGAATATGCAAACATCGTTAACAATGATGATTACATACATCAGATTGGTGACGGCCTTGTTCCTGCTTTATTTGTTCTTCCAAGGTTAATAAAAGATTTTCCAGATGAAAGATTTACTATCAAGCTTATCTTAATTAGAGCTTTAATGAGACATGACTCGATATCGATGATGGGAATGGATAGGATAAATTCAGTAGCTATTCAAGCTGTGCAGCACTTATGGAACGACGACCCTGAGTTCATGAAGTCTTTGTACATTGGGTATTTGGTAGTTGCTCAAAAATATAGAGTTGTTCAGGATCGTTTAAGGCAAGAGGCGTATGAACAGAAAAAATATGATATTGATAAAAATGACTTTGAACAGGAGTTGTTTAAAGAACTAGAGAGTGTAATAAAGAGTATCGAAGATGAAACCATCAAGGAATCCGCAATCGACAATATTGAAAGCGTAGATAGCGACATATTGATAACTGCTTTTCAGCTTTTGCCATTAGGTAATGTACTTAAAGAACCTTTGCCCTTTGTCGAGGAAATTATTAGGGTAATTTCACAACAATTACTCTCACGTGATAGAGAAGACCGTCTTGATTATGCATTTAGACATGAGTTTTTGAAACACTATGCTCGTTTTGTCCTTCATCTAGATAATGACAAAAAAGATAGATACCTGAAATATTTTACGGATAATTTCACCTTGAGCGAAGGTACGGCAGATTTATTAAATGAATTTGTTAGCGCTGAAGACTCGCTGAATATGCCAGACTCATTTTGGTATGTATGGAACCGATTTAAAAGCTACATCGTTGATTCACTTAGTAGTCAAGGTTGGCGGCATGATAAAGAGCGCACAATCGAATCCTTTCTATTTGCAAGAACCCCTTGGAAGGACGATGCACTGGCTTGGCATACCTTTTCGGCTGAGAATAAAGTATTTTTTTATGACCTGAGCGGTAAAATAGGTGGAGAACCTTCTTTCATCTATAGTATCAGCAAGCTACTTTGTAGCATTGGAAGTGAATTTATAGATGATGGTATTTACTGGATCTGTAATGCAATAAAAACCTTTGACATCGACTTGTCGCAAGACAAATCAGGAAATACACTATTTTACTTGGAAAGATATATGAGAAGATATCTATTCAAAAATCATGATAGAGTGAGACAAACACCTAAGTTAAAGGTACAGGTATTGGTTGTGTTGGATTTCCTAGTCGAGCAATACTCCATTACAGGTTACCTCCTTAGAGAGGACATAGCCTAGCTAATAACCATTGTAGCCGAGGTATGAATTCTGGTGGACTAAACTAAGTTCACCAGAAGACTGTAGCCAAGGTTACTGTGCCGTATAACAAATGCTTAGTGTTTCAACGTAAGCGCGCAATTAACCCCACATTCTAATATCAGCAAGCCTTTGTCATAGTTTCCCAAACAAATGGAGGAACTATGACTCAATCAGAAAAGCACCAACATTGGACGGCCATCATCTCCAAGCAGCAAGAAGGTGGACTTTCTATTCCAGACTTTTGTAAAAAGCACGATATTAATTACGCCACTTTTCACTATTGGCTAAAAAAGCTCAAGAACACTGACAATGAACAGGTTGCGCACCAAATGGTCATTAATAGCCAACCGTCTTTTTGTGGCGAAATGGTCGTTGTACATTTGCCTAATGGCGTGCGCGCCGAGCTGCCGACATCACTTTCATTTTCTCAAATTCAAACTTGGCTGAAGGCGCTGCAATGATCCCAAGTGGCGCGGTTTATCTCGTCTCGGGGGTTACCGATATGAGAAAGTCGATTGACGGCCTCTCTCTCATTGTCGCTGATGTGCTAGAAATGGATCCATTGAGCAGTGCGTGGTTCATCTTTTGTAATCGTGGCCGAGATAAAATCAAAATTCTCTTTTGGGACACTAACGGCTTTTGGCTCTACTATCGCCGACTCGAAAAAGGCCGCTTTAAGTGGCCAAAGCCTACAGCCGCGGGCCATATCCACATATCTACTCAACAGCTTAACTGGCTATTATCTGGGTTGAATCTTGAAAACCCAAAGGCTCATCAGCCCCTTTATGGCCGAGAAGTGTGAGCGATGATACTGATCACCTCATTGGACTTGAGCGATCCTTTTTCACTGTCAAACTAAGGGGAAATGACAGATGACGAGCCCCAAAAAATGACCGAACTTCCTGATGATGTAGAACAACTCAAAGCGATGCTACTCAAGCTTCAGGAAGAGAACTATGAACTGAAAAAAACAGTTGATACCCAATCAGAAGAAGTGGTTGAGTTAGAGAATAAAATGCGGCTGCTTCTTGAGGAACTTAACTTAAGTAAGTCCAAGCGCTTCTCCGCTAAAAGTGAAAAAGCCCCGAAAGGGACGTTTAACGAAGCTGAGCAGCAAAATGCCTTACCTAAAGCCAGTCCAAAGCATCACAAGAAAGGCCGAAAACCATTACCAGTAGAGCTTGATCGTGAAGTTCATCAGCACACACTCAATGCCCCTTACTGTGAATGCTGCAATGAACCGCTACATCCATGCGGTACTGAAGTCTCGGAAGAGCTAAAAATCATCCCTCAGAAGGTCAGCGTCGTGCGGCATGAGCGCACGAAATACGCCTGCCGTCAGTGTGAAAAGACACAAACCAGCAGCAAAATCGTCACCGCCCCTCGACCTGCCAACATGATCCCGAAAAGCATCGGCAGCCCTGAAGCATTCGCTGCGGTAGTTACGGCCAAATATGTTGACGCCTTGCCGCTTTATCGCCAGGTTGAAATCTTAAAGCGCTCAGATATCGAGTTAAGCCGAGGCACGCTTGCAAACTGGTGTGTTCAACTGGGCAGTAAAGTGACCGTTATCGTTGAAGCAATGAAAGCTCATTTACTGAATGAAAAACTCATCTGCGCGGATGAAACGACCGTTCAAGTGTTGCGAGAGCAAGAGCGCTCAGCACAAAGCAAATCTTATATGTGGGTTTATCGTAGCGGTGAGTTCGCCAAACAACCTGTGGTCATTTACGACTATCAACCAAGTCGTGCAGGGCAATGTGTTAAAGACTTCCTTGGTGGCTACTCGGGTTACCTACTCACCGATGGTTATCAAGCTTATAACGGCCTCGATAATGTTAGCCAAGCGGGGTGCTTAGCACACGTAAGACGCAAATTTACCGATGCACAAAAAGCGCAACCGAAGAAGAAATCGGGCCGTATAGAGAAAGCCATCAGCTTTATCGCAAAGCTTTATGGTATTGAACAGGAAGCTAAAGGCTTGAGCACTGTCGAGCGGCAACATCTACGACAACGAAAATCGAAACCCATCTTAGGCACGTTCCATAAGTGGTTGCTGGAAAGCCAAGGAAAAGTACTGCCGAAAAGTCAAATCGGCCTCGCCATAAATTATACGATTAACCAATGGCCGAAGTTGCTCACTTATCTAGAAGATGGTGACATAAGCATTGATAACAATGTGACAGAGCGAGATATCCGTCCGTTTACAACGGGTCGAAAAAATTGGATGTTCTCAACATCAGTTGAAGGTGCGACTGCGAGCGCTAACTTGTATAGCTTGGTGATGACTTGTCGTGCAAATAACATCAATCCATATTACTACTTCGTGCACTTATTCAAAGTGCTGCCGATGCGATCGCCACAAGATGATCTGACCGATCTTATGCCGTGGGCGCTGGAAATCGATGAGGCTGAATAAGGCCTTACTGCTTAATTGCGCGCTTACGTTTCAACAGACTTTTTCTAATCTGACAGAAACGGAATAGAGCTATGTGTCTAAATAATATCTGTCCATCAATGTGCCAGTTTGCTCTTGGCTGAGAAGACTTGCCCCAAAGTTTGCCGAACGGGCATGTTTAACAATTATTAGCCTAGTCTTTGACTTAATTTACCTAATAAACCTATTATAAATCAGACGTCTAAAAAGACAGTATGTATTCAGAGTTTTGTTTATATAGCAGGGTGTTAAAGTGAATCAAAGAATAGAGAACGATACTTTTTCTGGAGGTGAAACGATTCACCTAAATGCCACAGTCGGTCACAATGGTAGCTTCGCCCCTGAAGGAGAAGCCCGATCAAATACTGATTACGCACTTGGGTTTTCAAGTGCCGCACTGGAACTAATTAGATCCGCGAAAGAATCCTCTGAGTTAAGAACTCACCTTGATTATTTGGTATATCCTATTTGTTTCAACATGAGGCATGCCGTTGAACTAAGGCTAAAAAAGTGGTGGAAAGATTTAAGTATTTTAGCGACCCAAAGGGACGTAAAACTTAAGCAGTATAGGGATGCAAAAGTAGCAAAAGATCGCTCTTTAAAGGGGACACTTATGCCCTTTCCTACAATAGATGAAGCCTCCACTCATAACCTATCTAAATTATGGAGTCTGATTAGTGAATATGCTCCTATAATCGATTCACGCTTCAACAAGCTTGTCCCCCTTCTTGACCCTTACATTAAAGATATTGCAGATATCGACCCTACAGGCCAGACATTTAGATATCCTGCCAGCAACGATAGTCAGGTTCACTTATCTGAAACACCACTTATAAACATCGGAATACTTGAACTCAGGTTTACAATGTTATTCAAGATGTTTGATTTTCAAGATGTTATTACTAATGAGATGAAATATGAATACAGTTGGGTTACCACACCAAATCAACTTTCATTTTATGACCTACAGTCAATTTCTTTGAACCTGGCTAAATATGAAACTAAAGAGGGAGAACCCATAGCGAAGCAAGCCAAACAACTTGTCAGAAATGAATTTAAATTATCTAGTGGTCTATATAGCAGAACAATTTCTGCAATCGAACGTAATCATTATTTGAACCACAGCCTGAAAATTATTAACAAACCAAAGCACCTCAATTTAGAAGCTATCGGAACAATATTCGATGTGTATTTTGATTATAAGTCAGTGGAAGAGTATCGGTCAGTGTACGAACGCACGGAGACTAAAATCCGAATATATAATCCCGATTTTGATAAAATGACGCAGGAGTTATTAAAGAAAAGTGAGTTAAGAGAAAAGTTACTTTCAAGTTTAACGAGAGAGCAAATTGCTGAGGTTACGGCTCTACTTCAGTGTTACTCAGAATTAAAGTATATGGAAATTTATGATCGGGTTGTAGAGGAACATATAGTTGATGTTAATCGGATGAGTGAAACAGAGCTTAAAGGCTACTTATCTGAAAACTTCTTTGGTTCAATGATGCTGGAAAAACTTTCATTAATGCTTCTACAACAAAACTGTATAAACGTAGTGCAGCCGCCAATTGATAAGTATGGACTGGACACCATCAGTTGGTACAAAAACTTTAAAGAACGAGCATTTAATAGGTGCTACGATGGTTTTTTTTATTTTGAACACACAATTGAACAATACCAAGCTGAGGTGGTTAATGTACTGTCTCGAGTTGAAGCAGAAAGGTTGAGCATGTAAGTAAGGGGGTCTCTTGAGGAAGTGTTATCCGTACAAAAACTAATCCTTGTTGCTCTAATTTACAAAAGTCGGTGACACACTTTTGTCCAAAAGCGTGTTAACTAATCTATGGGTGTCCTGTATTTGCGCATGCTGAATCTAATTGAAATCCTTTCAACCAAGTATTTGAATAATATCGTCGAACAAAGCCACCTTAGGGTGAAAGGGAAAATGGACAGCTCGATAATTCTGAAGGCTTATCTTCTTGGAAGCAATTTTATGCACTAGCAGCCTAATTGTATCTGAAAACCAGTGCACTTGTAATTCATCATAATTTTGCGACACAATCAATTTGTGCGATGATACCTGCTCACAATTGGCTTCAAGCCGAAGCCAATTGTGAGCAGATGCAAAATTTAAGCAAGGAGTAGAAAGTGCATAAATACCCAGAAACAAAACAATCGGATGTTGTAGATACCTACTTTTCAACGAAAGTGTCCGATCCGTATCGCTGGTTGGAAGACGATCGCAGCGAAGAAACCGCGGACTGGGTAACTCGCCAGAACGACGTAACCTTTGCACATCTCAATCAAATAGCTTTTCGTGATGCTATTCGAAAGAAACTCGAAACCGCCAATAATTTCGAAAAAGTCTCCCTGCCTTTTAAGCATGGCGATTACACGTATTTCTACAAAAATGATGGTATTCAGAACCAAGCGGTTCTTTATCGTCAGAAAGAAAACGACCAAAAAGAACTAGGCGAAGCGCAAATTTTCCTTGACCCGAATACGTTCAGCGAAGAAGGCACGACCTCGCTAGACAGTGTGTCTTTCTCTAAATCAGATACGGTTATTGCTTATTCTGTATCGGAAGGAGGCAGCGACTGGCGCACCATCTATGTGATTGATGCTGAAACCGGTGAAGAGCTTGAATCCCCAATTCAAAACGCCAAATTTACCGGGATTTCATGGTTTGGCGACGAAGGCTTCTATTATGCCAGTTACGACAAGCCTGAAGGCAGCGAGCTATCGGCTCGTACCGAACAACACAAGTTGTACTTCCACCGATTGAACACACCGCAAAGCGAAGATGTGTTGGTGTTTGGTGGTTCAGATTCAGAAAAATACCGATATGTATCGGGTTATACAACGGAAGATAATGCTTTCCTTGTCGTATCTGGTGCTCAGTCTACATCGGGTAACGCTCTTTATGTGCGTGATTTACGCCAACAAGACGCGCCGTTAACGCTTGTGACGGATAAAAGCCAAGCCGACAGCTACGTTGTTGAGCATAGCGACGGTGATTTGCTGATTTACACCAACTTAGATGCGCCATTAGGTCGTGTAGTAAAAGTGAATGCACAGCAGCCGTCGGATGATAATTGGGTCGATCTGATTTCAGAGCAGGAACAGCAGTTAAACATTGAAACAGGCGCAGGCTATTTGTTTGCCTCTTACCTAGTGGATGTGAACACCAAAGTGGTTCAGTACCGCTATAACGGTGAAAAAGTGCGTGATATCGAGCTTCCGGGGTTAGGTTGTGTATCTGGTTTTGGCGGGCGTTTCGGTTCAAAAGAACTTTATTACAGCTTCACAAACCGTATTGTGGCGTCTTCAGGGTATCGTTTCGACCCAGAGACGGGTGTAACTGAATTGCATCACCAATCTCAATGTCAGATCAACAGCGATCTATTGGAATCTAAGCAGGTCTTTTATACTTCTAAAGATGGCACGCGCGTTCCTGTAACGATCTGCTACCGTAAGGGCTTGGAGCTGAATGGAAATAACCCAACTATGCTGTATGGCTACGGTGGTTTTAACGTTAGCCTAGAACCAAGATTCAGCCCACTTGTTGCTACGTGGATTGAAATGGGGGGTGTTTATGCTGTTGCGAACCTACGTGGTGGTGGTGAATACGGTAAAACGTGGCACATTGCCGGAACCAAACTGCAAAAGCAAAATGTGTTCGATGACTTTATTTCAGCGGCAGAGTTTCTGATTGATGAAGGGTACACGTCACCAGAAAAGCTTGCGATTCATGGTGGCTCAAACGGTGGATTGTTGGTTGGCGCGTGCATGACACAACGCCCAGAGCTGTTTAAAGTGGCGATCCCTGCGGTTGGCGTATTGGATATGTTGCGTTACCACACTTTTACCTCTGGTGAAGGTTGGGCATACGATTACGGCACATCTGAACAAAATGAAGAAATGTTCAGCTACTTAAAACAATACTCTCCTGTTCACAATGTAACTGAAGGGACACACTACCCAGCAACACTAGTGACTACCGCAGACCATGATGACCGTGTTGTACCAGCACACTCCTTTAAGTTTATTGCCGAGCTTCAAGCAAAGCATGACGGCGAGACCCCTGTGCTAATTCGAGTGGATACCAATGCAGGTCATGGTGCTGGCATGCCTATGAGTAAGGTGCTGGATTTGTATGCTGATATGTATGCGTTTAGTTTCCATCATATGGCATTTGAGCCGAATATCTAACCATCCCGTTACTGTCTTAAGTTTGAACTCTAAAGCCTCCTAGTGAGGCTTTTGTCATATTGGAGACGGCGTGTAACACGCTCACTATTTTGCGACTTTGTTTTTAGACTGAATTTAATGAAATACTGAAATACTGGACACCCATATCTTAAGTAACACAAATAGGGTCTTGTATTTTGCTCCCATTAACTGTGCACAATTCAATACCTGACCTTAATATTATCCTTTGGTTTCTATTGATATGGCTAAAAACAGTAGTAAAAAACGTACTAACAAAGTTATGGGTGTCCAATACTTCTTCATTGAGTCACATTTATGTGGCGAGAAGATTTTAAGTCGGCCTGCATTTCGGCGACGACGAAATTTATGTCGCACAAAAACGTACATGCCGAAATGTGGTTGTTCTCAGTGGGCAGACGCACACCACCATGTACTTGGTGAACAAGTCGTTTGTCACTCAGGTAGTTCATATCCTAGTGAATGGTTTGTACCGAAACATCAAAACGCTCAGAGAGTAGGGTGCTAGATAGCACCCCATGGGTTTCACCTAAAAAAGACAAGATCGTTTTCTGGCTAGCGGATAAGGGCACAACAATTCCTTATGATGCGATAGCTTGGTCAAGAACTTGCGTGGCCCCTTGCTGGGCATTGATACGTTTACCTTGCGCATCAAATAGATGAAGCTGATCGGCGTTGACGTAAAACGGTGTGGTTCGAGAGGTATTTATCTCAAGCTCTGGGGTTACAGCAATAAACTGCTCGCCAAAAACGTGACCATGTACCAACTGGTTAGGCCCTAGTGGTTCTATCACACCGATATCCATGTTTAGTATAAGTTGCGCCTCTGATTCTTGCTCTAGTTGGGCATTCTCGGGGCGGATACCTACGGTGATGTTTTGAGCGCAGATATGCGCATAGTCGCTAAGATACACCGACAACCCTCCAAGGGTTAGAGTGCCGCGATCTAGGGTCGCCGGGATGAAGTTCATCGCCGGGCTGCCGATAAAGCTGGCCACAAATCGACTTTCTGGCTGGTGGTAGACCTCAGACGGAGTGCCGATTTGTTCAATTTTACCACCATTGAGTACGACGATTCGGTCAGCCAAGGTCATGGCTTCAACCTGATCGTGAGTGACGTACACACTGGTTACACCAAGCTCGCGCTGAAGCTTTTTGATCTCAAGGCGCATATGGGCGCGTAGCGCTGCATCAAGGTTTGATAGAGGCTCATCGAATAGGAACAACTGAGGAGAGCGAACAATAGCGCGGCCCATCGCCACACGTTGGCGCTGACCACCAGAGAGCTTGGCTGGCTTACGTTCAAGATATTCATCAATCTTCAACGTCTTAGAAACCTCTTCAATCTTACTCTTGATGGTCTCTTTATCTACGCCACGGTTTTTTAGGCCATAGGCAAGGTTATCGTATACCGTCATATGAGGGTAGAGGGCGTAATTTTGAAAGACCATAGCGATATCACGTAGCGCTGGCTTTTCGGTATCTACGCGGCGGCCGCCTAGGTGGATCTCGCCACTGTTGATGCTTTCTAACCCAGCGATAGAGCGGAGGATGGACGATTTCCCACATCCTGATGGCCCAACCAATACCAAAAACTCACCTTTATGGATATTGAGGTCGACCCCTTTGACTGCTTGGTGGCCATTTTCATAGGTTTTGACAAGTTTGTTTAGTGTCAGCATGTTTGGCTCCATGGCTTGATTATGTAGATTCATTACGTTTGATGATTGATTTTTAGATTGTTTATTTTTCACTTTCTACCAGTCCTTTCACAAACCAACGTTGGAAGATGATCACCACCAAGATAGGTGGCAGCATAGCTAGAATTACCATGGCAAAGGCGTAGTCGTAGCGTGGCAGGCTCGCCTCGCTGATGTTGTTAAGGATCTGCTTGATGCCCATCACTATGGTGTTGTAGCTCTCATCTGTGGTCATCATGATTGGCCATAGATACTGGTTCCAACCATCGACAAACATGATGATAAAGATCGCAGCCATCATGGTTTTTGATAGAGGCAGGACGATATCCACCAAGAAACGAATGGGTCCTGCGTTATCAAGTTGTGCCGCTTCCATCAGTTCATCTGGGATGGTCTTAAAGAACTGGCGGAAGAAAAAGGTCGCAGTGGCGGACGCTATCAAAGGGAAGACGAGTCCCGAATAGCTGTTGAGCATGCCCATTTTTGCTACGATCTCGTAGGAAGGGATGATCCGAACCTCAAGGGGAAGCAACAAAGTGACGAAGATGAGCCAAAACCACGCCGTCGCATATGGAAGGCGAAAGTAGACCAAGGCATACGCTGCCACTATGGCGATCAAGATTTTACCAATCGCGAACCCAAGCCCCATGATGAGTGAGTTGGTGACCATGCGCTGCGCCGTAGCCGCATCTGAAAACCCAAGGCTGGTGTTCCATGCTTCTTGATAGATACCGACGAGATTGTCACCCAGTGTAAGCTGCAGGCCTTCCGCCATAATAGTATTAGGATGATGGGTCGAGCTTGCAAAGATCAGCCAGATTGGCGCAAGCATGAATAACGCACCCAAGATGAGGATGATGTGATCAGTAATTTTGTTCGTTTTCATTGAGATAACCAGAATTAGTAGTGGACGCGCTTTTCAATAAAGCGGAACTGAAGATAGGTCAGCGTCAATACCAGCAGCAGTAAAACAACAGACTGCGCTGAGCTGCCACCAAGGTCGGCACCCACAAAACCATCGCGATATACCTTGTAGACCAGTGAGGTGGTATTGCCGCCTGGGCCACCAGCGGTCATGGTGTCGATGACGCCAAAGGTATCGAAGAAGGCATAGGTCAGGTTGATGACCAGCAAAAAGAATCCGGTTGGGGCAAGCAGTGGAAAGGTGATGGTCCAAAAGCGCTTACGGTCAGAGACACAATCGAGCATCGCGGCCTCTCGCACAGCGTACGAGATAGACTGCAACCCAGCGAGGAAGTAGATAAAATTGACCGAAACCTGCTTCCAGACAGAGACCAATATCAAGGCAAAGGTTGCATCAAACGGGTCGGTCTGCAGGCTAAACTTCCAACCAATCTTAGCGAATAGCTCGGTGAGGGTGCCAAAGTGTGGGTTAAATAAGAAGGCCCCCATAATACCGGCAACAGCTGGTGCAACAGCGTAAACCCAAGTGAGGGTGATCTTATAAGGCCCCTGACCGTGCAGTACGCTGTCGGCCTTTACTGCTAATAGTAGAGCGATGCTAAGAGATAAAATAGAGACTACAAAAGCGAAGATCACAGTGAATATGACCGAATCACGGTAGTCGCTCGATTCCCAAAGGATCTGGTAGTTTTCAAGCCCGACAAAGGTCGAAGACATACCCCATGGGTCTTCAAGCATAAAGGACAGATATACCGCTTGAGCGGCAGGGTAGACAAAAAAGACTGCGATGATGGCAATTTGAGGCGCTAAAAGCAGATAGGCTAGCGGGCTGTGGCTAAATTGTTGTCGACGGGTCACGAATATTTCCAAACATGAAGAGCAGAGATAAAATCACCCCCACAAAAAGTGGGGGTGTCGGTATAGAGCTGGTTACTTAACGGTGCGAGCGAAACGGTTAAGCAGGCGAGAGCTCTCTACATCAACCTTCTCTAGGCTTTGTTCAACCGTTGAGCGTCCAGCGAAGATGTTGTCAAATTCACGGTGCATCACCTCACGAATTTGAGGGTAGAAACCTAGGCGGTAACCCTTGGTCCATTCGCCATCAGGTAGGCTAAGCTGGAGAACGCCAACTTCTGCATCAGGTACTTCGTTGTAGTAGCCAGACTCCTTGGTCATGTCGTAGGCTGCGTTGGTCACTGGTACATAGCCAGTTGTTTTGTGCCAGTACATCTGGGTTTCAGGCTGTGTTAGGTAAGAGAAGAAGGCCGCAACGGCGTCATCTTGCTTCTTATCATGGCCATTCATAGCAAACAGCGCAGCGCCACCGATAAAGGTGTGGCTACCTTGCTCTGCTACTGATTCCCAGTAAGGTAGGTAAGTGGTGCCTAGGTCAAACTCTACACGGTTACGAAGACCGCCAAATGAGCCTGATGAACCCATCCACATGGCTACGTCCTGGCGCTCAAATGGGGTTTGGTTTGCATCCCAGTCGCTGCCGTAATACTTGTAGTAACCTTTATCTGACCAATCTTTAAGCTTAGAGACGTGCATTTGCATGTCTTCCGTATTAAACATGATCTTGCTTGGTAGGCCATCGTAGCCGTTCTGTTTATCAGCAAGAGGTAGGTTATGACGTGACTTAAAGTTTTCAAACATGATCCAAGGCGTTAGTGATTGAGAAAATGTCGCGTAGCCCGCTTCTTTTAGCTTAGCAGCAACAATCTCAAGCTCTTCGTACGTCTTTGGCGGTTTAGCACCAACCTTTTTAAGGATGTCTTGGTTGTAGTAAAGGACAGGCGTAGAGCTGTTGAACGGCATGCCGATCATCTTGCCTGTGTTGTCAGCGTAGAAGTTACGTACGCCAGTTAGGTAGTTGTCAGAGTTAAACGAATAGCCTGAATCAACCAAGATGTCTTGAACTGGCTTAGCAACGCCCGGCGCATTCATGATAGTCGCTGCACCTGCATCAAATACCTGAAGAATGTTTGGTGCTTCACCGGCACGGAAGGCGGCAACACCAGAAGTTAGTGTCTCTGTGTAGCTGCCTTTGTAGATAGGGGTGATTTTGTAGTCACCTTGAGAGGCATTGAAATCAGTGGCGATCTGGTTGACGGTATCACCTAGCTGACCGCTCATAGCGTGCCAAAACGTAATCTCTGTCGCTGCCATTGCGGTACTCGACATAGTCGCGGATAGCATTCCTGCTAGCATTAGCTTGTTCATGTTCCTTTCCTTTTATAACTCTCAGTGAGAGGTTTCTAATGAGGTTTCGTTTATTTCGTTGGCTGCTATCTTGAGCGAGTTTTATTGCAATTTGGTTGGCGTAAGGTGTCAAAGTAATGAAGGTTACATTTCGGTTGCATGTCACTTTTGTTGCTTGCCTAAGTATTCCTAAGCTATTGAATAAAAAACTATAGTTAGAATTAATGAATGGGTGATATTTGAGTTGGATGGGTGTTGTGATCGTGCTTGTTTGACTCAAAACAATTGTTCTATGTTTCAAAATGAGGGTTTGTTTCACTAAGGTGATAAAGCGAACGTTTATGGCAGCTTGAAGTTAACGAGTGCCGCAGTTCAGAGTTGAATTCGGGGATAATGATTCCTTTGAAAAACAATATGTCGCTTAACAAAGTGTCCAGTCTATCTGGTGCAGATCATTCTATGAATGGGGAGGGTTCTCAACGAGTGTTGGTTTTTCAGTTTCTGCGAAGTGCCTCTGTCGGTGATAGCGAGCGTGAATAAACCTGAATCGGACTTAATGTCTGTGACCATGAGTTGGCATGCTTCTGACGGCCTCAAGCCCATATAAATCAGCAGTAAGGTAGACCATCTAAGTGAGGGAGTCGCTTTTCTAAATTCATGACTAGAAAGTAAATTGTGTATCTGCTTTTTGGACCATTTCTCACGCTGCTCTGAAGCGAATTTTTCAGAGCGAAATGCCATGGTTAGACCATCAAAGGGATTGCGAGGTATAAGCTCTTTCTGGGTTAGCCATTTAACGAACTGTTTGGCAGATGACCAGAAATCCTTCTTAGTCTTTGCGCTTTTATCCCAACTTTGAAGGTAGTTACCATAATCGAGCAATACCGAAGCACTTAGTTTACCTATGGGCGTTTTTTTGTTTTTTAGATAGTTGAGGAAACGCGTGGTTCTCGTGTCTAACTGGTGGACCGTGAGGTGAGTGATCTTAGACTCGCGCTTTGTTTCAATGAATTGTTTTTGCCATTGAAAACCTTGGGCATAGTCCTGTCTTAGTTTAGTGGCTGAAGAGGGCTCCGAACGCGTGGTCAAAAGTACAGAATTGATATCAATTCCAGAATCATTGAACGCGTTTCTAAGCACCCCAATCGCATGAGCAATTTCAGCTTTAGTTTCCCTCACACAATCCCTAGATATATCCACATTATCTAGGGATTTTAGGATTTGCATGATGAGGGGCTGGCTACGTCTGATCGCCACAGAACGAGACTTGGTTTTTAGACTGAATTTGAAATCAAACGGGAAGCCTTGCTGAACAAGGGCTTTGGGTGTGCAGACTCGCACGAAGTACACGCTAAAGCGGTTTTTAAATAGATACATTGACTCACCTGATTGACTCACCAGGGCCAATCTAGGTATTCAGAAATGCAAAAAGCCCTGATAAATCAGGGCTTTAAATGTGGCGGAGAGATAGGGATTTGAACCCTAGAACCTATCCAGCACAATGAGGTTAACCTACTGTTTTAAAATAACTTAACTTTCAATTCCACTCAAGCAAACTAGTCAATTTAGTTGAAAATTGACTATGACCTAATTTTTAAGAAAATGCAATTATTCATAAGTTAAGCTAACTACAAATTAGGAAAAGGTTTATACGTCTTTCTTCTGAAAATTAATAGCTATTGCGTTCGACAAGAGACTATTTTTTGAGAGTAGTTAAGTTGGATAGGGTTGCTTAACATTTTACCTGATTTAGTCAACAATGCTTTACATTATAAGTTAAGCGTGCCGTGGGAATGAATAATGTAATATCTTATTTTTTGCCAAATATGGTCACAAGTAGATACAGATTATATGAAAAGAAAAATGCCAGTATCGTAATGCTGGCATTTTTCATGATTTAACTATCAATTCTGTGCTGAGTTATAAATAAACAACACAGCTCAACTCGCCCTAGTTGTTATCTGATGAGGCTAAGTTCGACCAGTCTTGATAGATCTTTTCTGCAAAGGCTTTATCGTAGAAGTTAAGTACGAATGTTTGTGTGCTCTGATCAAAACCTATCAACATATGTTGGTTAGATAAAGATCTATACATTACCATATCATTATCTCCAACACTTTCTTCAGACAGTCGAATATGAAGAGCACCAGTATCACTGCTGATTTCATAGCCTACAGAGAACGATTCTACGCCTTCTGTTATTGTTACACTGGTTTCCTCGAACTTAAGCTCTGCGAACATTGGATCTGGGTTTACACCAGTTGAATCATCAGCAACAAAGTACAGTGTTTTACCTACCAACTCGTTCTCTGTAAATTTCCCGTTCGTAATTAAATCTTGTTGCGCATATATATTTAAGTCTTTATCTCCCGTCACTACACCTAGTGCGAGATGGTTTGAAACATAGATAAATTCATCTACTTCACCATCTTCAAATATAAGTTGAAGCCCATCAATCTCATATTTCCAAGTCTCATTGCCAGAGGTAGTAGCGCCATCTTTAAACGTAGCTAGAAATATACCCTCTTGATCGAAGTAAGATGGGTTTAAACTAGCTGAATAAATAGGAAGAGATTGGCTGTCTTTAGATATTTCTAAAAAGTCCGATAAATTAGAAACTCTAGGTAAGCTACTTGCATTTACGTTGCCGTTATAATCAATTTCAATATCTACAGTTATGGTAGAGAAATCAAAATCACTTCCATGATCTTGCTCTAATTGCTCAATTAACGACTTTGTTTCTTTCACCACCGACATTAACGTTTTGCTTGCATCCTCAACAGATTTATAATTTAGTTGAGATGCTAATGTACGAGCGTATAAGTGCACTTTAGTATCATCTGAAGCAACATAGTCTGAGGTTAATTCTTCTACTGTAACTCCAATTTCAGATGCAATATCTTCTACGCTTAAATCACTCATTTTTGCGATCGAAGTAAAAGGAGTTATTAGTTGTTCTGTATTTACTGCTATCATTGTATAACTGTGTGCACTCACCCCTAATGTATCAGAATCTGAGGATAGTCCACCTACAATGTCAGCTGTAATCAACATATCAGCGTACTCTGGAGGTAGACTAAATTGACCTTTGACATCAGTGGTTGTTGTATATGCACAAGCTTCTTCTACGGTTTCACGAGCACAAATGAACGCATTATTAATATAGCCATCAATAACGGTAAATGTAGAATTTTCGGGATTATCACCTGGGTTAGAGGTAGAGTTGGAGTTGGAGTCGGAGTCGCTATTACAACCGACGAGCACTGTACCTGCAATTGCCAGTGCTATAACGTTTTTATTATTCATTTTATATCCATTTAGTTTGTATTACCTATCCGCTCAAAAAATATAACATCGCCCGTCCATTCACTGAACCAATAGCTTACATTGGCTCGATAATTCTTACACTCTGAAACATATTAGTTATCATTTATTAATGGTAAACTTGTTGCTAAATAATCACTTAGGCGGGACAAATAACTATTTGTTGACTTGCATCTCGTTTATTTCCTCCCAAAATCAGCTGCTCCTTAGGTGTTAGTTCACTTACTGTAATATATGAATCAATTGCGAAAATATTTAGATTTAGATTTAGATAAGAAGTATACAATCAGGAATACTCTGGGTTACAAACGTCATAAAAATAGAAGTGCACTCTCAACCAAGCTTAATTATTGTTAGGGTGAGCTCGCGAGTATTTATCGTGCAAGTGTTGTTTGAATATCGAACTCTCATTGATTGCTAATTAAGCTAAGGACAAACGACACTAAAAAACAGGTTAAATTTAAACCTCTTAGATTGTTTAGTGAGCACTCATGCTCTTGCCCTGTGATTATTATGGAGTTATGGAGTTGTGACTCCGAGAGATCTGCAAAGAATGAATAAACTTAGGAACCAGATTGAAAATAACTATTATGTGCCAGCGTTGATGACGAAATTTTCAGGGCAACGATTGCCGCCCCATCACCAGAGTATTTCATGCGGGTTAAGTTTTTAAATACCAGTTGCTGTAGTGGTCAACTGAAATCGACCACAGTTTTGGATTGTTCTCAAACAATAGTTCCTACCTCGATATGTGTCCGTGACCCCCTGCCGTTAATATAAGCAAAATGGGGTATAGTCACATTTTTCATTTTAATTCTTCCTAAACGATGTAGGTAATTAGATCTCTAACTATCTGTAATGCATAAGATGGTTACTGTTTTTATATGCAAAACAGTATGTTAGTCAACAATTTTCGCCCTAGCACTCCGCATGCCCTTCAAGTACCTTACTCTCAAAGAACGCAGGAAAATCTGCTATTGAGGGAAATTGACTACTACATTTAAATATTACGCAAACCTACTTCTAGAACAGAAAAAGCACGAATTTCAAAAGTCGACATTCACTTCGTATCAATCCAAAACAAACTACTTAGTTCGGTATTTTGGGCGGAAGAAAATACGAACGATCAATCATTCGGGCGTACAAAAGCTCATTATTGAGCTTCACAACGTCTACCGTAACAAGACCATTAATGAGTTTTTCACCATCTTAAGAGCGGTGTTTAATGCAGCCGAGAAAGATGGCGTGATTGACCGCAGTCCTATGGCAAGTTTTAGTAACCTTAAAACAACAGCAGAAGAGCCCACCCCGTTTACTTTGAACGAAATCCGATTGATGAATCAATCCAGTTGTTCGTGTCCATCAGGGAAGCACCTGTTGCTGTTGGGTACGCACACAGGACTCAGGATCAGTGAGCTACTTGCATTAACGTGGGAGAGCATCGATTTAGAAAAAGGGGTTATGAAAGTCTTATTTGCTAACGTCGAGAAAGAATTAAAGATACCCAAAACACCAGGGTCAGTACGAACCATTGAACTAACAGAACCCGCTCTGACATTATTGAAAAAACAATATCGTATTACGGGATCACTTGAAACTCGTCTACTTGAAGTAACTCAGGAAGATATAAAAGTTCAAAAGAGATATCACCACCGATATGTGTTTATCAATAGCAAAAAGCGAGAGCCATTTCTGCACAGTAAGCAGTATCAAAAGTCTTTTTATAATCCATTTATAAAAGCCCTTGGGATTGCGCACAGAGGTCCGAATCAAGCAAGACATACGTTTGCAAGCCAAGCACTTACAGCGGGTATCAACAAACAGTGGATAGCGAATTGCTTAGGACATCGCAATACCGAGATGGTAGATCGCCACTATGCCCGATGGATCAAACCTGATGCACAAGATCACGGCGCTCAGTTTTCTCAGCATATGCAACAAGCTATGGAGCAACCTAAATCTGAGCGTAGCGATAATGTCATTTCGTTTAGCAAAGAGAAGAACAAGCAGATCGTGATAAGCGAAGTGAGTGTCCGCTCGCACTCTCCCAAACATAGTGTGTGTGATGGAGAGGCTTCGTTACAACACCATGGCAACCCGCTGCGTTCACATTGCACTTTTTCTGCGAAAAAGATGCAACATGAACTGCGGGCAAGAGAAGGTTCTTTTGACTTTCGGCTCGTACGTTTTGATGAGGGGCACACACTATGAAAAATGTGAGGTTGTTTCATCGACGTTTTAACTACAAGTCCACATCGGTAGATAGAAGCAAGTGCGTAAAATCACTGTGCCATTCATTGAGAATAGTGAAAGAGTCGACTAAAAAATTGGAGTGGGATAATGAACTCAGTCACTTCAATCGAGTCTGTATTAACGGTCGAATTGAGCCGTTAGACAGCATGAGTGAATTGGCCAAGGAACAGTTGTTGGAAGCCATTGCCCCTTTACCGAGGTTGAAGAACAAAACGAAAATCCAAAAAGAGCGTGTAAGTTATAAATCTAAGATAAAGCGCGCGGTGAAGACGCTTAGTGCACAAGGTCATCACGAAGCTGCTGAAGTTTTTCAACGAGTTCTGGATAATGCGCCTACTAAGACAAGTCTCCATGAGTACATTTATCTAGCTGAAAAACTGGATATGCCACGTAAGAAACAACGTATTACATTATTACGAGGGTTTGCTTCCACGCATCAGAAACTCGCAAACCAACAGCCTGAAAATAACATTTGGGTACAAGAAGGACTCCTTAAAATCCCACATCAATGGGAGGTAGGAACCGATAAGGTTTCTTTGGATAACTATATCGTTTACATACACAAATTCTTATCAGAGCATTTTCCAGATTTTAAAATCAAAGCCATTGTTGGTCACGATGACGAGCGTTTGGCTCACGAAAATACAGGGGCGCACATCCATTATTTTATGGATGGACAGAACTCTAAAACAGGAGAATTCAATCTCCACAAAATCCAAATGCAAAAGATCAATGAGTACATAAAAACCAAAAATCCAAGTGATGCACTTCCTCTAGAGAGTGGTCAAAAGCTCAATAGAAAGCACGCTCAAATATACGGTGAGTATTTCCAACTCATGCTTTATGAGCACGTCAATAAACACCTTTTACATCCAAAGGGCATTGATGCTACGTTCAGTACCGAATCAGAAAAACGCTCTGAACGTCGCAAAGAAATGGACTCGCAAGCAAAGCTGCCTAAGGCACAAAGAAAAAACAATTACCATAACCGAACCATCAAAAAGAAAAGGGAAATGGTTCGTCAATTGGAAACACAGGCTGCATATCTTGCTCATACTGTTGCAGCTGAACAAGCTAAGCATGATGCTGTTATTGCGTCCATGACCACCGCTCAGCATGAGCAGGTTTTGCTCAAACAAAATAACCAAGAGCTCAAACAGTTAAATGCAACACTCTCAGACCAATTAGCTGAGCTTAACGAGCGTATTATCGGTGTTATTACGCAAGTCGTGAAAAACATATTCTTTGTTACGGTTGCTCGAGAAAAGGGCGATAGATACGCTGAGAGAAACTTTATGGATAAAGTCGTTGAAAGCATCAGCTCCATTATGCCGATCCCTCTGCGTAAACAGATTGAATCGCTTAAAGATGACTTACTTTCTAAAACACTACCTACCCCAAATAAGCGCTCAAAAGAGCGCGATATGGAGCGTTAAGTGGCATCAGCCATAATTAATTGTCTCTATCACCTTAGCTAGAGCATCGAGGTTGTATCGCTTCCCATAGCGATTAAAGGTGACACTACTGGAAGTATGACCCACTATTTCAGCAATGTACTGCTCACCATGACCTCTTTGCTTCAGCTCATCAATAAAAGTATGTCTAAAACTATACGCTGTAGGGCGTTGTCTCGGTTTCATGCCAAGCGTAGATTGCACGCAGCTCAGTTGCTTACAATAACGTTTAGACCACTCCACACTGGCACTATTGGGTATGAAGCTAAAGAGTTGGACATAGCCTTGTTTCGCTCGCTTTAGAACATAGTCTAGGAAACCTGAACTCACCAAGTAAGAGTGAATAGGCACACTGCGTAGACTGCTTGAGTTCTTAACAAATTGCTTTTCACCCTGGTTTGTCACCTTGATAACGGATGTTTTGAGATTGATATCGACGACTCGAAGCTGGCACACCTCACTGGGTCTCATTCCAGTATGCAGTAGCAACTGAGTGATCCAGTGAAACTCTTCCCCCTTCTTACTATAAGCCTCGCTGTGCAACAATTTCTCTATACTCTCAATAGGCCACCGCATACGCTGCTCTGAGGGAGCAGGAGCAATAACCTGTGGCATTTTAATCAATTGAAAAGGGTTTGAAGTCGTGAGCTTCATAAGCGCACACCAATTGAAAAATTGGCTGACAGCAGACAGGTACTCTTTGTTAGTTTTAGTGCTACGCCCTTCTTTCAGCAATTGATCTCTATAGCGCATCCCATCAGAGCTATTAATTTTCGCAATGGGAGTGTCGGAATGAAAAGCAATGAAATGTGAAATTCGTTGTTCCAACTGTTTAACAGTAAGAGCTCGGATGCATTCACCTTGCTTTGAGGCAATGAATTGCGTTAAGCCTTGAGACAGCAGCGTATAGTGCTTTTGTTTTGGTTTATTGGTTTTGTCCGATGTTGATTCTTTGCTATCGCTTTCACCCCAATGTAAGCGACATTCGTCAATGATAGTGAGAACGGCGTCTTTAAACACGTCAAGAGAGGTCTCGGTAGTAAGGGATTGCAGGAATTGACGCAGTTTTAAGGTCAGCAGGCAGTTGCGTTCAATTGCTATTGAACGATCTTTGGTAAGCAGTGAAGATTTAACGTCAAAAGGGAATCCAAAATCACGTAGAGACTTCGGTAAGCAGATGCGGATGTAGTAAGTGCCAGAGGGGTGTTTTAAAAGATACATTGTCTAAGTCAATCCATTTTGGTGACTTAGCCTGCTTTAGATATGAAAAAAGCCACTGAAAACAGTGGCTTATCTCATTTAATGTGGCGGAGAGATAGGGATTTGAACCCTAGAACCGCTATTAACGGTTGCCGGTTTTCAAGACCGGTGCTTTCGACCACTCAGCCATCTCTCCGTTGCGGGATGAATAATATAATCTTGATATAACCTTGTAAAGACCCTAAAAGTTCAAGTGATTATTTTCTCGCCAAAAAAGGCAATTTTTATGTGAAAAACAATAAAGGAGCCTTAGGCTCCTTTATTAAATGGCTGAACTGATAAGGCTTGAGGTTGTAACCCTTGTCCGTTCGCTGTTAGTGGTTGTGGTAAAAACGCTTGGTTTCAGAGAGACCTTGCATGATTACTGATAGCTTTGGCTTGGCGTCACGGTCACGACGGTAGTTTTTGTCGTATACCTTATAGTTGCCGTACTTGTCGATTATGGTGGTGGTTTGGTTTGAGATTAATGCAAACTCTCGTGCATCCCCAGCCATAGTCCAGCGACGATGCTGATTGTTAAACAGGCTTTGACCACTACTAAAGTCAGCAGGGTTGGAGGTAACGCCTAGCAGGTTTTGCATTAGGGTTACTGAAAGGTCAAAGTGACTGGTTACATGACTCCACGTATGTGCCGGCATTTCTGGCCAGTGCACTATCATTGGAACTTGCAGTTGATAGTGGCTGTAGTTGGTATTTGAACCCCAGCTGTTGGTGTGAGTTTCATTGAACTCCCAGCCATGATCAGAGGTTATTACTACTACTGTGTTCTCAAGCTGCCCACTCTGTTGCAGTGTTTTAAGCACGCTGGCAATAGAGTTATCGACATCAGTTGCGCTTTGGTTGTAGGCGGTGCGTAGTCGGGCACTGGCATTTTCGGTGGCAGATTCGGATACGTGGTCTTCAAAATGACGCATTTGGTCAAGTTGTAGGATGCTAAACCAGGTTTTTTGTCCCGTTTCTATCCAGTTGCTCCAGTTGGAGATAGCACTCGCGTCGCTGTCATTATTTGATTCGATGATCGAGCTCTTAAATGGTTCAAGAACCACATCTTGGTAGACTGAAGAATCGAAGTTATTACCACTAAAGAAGCCAAGATTATAGTTACGGTATTCAAGCTGCTCCATAAAGAGTGGGGCAGTTTGGTGGTAACGCATGTTCGCCATATAGGTTGCAGGAATACCATAAAACAGACCAAATGCACCCATGTTGTCGTTACCAGAACTAAAGTGGTGGGTGAAGTTTTGGTTGCGATCGGCAAAATCATATAGATGCGGCATGGTTTCAGCTGTAACCGTGTCGGCACGAAGGTTATCTACCATGATTATGAGTAGGTTGTAGTCGTGACTTTTCTTTTTGTTTACCTGTAACGTTTCGAGTGGGTAGGTAAGGCGCTCAGTATTGGCTTCACCTTTTTCAATTCGTTGTTGGTACTCGTCTCTGTCTAACCAACCTTGTCTTTCTAGGAAAGATTTAGCCGTCATAGGATAGGAGAGTGGAAAGTTCGCTCTTTGACTGGTTATCGGGTTATAAAAGGTGGCATCCGCCCAGATATAAACTAGGTGACTAAAGATAAAGGCAACGAAGAATACACCGGCGATCGGACGACCGACGCGTTTGTGTGACAGCTTACGTTGCTTACGCCATACCCACTCAGATAACGCCAGTTCAGCGATAAATATAATAGGAACAAGAACAAATAGGTATTGCCATTTGGCATTGATAGCGCTTTTATCGTCGCTTAATAGCAGCTCCCAAACAATTGGGTTTAGGTGCAAATTAAGTTCTTCATAGGCTTGAGTATCAAGAAGTAATACAGTCAAACCTGCGGTCGATGCCAATACGCCAACTATGCGAAATAGCTTATAGTTGGGTAGCAAAAAGGTCAGCGGAAATATCAGTAATACATAAAGGGCAAAGATCAGAAATCCAAAGTGTCCCACCCAAGAGGCGAACAGATAGGATTGACCCAAGATAGTATCTGGCCAAGGAGATTCCGCTATGTAGCGCGTGCCAATTAGCATGGCAACAATGACGTTGAAGAAACTGAACCAGTGTCCCCAACTCACTAATCTAGAAACGCGCTCTGCGTATGAATTACCGCTATTTACCATGAATATCGATTCTTGTGATTTAACTTAGTCTTCAACTGATGCGGCTAGCGCGTCAGCAAAGGTTTTTGCGATGGCTTGTCTTTGGCCTTTAGCAACATTTTGATTAAGTATGTTGGTTGCAATATTCCCTACTAGCATCAAACTCAGTTCAGGCGTAGATTCGTGTTTTTCTAGTACTGCTGCGATCTCGGCCAACATGGTTTCAATTTTTTGATCGCTGTATTTAGATGTAATAGGCATAATTACTCTGCTAATGATAGTGTCTTCGGCATATGATACCCTACTCTTGTTTATAACTGAAAGCACAAGAGATAGAAATCTCCCATGAGTTTACAATTATCCAATGTCATTTTACATCAATTAGTTAAAGATTCAGAGCAACAACTGTCGGTAAACTTTAGAGACAGTGCTCTTGAGAATGATGCATCCACAGAAAGTTTAGTCGCTGAACTACATCGTGTATTCAATGCTAAGGCTGGCAAAGGCTTTGGTTCATTTGGTGAAGCGAGTGAGGTTCAATCCTGGCTTGATGCTATATTGTCTCAACAGCTCGATTTTTACACTTTCTCACAAAATAGTGCCAAGCGTCTTGTATCAGAGATTGCCAAGTATTCATTTGCCGAGGAGGGTTTTCTGATCCTCGCTCATTATCAATCACTGGCAACTGAGTATCTGTTTGTAGGATTGCTGCCATCGAACCAAAGTCTGAAGGTAACAGAAGGGCTAGATATTAGTGCTACTGATTATCTAGATATCGGTAAGATGGATATCGCCGCTAGAATCGACTTATCGACTTATCAAACAGATAAAGACTCAAATCGTTACCTGACTTATGTAAAAGGGCGTGTAGGGCGTAAAGTTGCTGACTTTTTCTTAGATTTTCTACAGGCTGAAACCGGCCTAGATACCAAACAGCAGAACCTTGTATTGATGCAAGCGGTCGAAGACTTCGTATCGGATGCTAAGTTTGAAAAAGACGAAGCAGACTCGTATCGCAAGCAAGTTGCGGAATACTGCAACGAGCAGATCAAAAGCGGTGATGAGGTTGAAGTAGCCGAGTTGTCTGCGGAGTTGCCTAAAAGCCATGAAGGCACAAGCTTTGTTGAGTTTACTGGTGAGCAAGGCTATGAGCTGGAAGAGAGCTTCCCAGGTGATCGCGCTACCGTGCGCAAGCTAACTAAATTTGTTGGCGCGGGTGGCGGTTTAAATATTAGCTTTGACTCATTGTTAATGGGCGAGCGAGTTTTTTATGATCCAGAAACAGACACCCTCACTATTAAGGGTACGCCTCCGAACTTGCGAGATCAGTTAACTCGTAAAGGTTAAATGGTGGCATAACTGAGTGAATTATTAAGCGCAGCAATTGAAGCTGTGCTTTTTTTATGCAAAAAGTATGAAATTGCTTGTCATTTACGACACATTTTTTAAATATGGTATATCAAGGTTTATATGCAGATACGGTAGGTGGTTGCCTTTTGTATTCGCGAGCAAATACACGGAGTAAATGAGAATGCGAGTAGGTTTAGTTGGCTGGCGTGGAATGGTGGGCTCTGTGCTCATGCAACGTATGGTTGAAGAGCGTGATTTTGATGTAATTGAGCCGGTGTTTTATAGCACCTCACAAATTGGTATCCCGGCCCCTGTGTTTATGGGCAAGGATGCAGGCTTATTGCAAGATGCGTTTGATATTGAAAGTCTAAAGCAGCTTGATGCCATCATCACCTGTCAAGGTGGCGGTTATACCGAGCGCGTATATCCAAAGCTTAGACAAGCTGGGTGGAAGGGCTATTGGATTGATGCCGCGTCCACACTGCGTATGGATAAAGACGCCATTATCACCTTAGACCCGGTCAACCTTGCTCAGATCCAACAAGGCATTCATTCTGGAACAACCACCTTTGTTGGCGGAAACTGTACCGTGAGTTTGATGTTGATGGCATTAGGCGGCCTTTATGAGAAAGGTATGGTTGAGTGGATGAGCGCAATGACCTATCAAGCGGCATCTGGAGCGGGAGCTAAGAATATGCGTGAGCTTATCGTGCAGATGGGCGCGGTGCACAGCTCAGTTGCCTCAGATTTAGCTGATCCTGCTTCTTCTATTTTGGATATTGATAAAAAAGTCGCTGCCGCTATTCGCAGTGAAGGCTTTCCTACTGACCAGTTTGGCGCGCCTTTAGCGGGCTCTCTTATCCCTTGGATTGATGTTAAACGTGATAACGGCCAGAGCAAAGAGGAGTGGAAAGCGGGTTCAGAAGCGAACAAGATTCTAGGCTCTGATGGTAATCCGATCCCGATTGATGGTACTTGCGTTAGAATCGGCGCGATGCGTTGTCATGCACAGGCACTCACTATCAAGCTTAAACAAGATGTCCCTATGGATGAAATTGAAGAAATTATTGGTACGCACAACGACTGGGTTAAAGTTGTACCAAATGACCGAGATATCACAGCGCAAGAGCTGACTCCGGCTAAAGTAACTGGCACCATGTCTGTACCAGTTGGCCGTCTGCGTAAGATGTCGATGGGTAACGATTTCCTAAATGCCTTTACCGTAGGCGATCAATTGCTATGGGGCGCTGCGGAGCCATTGCGTCGCACTCTGCGTATTATCCTTGAGCAGAAGTAAGCTTTAAATAAACAAAAAAAGCGCCTAACGGCGCTTTTTTTATATCTTAAATCTGAGGTCAGCTGTAATCAGATTCGTTAGTTACTTTTACTACTCGCTCCGCATGGCTTGGCAGTTCACTACCACAGTGCTTGCAGTGAAAGGCATCTGGTTCGTGATCATTCTTCATGCAATTGGGGCACATCACTAGTGAGCGGTGCTCTTTATATTCTCGTTTCTGTACTTTCAGTTCTTGATTCATCTCTGCGGTAATGATCCCGGTGGGCACCGCGAGAATGGAGTAACCCAATAACATAGTTAAAGAGGCGATAGCTCTACCTAGTGGAGTGGCGGGAGATATATCGCCATAGCCAACGGTGGTAATGGTCACAATAGCCCAATATATGCTGGTGGGGATGCTAGTAAATCCGTGCTCTGGTCCCTCTATTACATAAAGAAGGCTGCCAAAGATGGTAACTAGTATTGCCACCATACTGAAAAATATAAAAACCTTTCGCCGTGAGTTAAGTAGTGAGCGAAGTATCACGTTTGAGTCTTGAATAAACTTAACTAACTTAAGGATGCGGAAAATGCGCATCACCCGCAATAATCTCACCACACCTAAGAAATGCGCATCAGCAATAATCAAGGCTAAATAGAAAGGAAGTATAGCAATGAGGTCGACTACGCCATAAAAGCTCTTGGCATAAGCCCACGGTTTCGGAGAGCAGTACAGCCTAAGGAGATACTCAATAGTGAAGATAACGGTAAATGTCAGCTCAAGCATACCCAGCTCGAACCTATAGGTATCAGCAAAGCCGACCATTGAACCGAGTATCAGCACCATTAAAGAAGCAAGGATGGTAATAATGAGTGTTATGTCAAATATCCGGCCCGCTGGCGTATCGGTTCGGAATATAATGACATACAGCTTATGTCGGAATGTATTTTCAGGATGAGCCATAGTTTATCTATATAACAAAATCTTTTATATCAAAAGGATAGCACTAGTTGCATGTTGAGGTTGTTTGTTGAGTACGGTTTATTAGAAACAAAAACGGCCAGCACTAAGGCTGACCGTTGTCGATGTATCCAATTGCACTAGTGCACAATAAGCAAACCGGGGAATAGGGCGCCAATACCACCGGCGATAAACTCAATGCCAAGTGCACCCAATACTAACCCCATAATACGAGTAACAACGTTGATGCCTGTTTGGCCTAATACTCTGACGATTAAAGGGGCAGAGCGAAACAACGCCCAACAACAAAATGAAAATATCAATACGGTAATGGTGATAGCCAAGTAATCCACGGCTCCAGAGTGATTAGAGCCAAATACAATCGTTGAGCTTATCGCACCAGGGCCAGCCATTAGAGGCATGGCTAAAGGTACTACTCCTACTTGCTCTTTACTAACGCTCTCGGCTTTTTCTTGTTTGTTTTGCTTTTGCTCACCCAGTTGACCGTTCATCATCGAGAAAGCAATGGTCATAAGCAGCAATCCGCCCGCAATTCGAAACGAATCTAACGAGATACTAAACATATCTAGCAGCAGCTGTCCCGCAAATAGAGAAGTGATCAAGATTACTGCAACCGCGATGTTTGCCGTTGATGCTGTCTTTATACGTTCTTCCGGTGATAGGTGACTGGTAAGTGAAACAAAAACCGGCATGATTCCTACCGGGTTCACGATAGCGAAAAGACCTACAAAAAATTGCAGGTAAACAGTGAAGTCTACGCCAAACATGAGTGGGCCTCGGGTTAATTAGTTAGAGGAGTTGAATTGCCGCCTACTTTAATGGAGTAGGCCAAATGACACCAATGAAAATATTTAAGTCTGCTATGCGTTATTCATTAGCAAAACTAATGTGAAATATGAACCAGTGGATCGCTAAATGTATTGTAGATAATTACTCATAACGGGAATTAACATATTTTTATTAATGTGAACAAAAGGGGGTAAGGTTTCGGTATGTGTTTGATTTATGTTAATTGATGGTTATAATCAATGCCTTAAATATGCTTTAGAGCGTCATTTATGCAAGATTCGAATAATATCCACTGTGGCATATTATTCAGCAAGCAAAGCAACAATGCCCTGATTATAAGTATTATTGTCATACAAGATGCTATTTTAAATTACATCTACTAATAACTATTTAGGGGTATTTGTTAGTAGGAAAGTGATCTTCGTCAATTTTATTCGCGGATCGAAATAATATACTCGTCAGTGAAAGCTATTTACTAAGTCCTATTGCTGACTGGTGAGAACTTACTAAAAAGTTTTTAATTTTAAATCTCTAGGAGTTAATTATGCCTGTAACAAATATGGCTGAACTGGATGCTCTCGTAGCTCGCGTTAAAGCAGCTCAAGCTGAATTCTCTACGTTTTCACAAGAAAAAGTAGATGCAATCTTCCGTGCTGCTTCTCTAGCAGCTAACCAAGCTCGTATTCCTCTAGCTCAACAAGCAGTAGAAGAATCTGGCATGGGTATTGTGGAAGACAAGGTAATCAAAAACCACTTCGCTTCTGAATTCATCTACAACAAATATAAAGACGAAAAAACCTGTGGCATTCTTGATGAAGACGACAGCCTAGGTACTATGACTATCGCAGAACCTGTAGGTATTATCTGTGGTATCGTTCCAACGACTAACCCAACATCTACTGCGATCTTTAAGTCATTAATCTCGCTTAAAACTCGTAACGGTATCATCTTCTCACCACACCCACGTGCTAAAAACTCTACTAACGACGCAGCTAAACTTGTTCTAGATGCAGCAGTAGCAGCGGGCGCACCGAAAGACATCATTGGTTGGATTGACCAACCATCTGTTGAGCTATCAAATGGTCTAATGAAGCATGAAGGTATCGCACTTATCCTTGCAACTGGTGGTCCAGGCATGGTTAAAGCAGCATACTCTTCAGGTAAACCAGCTATCGGTGTTGGTGCAGGTAACGTTCCAGTTGTTATCGATGAAACTGCTGATATCAAACGTGCAGTAGCTTCTATCCTAATGTCTAAAACATTCGATAACGGTGTTGTATGTGCTTCTGAGCAAGCAGCTATCGTAGTTGATGAAGTATATGACGAAGTTAAAGAGCGTTTTGCTTCTCATAAAGCATATGTTCTGTCTAAAACAGAAGCAGAAAAAGTACGTAAAGTACTTCTAATCGACGGCGCGCTAAACGCAAAAATCGTTGGTCAACCAGCGGCTAAAATCGCAGACATGGCGGGCATTAAAGTTCCTGCTGATACTAAAGTTCTTGTTGGTGAAGGTCTTGGTAAGGTTTCTTACGATGACGAATTCGCTCACGAGAAATTGTCTCCAACTCTAGGTCTATTCCGCGCTGACAACTTCGAAGATGCAGTTGCTCAAGCGGTAACTATGGTTGAAATCGGTGGTATCGGCCACACTTCTGGCCTATACACAGACCAAGACGTAAACGCTGATCGTATCCGTTACTTCGGTGACAAGCTGAAAACAGCACGTATTCTTGTAAACATCCCAACTACTCACGGTGGTATCGGTGACCTTTACAACTTCAACGTTGCACCTTCTCTAACTCTAGGTTGTGGTTCTTGGGGTGGTAACTCTATCTCTGAGAACGTAGGTCCTAAGCACCTTATCAACAAGAAAACTGTAGCGAAGCGAGCTGAAAATATGTTGTGGCACAAACTACCTAAGTCTATCTACTTCCGTCGTGGTAGCCTTCCAATCGCTCTTGGTGATCTTGAAGGTAAGAAACGCGCATTCCTAGTAACTGACCGTTTCCTATTCAACAACGGTTATGCTGATGAAGTAGTTCAACTTCTTAAAGCTCAAGGCATTGAAGTTCAAGTATTCTTCGACGTAGAAGCAGATCCAACGCTATCTGTAGTTAAGAAAGGTGCTGAAGCGATGCAAAGCTTCCAGCCTGACGTTATCCTAGCGCTAGGTGGCGGCTCGCCAATGGATGCTGCGAAAATCATGTGGGTAATGTACGAGCACCCAGAAACTCACTTTGAAGAACTTGCAATGCGCTTTATGGATATCCGTAAACGTATCTACAAGTTCCCTAAAATGGGTCAAAAAGCTGAGCTTGTATGTATCACTACAACTTCAGGTACAGGTTCAGAGGTTACTCCATTCGCTGTTGTTACAGACGACGAAACTGGTGCTAAATACCCTCTAGCTGACTACGAATTAACGCCTAACATGGCTATCGTAGATGCGAACCTAGTAATGAACATGCCTAAGTCTCTAACCGCATTTGGTGGTTATGACGCAGTAACTCACGCACTAGAAGCTTACGTATCTGTTCTGGCTAACGAATACTCTGATGGTCAAGCTCTTCAAGCACTTAAGATGCTTAAAGAATACCTACCATCAAGCTATAAAAATGGTTCTGCTGACCCAATCGCTCGTGAGAAAGTACACAATGCTGCAACCATCGCTGGTATCGCATTTGCACAGTCTTTCTTAGGTGTTTGTCACTCAATCGCTCACAAAATCGGTGCTGAGTTCCACTTACCACACGGTCTTGCTAACGCATTGATGATCTCTAACGTGGTTCGTTACAACGCAAACGACAACCCAACTAAGCAGACTGCATTCTCTCAATACGACCGTCCACAAGCACGTCGTCGTTACGCTGAGGTTGCTGACCACCTAGGCCTAAGCCAAGCTGGTGACCGTACTGCTCAGAAGATTGAGCGTCTACTAACATGGCTTGAAGAGCTTAAAGTAGAGCTAGATATCCCAACATCTATCCAAGCTGCGGGTGTTGCTGAATCTGACTTCCTAGCTAAGCTAGACGAGCTATCTGTAGAAGCGTTTGATGACCAATGTACTGGTGCAAACCCTCGTTACCCTCTAATCTCTGAGCTTAAAGAAGTTCTTGTTGATTCTTACTATGGCAAGCCATATGTTGAAGGTGAAACCTTTGAAGGTACCACTGTAATCAAGAAGAAAGCAGACCAAGTTGTAAAAGCAGCACCTGCTAAAGCAAAGAAAGATAAAGCAGACGCTTAATTTAGCTGATGTGACTTAATAGGGTGATGCGCCCTATTATTAGAATCAAAAATCCCAGCCTTGAGCTGGGATTTTTTTATTCGTATTAAGCATAGAGAGTAGTAGTTAACAAGACATAACCCTGCCGTGGAAAGAGTCATTTTCTATAATATATTCGGCATTTCGAACCAGTTCGTCACTGAGTTTTGCAAAGTTGCTGAGATAGTCATCGTGTGCATCATGATGAATTGTTGGCAGAATACCACCAACTCGGATATCAAATGGTTGTAACTCTTTTGCCCAGCTTTTGGTCATCCCGTCGACCATAGAGCTGGCGCTTTCTGTGCCTAATATTTTGTCCAGACACTCGTTGGTAAGTAGGTTGACGATAACCCCGTGCTTATGGTGCTTACACATTTGGTTAGCGCAGGAGTGACCAAAGCTATACATCGATTGGGCAAGATGAGAAAACTGAGAACCGAATTCCTCTCCAGATGCTGAACTGGTTAAGGTAGGTAAAGGGCGATTTAACCAATTGTTTATTAGTATATCGATGCTTTGCTCAAACTGGGTTTCAATGAAGTTAAAAAGCTGGTCAACAGAGTGCTGGGAGTAGTCTTTAATAAAATATGGATAGACGTCACGTCCAGCTTCAAGGCATTCAGCATATGTTTGTTGTAATTGTTGTTTATCACAATCTGTTACGACAATTTTTGCACCTAAGCTTGCAAAATATTGCGTGAGATTTCTGCCAAGGATAGTACCTGCAGACGTGATAAGGATGACTGACCCATTAATAACCATCTTTTATTCCTGAACCTAAACCATAATTAATAATTGTTATATAAATGAATATAGTGAATAAAAAGTGAACAGGTGGCGTTTGTGAAAGGCAATTATATTAATTTGGTTGTGGGTCACAAATATTTGAGAGCGCGTACATTATTAGCCTGAAATTTGGATGTAAAAAAAGCCGCATCAAGCGGCTTTATTCAGTAACTCAATAGGCTATTTAGCTAGGTTTTGTGCAACAAAGTCCCAGTTAACTAGAGCCCAGAAGCCATTCATGTACTCTGGACGAACGTTACGGTAATCGATGTAGTACGCATGTTCCCACAGGTCAACGGTTAGTAGTGGCGTTACACCTTCTTCAGTTAGCGGCGTTGCTGCATTTGAAGTGTTTACGATATCCAATGAACCGTCTGCTTTTTTAACAAGCCAAGTCCAAGATGAACCGAAGTTGTTGATAGCTGAATCAGTAAATTTCGCTTTGAACTCTTCGAAAGAGCCAAATGCAGCTGTAATAGCTTGCGCAACTGCACCAGTTGGTTCACCGCCAGCGTTTGGTGCTAGACAGTTCCAGTAGAAAGTGTGGTTCCAGATTTGTGCTGCGTTGTTAAATACGCCACCTGAAGAAGTTTTTACGATCTCTTCAAGGGTTTTGCCTTCAAACTCAGTACCTGGGATCAGGCCATTTAGCTTAACCACGTAAGTGTTGTGGTGTTTGCCGTGGTGAAAATCTAGAGTTTCAGCAGAGATATGTGGTTCTAGTGCATCTTTTGCGAAAGGAAGAGCGGGTAGTTCAAATGCCATTTTATCGGTTCTCCGTTAGTTTAGGGCGATAGCGCCCTGAGCTTCCAATTAATATGTATTGTTATTTGGCATCTTACTGTGCCAGTGAGTAGTAATCACGAATATACATAACAATATTTTTTTGATTTCGTCTGCATTCTATCAACTTTTATAACTAATAAAAGTGTGGGCAACAAATTTATAATAATTGGTAACGAAGTGTGCGGAAATGAATGAGTTATTGTTCATTTGTGCAACAATAACCACAGATATAATATGGTTTTTATTCTTACCTAGTTCGGTAGAATACCACTAACAGTCGTACAGGATCAGAGGATCGCTATGGAAACCCTAGATAAAATCAAACAGCAGATTGAACAAAATTCTATTCTTTTATATATGAAAGGTTCACCTAAACTACCAAGTTGTGGTTTCTCTTCTCAAGCGTCTCAAGCATTGATGGCATGTGGCGAAAAGTTTGCTTATGTTGATATTCTGCAAAACCCAGACATTCGTGCTGAGCTTCCTGCTTACGCTCAATGGCCTACCTTCCCACAACTTTGGGTTGAAGGTGAGCTAGTTGGCGGGTGTGACATTATTCTAGAAATGTTTCAAAAAGGTGAGCTACAACCTCTTGTTAAGCAAGCCGCTGAACGTGATGCTGCTAGCGAGTAATCGCTGTTATTAGATACGAAAAAGGCTTCCATAAGGAAGCCTTTTTTTTGTTCAAAATACATATTTAAGATGTTGTTTATCAATGCTTTACAGCACCATAGCTGCAATCCAACCGAATATAATTAAGGGAATATTATAATGGATAAAGGTTGGAACGACGGTTTGCCAGATATGTTCATGTTGACCGTCGGCATTCAAGCCAGATGTTGGGCCTAAGGTTGAATCTGAAGCCGGAGACCCCGCGTCACCAAGCGCCGCCGCTGTTCCAACTAAGGCGATAGTGGCCATTGGTGAAAACCCGAAAGCGAGCGCGAGAGGCACATAGATGGTTGCAATGATAGGGATTGTAGAGAAAGACGAGCCAATACCCATGGTGACAAGTAACCCAACAATGAGCATGAGTAATGCCGCTAAGGCTTTGTTGTCGCCAATTGAAGTAGACAGTGCTTCAACTAAGCTTTCAACGCCACCACTTGCTTTCATTACCGCGGCAAAACCGGCCGCTGCAATCATAATAAAGCCAATCATTGCCATCATGTGTACACCCTGAGTAAACACATCATGGGTCTCTTTCCAGGCTATAACCCCACCGAAGGTAAACACCATAAAACCATCGAGAGCACCAATGATCATGGAACCTGTATACAACTGAACAGAAAGTGCAGCTAAAATGCCTAATACGGCAATAAGAATGTTTTTCTTATTGACCGGAGTAGCGTCTGAACTAATCGGGCTCATATCCGTTAGCTTATACTCGCGTGGCTTACGATAGCTGATGAAAATAGCCGTTAATAGACCACATAGCATACCGGTAGCGGGTAATAGCATTGCCACTGGCACATCAGCAGCTGAGATATTTTGTAAACCGTTGTCGGTTAGATTTTTTAGCAAGATATTATTTAGGAAAATCCCACCAAACCCAATTGGTAAAACCATATACGGCGTTACTAGGCCAAAGGTGAGTACACAAGCAATCATTCTACGGTCGAGCTTGAGCTTAGAAAATACTACTAGCAAAGGCGGAATTAGAATTGGGATAAACGCAATATGCACCGGAATCACGTTTTGTGAAGACATAGTAATCAATACTAGTGCAACTAATACTAGGTATTTAAGCCCAGTTGCAGCACTGTCATTGTTGCGCCCATTAATACGTTTAATGACGGTTTGTGCTAGTAAATCGGTTATTCCTGATTTAGAGATTGCGACAGCAAAGGTACCTAGCATAGCGTAGCTAAGGGCAATTGTAGCTCCGCCACCCAAACCACCTTCAAAGGCGGCAACAGTGTCGCTTACGCTCATACCAGATGTAAGGCCACCAATAATGGCACTGAAGGTTAGGGCGACCACTACGTTGACACGCATCAAGGCCAGTATCAGCATGATGCATACGGATATAACTACGGGGTTCATAAAATTTTCTCTAGCAGATGTGGTTTATTCTTGGTTTGAGTCTATTAATGGCCAGCCACCTAGTGCTTTCCATTTGTTGACTATCGTACAGAACAGTTCTGTGGTTTTTTGAGTATCGTAGAGTGCTGAATGAGCCTCTTTATTATCAAACTCAATACCCGCTGTTTTGCAGGCTTTAGCCAAAACAGTTTGGCCAAAAGCAAGCCCACTTAGGGTTGCGGTATCAAAGGTTGCGAAGGGATGAAATGGCACGCGCTTTAATTTACAACGTTCATTAGCCTTAGATACAAAGCCATGGTCAAATGCCGCGTTGTGAGCCACGATAATCGCTCGATTACATCCCGCATTTTTTTGTTCTTTGCGCACAACTTTATAGATTTCTTTTAACGCTTCAGATTCAGGAATTGCACCACGCAACGGGCTAAAAGGGTCACGCATACCTAAGAAGTCTAGGGCTTCTTTTTCTAGATTGGCGCCTTCGAAAGGCTCTACATGGAAATGCAAAGTCGTGGCAGGATGAAGATCACCATTTTCATCCATAGCCAGAGTTATGGCGCAAATCTCAAGCAACGCATCGGTTGAGGCATTGAACCCAGCGGTTTCAACATCGATAACTACAGGGAAATATCCTCTAAAGCGATCTTTTAGCGTCAAAGCTTCATTTTCTACAGTCATAACACAATTATTGGCGAAGTTAGGGCGGGCATTATTGCAGATTTAAGTGTATTTCTAAACAGTGAAACAAAAGAAAGGTCACATGCTGGCATGTGACCTTGTTTTTATATAGCTAGTTTTGACTAACCTTGTAGCCCAGCGGTCGCATCGGCGCGTTGGATTAGCTCTATCTTATAGCCATCAGGGTCTTTAACAAAGGCGATGTGGGTACTACCACCTTGTACTGGTCCTGGTTCACGAGTCACATTCCCCCCTGCGGCTTTGATAGCATCGCAGGTTGCGTAGATATCATCGTACCCGATAGCGACATGGCCATAGCCACTGCCAAGATCATACTCAGTCGTGCCCCAGTTGTAGGTAAGTTCGATAACGGCACCATGAGATTCATCGCCGAATCCAACAAACGCTAGCGTATATTTGTAGGCTTCGTTGTCGTGCTTACGAAGCAGTTCCATCCCCATAACCTTGGTATAGAATTCGATAGACTTGTCCAGATCCCCAACACGGATCATGGTGTGTAAAACGCGGCCTTGAGACATGTGATTTCCTTAGTGTAAAAATATTGCTTAAATTGGCTTGATGATCGCTAAAAATGGCCTAAACAACAGGATTTAGGCATTTAGATTGTAATAAAAAATCCGGTCTCATAGGTACTCAATTTCATGCTCAATGAAGTCCGCTTCACTAAACCATGTCACTGTACCTACATAACCACTTTGTTTCAGTTTAGAATCAATTTGCGCAGCATATCGGGTAATCATTTTGAACCAACCATTATCACATTCCAATCCATCGAGTAAATCACCTACGATTGATTGGGCTGTGGCATCTAAATGCAAGCTCATATAGTTCATTGTTTGGTCGTCCTATTTTATGACACTCAGATAGTCTGTTGAGTGCACTTATATTGCATTATGAAGGGAAAACACGAACAGAGTTAGCAAATTCAACTCTTTGTTGGTTAATGTGGTGGGTATTAGGTAAGTAACGTTAATGAAGGCTTTACCCAATCACCACTATTAATAGCGGCTATTCATTCCCATTCGGTGTGACATATCATCATCCATGCGACCACCTTTCCACTTTCCTTTGCCTAATAAATTAAGAACGTCACGCGCATTATACTCATTGGCCAAAAAGAAATCGTAGGATATATCGCCGCGTATTTGAGCAAGAGAAGGGGTATTTTCCAAATCTAGCTGTTGAGGGTCAGCAAACAGTGCCAGTGAGATCTGCTGCTGACGTTTAGATAGCTGTTGTGTATTTGCCTGTATTTGCCCGATAGTGAAGTAATCTCGTCTGCCATAACCTTTGACTAATATGGGTGACAGCACCTTAATGACCTTCTTAATTCTACGGCGTTGAATATATCGAAACATGTTAATCCTCAACTTAGCGTGTTTTCAATCATACACCTTTTCATAGAATACATTACAGATTGCACACCAAAGAAGGTCAAATACAGGTCTTGATAATTAGCAGAAGCGATAGCTGTTGCAACAATTAGCTTGGCTATAATTTTCATAATAGATGCAGAACCCGTTCAAATATCCACTTAGTTAGAAACCTGTATAAGATGGTTAAGTGATTGAAAATATGAATGCGTTTACCAAAACTTCTAAGCTTTAATACGCATGTACTGTTTTGGCAGGCATCTCATTTGATAATTAAATAAAAGTGATGAATGGTATAGCTGGGGGTGATGGGTTGCGGTTTTTTGCAGTGATAATATTCACGCACCTTATAACCAATTGGCTTGTGACACTATGCGTAACCCCTTTCTTTTTACCAGTTGCATTGTTTTATCTATGACCGCTTGTAGCTCTTCTATTCCATATGAAGAGAGAGAAGAGATCCGTCAATCAATAGATGACGAAACGGATCAGTTGATAGAAGAGTTAGCAGAGGTTTACCCAGAGATTTATACTCAAATCGAAGAGGCTGACGGGTATGCCAGTGGTGTAATGTCTAATGTAAAAGTGCCATTGGTTGGAGGAGGCACAGGTATTGGCGCTGTCTATAGCAATATTGACGACTCTACAACCTATATTAACCTGCATCGCTACGATGTTGGTGCTGGGCTTGGCCTTAGTAGCTATAAAATGATTTCAATTATTGATACCCCTGAAGACCTTGAAAAGTTTAGTAAAGGTTTCAATGAACCGTCTTGGGGAACTGACTGGAACTTAAGTACCAGCGGTATCGAGAAAGAGAAGGTCTATTATCTCGAGGATAGTGAGCTCCCAACCTACCTTGTGTTTGAGTCCAACGCCTCAGCGGTTGGTAGTGCTCGCATGATGTCGGTTTCTGTTAATGACGAGTTGACTGAAACTGGATTAGGTAATGCAAAATTTACCAACCATGTATCAAGTGGTGATGAGTCAAATCCAAGATGGGATAGGCCATTACCATTTTTTGCACAGGATGTGGTTGATCAAGGCTTCAGTCTTCCTTTACCGTTTGGTGTTAGCCTTCTCTATGCAGAAACTAAACAAGATATGTCCATTACAGGGCTGGAAGCTGGCTTTAATGGTGGAAATACTCGGCCGATAGAGTTCATGACCTTTGATAACAACTACTCGCATAGTAGATCTCCCCAATTGAAGCTCGATGCTTGGGTTTTTCCTTTTATGAACGTATTTGCGTCTGTAGGTAAGGTTAATGGTATGGCTCACGTTGAGTTTGCATCAGATGGCTCTGTGGCAAATGGTATTGGTGATGCCATCACAGGGAGTAAAATATGTACAAAACCGGGACCAAAGCCTGATTTTTGTGATTCGTGGAGTGGTCACAATGGATGGGATGCAGCAGTAGATGTCGATTTGGATGGATGGAACTACACCATAGGTGCAACATTTGCGGCAGGTTGGAAAGATTACTTTCTGGCGATACCTGTGTCAGTCAGTTATGTTGACATGAAAAATGCCAGAGCAGAAGAGCTCGTTATTAATGTAACGCCACGCATCGGGAAACAGATCCCACTTAAAGGTACAAGTAGTGTTGACGTGTATGTTGGCGTTAGCTATCTCGATAGCACCTTAACAATTCATGGCGAACATTATGAAGGTTTGGATGGTCATCATATCAACTATAAGATAGAACAAGAAAACCTCGATAAGTGGATGGGATTAATAGGCGCAAGCTATAATTTCAATCGTTCATGGGCCCTGCAAGCCGAATATGGACAAAATGGTTCTGATAAACGTCAGTTTGTGTCCTCTTTGACCCATCGATTTTAATATGCGCAGCATATGACCACCTTTGTATTTTAGCTAGGGGGTTAATGAGTTTGATTTATGCTCTAATGGTAAAAATCTGAGTGTTAAAAACACTCAGATAATAGAACGGCCTTACAAAGTTATAGCACTCGCTAGGCTTTAGAATACATATTGAACACCACCACCGGCTGAGACTTCAGCATAGTCCCCTGTAGTTGCGTTTACCGTTGCCGATGCAGACCAATCTTCATTGAAAGAATGACCTACGCCAATTGCGACTGCGCCGGTGTCGCCAGCATAGCCGACACCCACGCCTACAGCAGTATCGCCTTCTTGGCTTAACATTGGTCGAGCATTGGCAACCGCATGTGAACCTGCCATAACACCATCAACGCGATCTTGATATTCTTCCCCTATAGCTTGCTGCTCTAATGCATTTGCTAGAGAATCCGAGGCTTGTTCTCGACGGTCATAGCTTCGTTCCGTTGAACGTTCCTGAACTCGTTCACCGACACTCTTGCCGATAATTTCTTCAGCTCTTGCTAGTGCGCCTCGAATGTTCTCTGGCTTGGTAACTTCGTTTGGGTTGTTTTCAGCGACTTTAGCATAGGCTGCATTTGCCGCTTCTTCTTTAGACATATTGGCTAATTCAGGGTTGTTTTGTTGTGCTTGTGCGTACTCTTCATCAGTCATTCCCAGAACTGCGCCTTGTGCAACATATGAGGCGAAGCTTTCTCCGTCACCAGAGGCTGGGCTGTAAGATTTCATTGCTTCTATTTGTTGCTCTGTAAACTCACCGTTCTTGAAGTCTTCAACGATAGCCTGTGATGCTTCATATTTTGCTTCATTATCACCCGTGACATCGGCTTTGAACCAATTAGCCACATTCTCATTTTCAGCGTTGAGAGCGATTATTGTATTAGATACGCCAGATACTATAGCTTCTTTATTTCCACCTTCAGCAAAGGCATTAGCGGTTAATGAAGCTGAAACGATAGCTGTAGCGATAATTAGTTTTTTCATAAGTTTTCTCAAAATGAATGAAGAGTCCGTTCAAACATTTCCTTAGTGAGGAGACTATATGAGAGAAACTAAAGGTTGAGAAATGAGACATTTTTATTTCTGATATGTGCGCTGGTAATGTTTGCCATCTCCCTCTTATATACATTAATTTGATTAATGTATTCCCTATAGTTTGCTCTATATATACAAATTCGGTTTGTGAATAAACTTCTTTGCATCGGAGTGAGGAAGGAACTTCATTCATTTACTAAATACTCAAACCGATAGGTGAAATGATGAGAACTTTCGCAAAATTATCAGTAATCTCCACAGCTATGATTGTTGCAACAACGGCGTTTGCTGCAGACCCAATGATGGAATACAACACTAAGCAAACTCAATCGAAACTAGAAAATGTTCAAACCTTTGAATACCACGAAGGTGAGACGTTAGATGAATATTTGGAGTCTCAGCCAAAAGGCAAGTTGTACTCGTCTGAAGAAGAGGTGTTATCCGTATTAATGGGCGGTGTTAACACCGGTGACTACCGTCAAAAAACAAACACCGGCTGGAAAGAAGGCTTGATGTTTGAAGGTATTGCGCCGTATGGAGACCATATGGTCTCTGGTGCAAACTGGTTTCCTCGCACTGAAGAGGTTCAACCTGATGAGATGCGCGTAACCTTTATGGGTACATCACCAATGATTCGCCCAGGACAGGCTAATACCTCCATTTACGTTGAATTGGGCAATGGTTCCAATTTTGTATTCGATTTGGGTGAGGCCTCTATTGCTAACTATGTAGCTGCAGGTGTTGCGCTAAATGAACTGGACCATATCTTTATTACTCACTTGCACGTTGATCACTATGGCTCACTGCCTTACCTCTATCAATTTGGTGGCTGGAACGGTCGTTGGGAAAAACCGTTAAACATCTATGGCCCAAGTGGTGCAACACCGGAATACGGTACTCGCCACATGGTGGAAGGCATGCAGCAAATGCTTAACTGGCACACTGATGCGTTTGATGTTTTCCCAGCTGGCAACGACATCGTAGTACATGAGTTTGATTTCCGAGATGATGGTGGGGTTATTTATGACCAAGATAATGTTGAAGTTATCCACTGGCGTCGTAGTCATGCTAAAGATGGTGCATCTGGTTATCGCCTGAACTGGACCCAAGATGATGGACGCGTCCTATCATTTGTTTGGACAGGTGACGGTCGTCCAACAGAACTAGACCTTAAGTATGCAAAAGGTGCTGATTTGTTTATCACTGAACTGCAAACCGAAATCTTTGGTGTATCGTCAATCATTCAGGGGGTACCGCCGTTCTTAGCTCGTTATACCGTTGATACGCACCATACTCCTGCTTATGCAGCCGGTTACGTTGCAAATGAGGTACAACCTCGCTTGTTCATGACTACGCATATGACATTTGACCCGTACCTAAACGAAGAAACAGTTGCAGAGGTTCGCCATCACTGGAAGGGGCCATATCACTTTGGTGCGCCAGATGGCATCGTGGTGAATATGACCAAAGATAATGCTTGGGTTCGTGAAGGTATCTTACCTGATTTCCCTAACGCAAGAGCGCCACAGTTCGATATGGCTGATGGTCAAGAATTTAGAATTCCATTGCCTAAGAATCGTCGTGAAGACATTCAAGAACAAGAGATCCGTGATTTAGAGATAGACCCAAAACTGTACTACCCAGAAGGTTATATGCCTGAACTTATGACCGAATGGCCTGTAGATAAAGACATTGTAATGCCAACAGAAGCGGTACCAGCTTCAATGAAAGAAGGCATGAATAGCAAGCAAGAGTACGTAGATAGAGTTCGTGAACACCACGGCCTAGAGCGTAAATCAGTGACTCGCCCAACGCAGCCAGGAGAGGGCTCAGGAACCGATAAAGAATAGGACATTCTATAAGAGGACATGTGCATTCATGTCCTCTAACTGAAATAAAAGTAGCTTTACTAATATGTTTTAAAAGCACTTTTCATCAATTGAACTATTTGCTCATTTTTGGAGTACAGCATGAAAAAATCACTTATCTCAGCAGCTATCCTAACTCTTGTTTCTGGTTCTGTTTTCGCCAATGGTATGTCCAATGCACACGACTACCACCCTGGTGCTACAGATAATATGGAGCGCTTAGCGCCAATCGACCCAAACTATGAGTTGACGCTACCTTCAGAAAAAGAAGGCTATACCATGTATGACAATCAGTACATGTCAGATGGCGGTACATATTCTACATACGTAAAACCAAACCCTAATGATGATGTGCACGTTGCGGATGAAGGTTCGCTAAAGGTGACACATGGCCAAGGTGGGTTAATTCAAACCGAATACACCACTAAGAATGGTGCGAACCATTTCTCAGTAATGTGTGGATACACATCCGGTCCGGCGTACTGGGCGGACAGTAAACCCGTAAACGTGTGTAAAGATGCGCAAGCACTAGCTCAGGCGTTAGAAGCTAAGGGGGAGTGGCAAGAGCATCCGATGCAGTATACCGTTGCACCGCCAAAGATAACCGTAAATTAAGCCTTTGTAGTAAGTAATTTAAAGCCAGTAGAGTCATGCTACTGGCTTTTTGTATTGGGGTTTGAGTATAGGACACGCATAACTCATAAATATTATTAATATAATAACCCTATTTTAGGTTGTTTATATTAGGTAAACTGATGCATAAAATAGTCGGCATCAGAGTGAGGAAGGAGCTTCATTCATTTGCTATTTGATGACTACTTGAGCATTAGGTTCAAGGGTCAACCTGTATAAATGTAAGGTTAAACCTATGAAGAACTTTATCAAGCCCCTACTTATTGCGTGTACATTGTCTGTTCCAACATTAGCAGTTGCGGATGAGCACAATCACAGTCACAACCATTACAGCCCAGCACTAGAGCAACTTGGCAACGACATTATTGGTTTAACCGTATGTTATAAAAACGGTTACCTAACTGATGAAAATCAAGAGCCGGCATTCACTAACCTCATTAGCCATGCGGATGTGACGGGTGAAGAGCTGGGGATGTTCTATATGGATAAACTAGGTCAGAAGGCTGAAAGCATTATGGGTGACGAACAATCGCGTCTAATGTGGACTGAAGATTTTTGTTCTGATCTAACTGCTACTTACTTAGATCTAGATAAATTGGCACAGGCAAGAGAAGTAAGCTTTGACCATTCTGACCATCACGGGCACGATCACGGGCATAGCCACGGCCATGAGGGTCATGGAGTATTATCACCTGAAGTTATTGAGCAAGATATTGAGCGAGGTCGCTTGTTAAGTATCCATTAATAAGCGCGACTAGCCAATAAAATCGAAAAAGGTTCTGATAGATTCAGAACCTTTTTGTCGATTATGAGATAGGGTTATTGCTACAGGTCTACTTTGTCAGAGAATTCACATAAATCTTCAATGATGCAGCTGCCGCATCTTGGTTTACGCGCAATGCAGGTATAGCGACCGTGTAAGATCAGCCAGTGATGCACGTCCAGTTTGAACTCTTTAGGAACAACCTTTAATAGCTTTTGCTCAACGTCATCAACGGTTTTTCCCATCGCAAATTTGGTGCGATTAGAAACGCGGTAGATGTGGGTATCTACTGCGATAGTAGGCCAGCCAAATGCAGTGTTAAGTACCACATTAGCCGTTTTTCTGCCAACGCCAGGTAGGGCTTCCAGTGCTTCACGACTCTCAGGAACCTCTCCGCCATGTTGCTCTAATAAAATGCGGCAGGTTTTAATGGTGTTTTCAGCTTTAGAGTTAAAAAGGCCGATGGTTTTGATATAACTCTTTAACCCATCTATCCCAAGATCAAGTAGCCCTTGGGGTGTATTGGCTACTGGATATAACTTATCAGTTGCCTTGTTTACACTTACATCTGTGGCTTGTGCTGACAGTAAAACTGCAATTAGCAGCTCAAAAGGTGAGCTCCAATTTAACTCAGTTTGTGGATTCGGGTTATTTTCCCGAAGGCGTTCTAAAATTATCTTTCTTTTATCTTTATTCATTAGTTATTGGCGTCTGATGACCTTAGCTATTGGTAACACGTACCCGTTCTATTTTTTGCTTTTCTGGCTTGGGTGCTTTTTGTGCTTGATGATGGTCAAGCCAGTTTTTAGCTGCAATCAAGAAGCCTACACCGATAAAGGCGCCAGGCGGTAACATTGCCAATAAGAAATTGCTATCAACGTGAAACAGCTCAATTCTTAGCACCGAAGCCCAACTGCCAAGCAATAGGTCAGCACCATCAAACAGAGTGCCATTGCCTAAGATTTCACGAATTGCACCCAGTACAACCAAAGTAGCAGTCATGCCTAAGCCCATCCAAAAGCCATCTGCGGCGGCTAAAAGTGGGGTGTTTCTAGATGCGTAAGCCTCAGCGCGACCAATAATCACGCAGTTGGTTACGATTAACGGAATGAAGATACCAAGGGATAAATACAGGCCGTAAGCGTAAGCATTCATAACCAGTTGTACGCAAGTCACGGTCGCGGCAATTATCATGACAAAGATAGGTAATCTGATCTCTTGTGGCACATGGTTACGCAACAAAGAAATAATGACATTGGTGATGACCAATACTGTCATCGTTGCAATACCTAAGCCCATTGCGTTAGTCACTGTAGCGGAAACGGCCAGCAATGGACACAAACCTAAAAGCTGTACTAAGCCTGGGTTATTGCTCCATAGTCCGTTTTTAAGCAGTGTTTTGTGCTCTGCTTTTAGCGCCTCTTTCGATGGGGTAAGTTCGGTTGTGGTATCCGACATTATTGCACCTCACATTGTGGTGAGTTGTTGAGTATGGTTTGTTGGTTTTTCTTGAAGTAAAGGCCAGCATTATATACCGCTTTTACTACTGCTCTAGGGGTAATTGTAGCGCCAGTAAATTGGTCAAATTGACCACCATCTTTACGCACATGCCACAGGTCGTGATTGTCTTGGGTGATAACTTTATTTGTAAAAGATAAAATCCAATCCGAGACACGCAAGTCAATTTTGTCACCTAGGCCGGGGGTTTCATTTTGCTCTAAAACTCGAACTCCAAGCACGTTACCGTAAAGATCGACACCAATAAGCAGTTTTATTGAACCGTTATAACCATCCGGTGCTATTGCCTCTAGTGCAACCGCCACCGGTTTATTGGCCTGGGTCGCAATATACATAGGTAGTGGCTCTTTTGATCCAACCTCGTCCCCGGAAAGTGCAACACAATTAGAGTAAAGCTCATTGTCGTGCAGTTGATTAGGAACTACTTGATTAAGTAGCCCTTGCAGTTGAGCGGTTCTTTGCTGCTGAATAGTATCTTTAGTTAATAGGTTAGTTACCGCAACGATACCTGTGGAAATTACAGCAAATAAGGCTAAAACCAGTCCATTTTTTCTGATTGTTCTTAACATTTATTTGTGTCCATAGGTTCGAGGTTGAGTGTAGTAGTCGATAAGCGGCACGCACATATTCGATATAATTACAGCGAAGGCAACGCCATCGGGAAACCCGCCCCAAGTTCGAATCAGAACGATTAACACTCCAATCAACGAACCAAAAATAATGCGTCCCTTGACGGTTGTCGCTGCCGATACCGGATCAGTTGCGATGAAGAAAGCGCCAAACATGGTCGCGCCTGACAAAATATGGAATAAAGGTGAAGCTACAGCACCGGGAATTATCAAGTTAAGTAGGGTGCTTGTTACTAATACGCCCCCTAGTACGCCAACTGGGATATACCATTGAATAAGACGCAGCTTTAGCATAACTAAACCACCGGCAAGGAACATAACGTTCACCCATTCCCAGCCTAGACCTGCTAACCCAGAGAAGATTGAACTTTGGGTTATCTCAGACAGAGTCATGCCTTGGCTTAAGCCAATTTTTACCGTGTCTAATGGAGTTGCCATCGTAATGCCGTCGACACCAGTGCGGATCTGTTGCAACGATAGGCCGTCGATATTAAAACCACTAAATATGAGAGATAGCGCATCAGGAGCGCTAACTGCAATAGGTGAAATCTCATTGGGCGTGATCCAACTGGTCATCTGTACTGGGAAGGAGATAAGCAGTACCACATAGCCAACCATTGCAGGGTTGAATAGGTTTTGCCCAATGCCACCGTATAAATGTTTGGCAATGACAATTGCAAAGAATAAACCAATAACCAAAATCCACCATGGTGATAATGGTGGAATGGCAAGCGCCAATAGGATTGCGGTCAGTAGGGCACTGTTATCACGTAACGCCATCATAGGAGGGCGCTTTCGCAATACCATAATTAGCGACTCAAACGTCCACGCGACCAGAATGGCAAATACAACCTGAATCAGGGTGCCAAAGCCAAAGAAATAGGTTTGCGTTGCAAGGCCGGGTAACGCACATAGTGCCACCCATAGCATTAGGTTAGGCAGTGAACGCCTTTTTTGGGTGTGTGGTGAACTGGCGATAAAAAAGGCCACTAGTTGTTCTCCTTAGAGTCTTGTTCTTTTGCTTGTTGCGCCGCTTTACGTGCTTTGGCGCGCGCTACTGCGGCGGCTACCGCTGCCTTTTTCGGGTCAGTATCAGTTGAGTCACTTTGTGATGTTTTCTGAGCTGCCTTTTTCTCCTTGGCGCGAGCAACTGCAACTGCAACCGCACTTTGTTTAGAGTCAGTATCGGTAGATTCTAAATCTTGCTGTTGCTGCTTTTTAAGCGCCGCTTTACGAGCTTTAGCACGTGCAACCGCTGCCGCGACAGCGGCTTGTTTAGGATCGGAATCGGTATCACTATCAGCTGGTGTTGTATCCGGTGCTGGTGGCTGCTGTTGAGCTGCCTTACGCGCTTTGGCGCGTGCGATTGCAGCTGTGACTGCTGCCTTCTTCGGATCGCTATCAGCTGGCGCTGTATCCGCTGCTGGTTGCTGTTGTTGAGCCGCTTTACGCGCTTTGGCGCGCTCGACTGCGATAGCAACCGCTGTGTGTTTAGGATCTGTATCTGTGGATTCTAAATCGTGTTGCTGCTGTTTTTCGAGAGCCGCTTTACGAGCTTTAGCACGGGCGACTGCCGCAGCGACCGCAGAGCTTTTATTGCTAGGCTCTGTTGACTCAGTCTGTTGCTGTGATGGTGCTTGATTGTCTTTGGTTGCTGCCTTACGCGCTTTAGCACGCGCGACTGCTGCAGCTACAGCGTCTTGTTTAGGATCAGGCGTTTGATTTTGCTGTTCTTTTTTAGCTTTAGCACGCGCAACTGCCGCAGCAACGGCATCTTGTTTGGTCTCAGCTGAGCCTTGTTCGCGTTTTGCTCTTGCTTCTTGCTTGCGTTGTTCGCGCAGTTTACGCATTTCGCTGTTGTCTGGTTCATTACCGGCAGAGGCTGCTGCTTGTTTTGCCTTGGCGCGAGCAATTGCGGCGGCAACAGCCGGTTTTGGACCGGTGTCCGTTTGCTTTTCTTTTACGCGTGCAATAGCGGCGGCAATTGCATCATCACCACCAGACTCTTGCATCTCTTTGCGACGCTTATCTGCTGCTGCTTTGTATTTCGCGTCACGTTCACTTTTATCGCGTTCAAGACGAGCTTTACGCTGTTCAAAGCGCACTTTAGACCTTTCAGAAGCGTCCTCTTCAGCTGTACGGATTCGGATTTCTGATTTTGATTGGCGGAAATACTGCACCAGTGGAATGCTACTTGGACAAACATAAGCACAAGCGCCACATTCAATGCAGTCTTTAACCTTGTATTCATCGCACTTATCTAGGTCTTTATCTTTGGAATACCATAACATTTGTTGTGGCAATAAAGAGGCGGGGCAGACTTCAGCACACTGTCCACAACGAATACAAGCCATCTCATGTTGGTCAAACAGCAACTCTTGCTTGGTTGGCGCGAGTACGCAGTTTGTGGTTTTAGTGATGGGGATCTCTGTATGCGGCAGAGTAAAGCCCATCATTGGACCGCCAAGAATAACCGAATGGTTCTTTGGTGTTGAAAAATCAGACTGTTTTAATAGATGGCTTACCGGTGTGCCTATAGGCACCCATAGGTTTTGTGATGATTTAACGCTTTTCCCTGTGACGGTTACCACCCGTTCAATCATAGGTTCGCCATCAACAATAGCGCGTTTAACTGCAAACGCAGTCCCTACGTTTTGTACCATCATACCAATATCTGCGGGTATGCCCTGATTTGGTACTTCTTTATCGGTCAAAACCTTGATCAGCTGCTTTTCACCGCCCGATGGGTATTTGGTCGGGATGACTCGAATCACAATATCGTTTAATTGTGCAGCTTGGTTAAGCGCTTCAATAGCTTGCGGCTTGTTGTCTTCGATTCCGACAACGCATAGCTTTGGTTTGAGAATATGCTTTAATATTTCAATGCCTTGGATAACTTCTTTAGCGTATTCACGCATCAAGCTGTCATCGGCGGTGATATAAGGTTCACATTCAGCGGCGTTAATGATCAGTATCTCGGTACGCCCAAATCCAGATTGCAGTTTACGCGCAGTTGGGAAACCTGCTCCGCCCATGCCTGATATACCGGCTTGGCGGATGATATCGGTCAACTGTTCTGGCATAAGAGATGTAAAGTCTTCGACTCCGCAATGCTCAACCCATTCATCTTTCATATCAGGCTTGATAACAATCGCCATTTCTGGCAAGGCGGAAGGATGGCAACTGCTGCGCGGCTCAATGGCGGTGATTTGTCCAGATGTAGACGCATGCACAGGCAAGCTTAAGCTCGATTGATACTGAGTCAGGGCTTGACCTTTCAGAACCTTATCCCCAACAGCGACGGTAAGATTTCCTTCTTTACCAATATGCTGCTTTATCGGAATAACGATCTCATCGGCAATACTAGAGCGACCAATCTTATTGGTTAAGGATTGGGCCTTGTTTTCCGGTGGATGAATGCCCCCGGGAAAATCCCATAGGTGACCGGTGCGAATTTTTTCGATTAATGACAGCATGTTCGCTATGAGTTTCCGTTATTGCTTTGAGTGGTATCAAGGTTTACCACAGGAATCGAATCGAGTTGCCATTTCCAGGTATTGGTGGTTATAGCAACCGGTATCATTTCTATACAGTCAGTAGGGCAAGGTGAAACGCAAAGGTCACACCCTGTACACTGATCTTTGATGACTGTGTGGATAGCTTTGGTGCCGCCAACAATCGCATCTACAGGACATGCCTGGATGCATTTGGTACAACCAATACACATATCTTCATGAATAAAAGCGACTTTTTTAATGTTGTCTTGAGGTCCATCACCTGAATCAGGTACATCAACCCCCATAAGATCAGCAAGTTTTACTATGGTTGCTTGGCCACCAGGAGGGCACTTATTGATAGCATCACCGTTTGCAATCGCTTCGGCATAAGGTCGACAGCCAGGATGACCACATTGACCGCATTGGGTCTGGGGCAAGATAGCGTCGATTTGGTCTACTATCGGGTCGGCGCCCACTTTAAAACGAATTGAGGCAAAGCCCAGTAATCCACCGAATAAAGCAGCTAATACACCAAGTGCGGCAATGGCAATAAAAATAGTGTCCATTAGATTTTAACCAACCCCGTAAAGCCCATGAATGCGAGTGCCATTAAACCTGCGGTGATCATTGCGATTGAAGCCCCTTTAAACGGCATAGGTACATCGGCCGCTGCAATGCGTTCACGCATTGAGGCAAATAAAATCAGCACTAAAGAGAAACCTACCGCGGCCCCAAACCCATAAATAATGGATTCAATAAAGCTGTGATTTTCATTTACGTTGAGTAACGCGACCCCTAGCACAGCGCAGTTGGTGGTGATCAATGGGATAAAAATACCAAGTAGGCGGTACAGCGTTGGGCTGGTTTTATGTACAACCATTTCCGTGAATTGCACCACAACTGCAATAACCAGTATGAAGCTCATGGTTCTTAGGTAAGCGATACCTAAAGGCTGCAGGATGTAGGTTTCAACGAGATAGGCACATACCGAGGCAAGGGTAAGTACGAAAGTGGTGGCTAAGCTCATGCCAATAGCAGTTTCCACTTTCTTGGAAACTCCCATAAATGGACATAAGCCTAAAAATTTAACTAGTACAAAGTTGTTAACCAATACGGTACCGACCAACAACAGCAAATATTCTGACATACCTTTTCTTACTCACCCGGATCAAGCTGCACATTATCCTGTTTTGTTGTGATTTAAACAACACAACATCCATAGGGATTTATAACAATTGTAGAAAATATAGTCGTTTATATGCATCTTCTCCTTACTAAAGCGTAGAAATCGGGATAACTTTTAGGAGTTCGATGGATTACAGAAAAATCAGTTTTTAAAAAGCTAGGTCTTATGACTGGCAAGATTACAGATAATTTGCGCCAGTACGCCCAGAACGAGGGAAAAGAAGCTCGAATAACTGCCGCTTAAGTCTAAGGGGTGGAGTATATGCACCGTTGATTGTTTGATTCAGCTAAATAGTTAATTCAATTATGCCCTAATTATTAAATAAAGAATGTTACATATAATGGGTGAATTGAATATTCGATTTGTAGACGCTAAGGCGATATCGAGTATAAATCACTCACATTGAGGAAAGCGGTATGAACAAATTATTTGAAAAAACCAGCATCAAACAGTTGGCTTTACAAAATCGCGTTGCTATGGCGCCGATGACTCGCGCTCGTACAACACAGCCGGGTAACATTCCCAATGACATGATGGCGACCTACTATAAACAACGTGCAACCGCAGGTCTTATCATTACCGAAGCCACTCAGATCTCAGATGATTCTCAGGGTTACTCCTTTACCCCAGGCGTGTATACAGACGCCCAGATTGAAGGGTGGAAAAAGGTAACGAGTGCAGTCAAGGCGCAAGGTTCAGCTATCTTTTGCCAGTTGTGGCATGTTGGGCGAGTTTCTCACCCAAGCTTTCAAAATGGTGAACTGCCTATGGGGCCGTCAGCGTTGGCTCCGGTTGATACTAAGGTTTGGATCGTTGACGATAGCGGTGTAGGCAATATGATTGACTGCGTTAAACCGCGTGAAATGAATGAAGATGATATTCAGCGCGTAATCAATGACTTTGCCCAAGCGGCAAAAAAAGCCGTTGCAGCAGGATTTGACGGTATAGAAATTCACGGTGGCAATGGCTATCTGATTGATCAGTTTTTACGTACTAATTCTAATCATCGTACAGATAGCTACGGTGGCAGTCGTGAAAATAGAATTCGCTTCTTGCTAGAAGTTGTGGATGCGGTAAGTAAAGAGATTGGTCCTGAGCGAGTAGGTGTACGTTTGGCACCATTTATCACCTTTAAAGATATGGACTGCCCTGATATTGTGCCAACTATCCTTGAAAGCGCACGTGAACTGCAAGCTAGAAATGTGGCGTATATTCACCTATCTGAAGCGGATTGGGATGATGCCCCTACAATTCCACTTGAGTTCCGACGCCAGCTGCGTGAACTATTTAGCAATACGATTATCGTTGCGGGTCGCTACACCATAGAACGCGCCGATGAAATCTTGAGCCAAGGCCTTGCTGATATCGTTGCATTTGGCCGACCTTTTGTATCTAACCCTGATCTCGTCAAGCGTTTGGAATTTAAACTACCGTTAGCCGAGCTTGACGCTAGTTCACTATTTGGTGGGGTTGAAGTGGGTTATATCGATTATCCGGAATATGCGGAGTAATGGGGAAGAGCGTATCGGTGTAGCGGTGAGTCGATGTATCGATGGCGCACACTAATCTACATTCTTCACTCTTCACTCTTCACTTTCCATTCACCATTCACTACGTCGTCATGCCGGTGGTGTTTTAAGCCGGCATCTTTGGGTACTCGGGTTTAATTGAAGTCATACACTGTGGTTGGGTATCGAGTGTCTACAGATCCCCGCCTGCGCGAGGAGGACGGGAGTGAGGGCGTACACTCTCCACACCGTCATGCCGGTGGTGTTTTAAGCCGGCATCTTTGGGTACTCGGGTTTAATTGAGGTCGTACACTTTGGTTGGGTATTGAGTGTCTACAGATCCCCGCCTGCACGGGGAGGACGGAGTGAGGGCGCATCGGTGTGTCGGTGTATCGATGATGTACACCACTCTTCACTTTCCATTCACCATTCACTACGTCGTCATGCCGGTGGTGTTTTAGGCCGGCATCTTTGGGTACTCGGGTTTAATTGAGGTCGTACACTTTGGTTGGGTATTGAGTGTCTACAGATCCCCGCCTGCGCGGGGAAGACGGGAGTGAGGGTGTACACTCTCCACGTCGTCATGCCGGTGGTGTTTTAGGCCGGCATCTTTGGGCGCTCGGGTTTAATTGAAGTCGTACACTTTGATTGGATATCGAGTGTCTACAGATCCCCGCCTGCGCGGGGAGGACGGGAGTGGGGCGTATCGATGGTGTACACCACTCTCCTATTTTCGAACCAAAAAAAAACCGCACTTCTAAGTGCGGTTTTTTTTTGAATTTGGCTCCCCCTGCAAGACTTGAACTTGCGACATACGGATTAACAGTCCGCCGTTCTACCAACTGAACTAAGGGGGAATTGCTCGAAAGCGGGACGAATAATACTGATCTGATGATTTTCTGTCAACAGAATAAACTTAAAAAAAATGAGTTTTTTCTAAAGACATTTCTCATCCCAGTCTGGACAAGGGATCGCGAAAGTTATCCACTGAATTTGTGGATAAGTGTGTTGATTGTTTTGGGAAAGAATTGGTTCAGTAAATTTACTTTAACAACAACCGAAGGTTATATATCATTTAACATCTTGTTTATAATGATGTTATCACTAGATACTATTACTTCATTTGACTCTATTAAAAAGCCGTCAAAATTAACAATTAAGTTGCAATTCTGTTATATATCGGTTTTTTTGGGGAAAAGCTGTGAGTATAATTGTTGCGAAAATATCAATGGTTCTTCGGCAGGGTCGAGAAATATACCAAATGTTAAAATCGAGCGCTAGTATTTATCGTGATAAAATTGATATAGCGACATTAATTAAGAGCATTAAACTGGGTAAGTAACTGTGAGCGAAGAAAAAAACACAAAATTATATGAGTTGGTTTCGGATTATCAGCCTGCGGGAGATCAGCCTACAGCGATTACTAAATTGCTAGATGGGTTAGATTCTGGGCTTGCTCATCAGACACTGCTTGGAGTTACGGGTTCTGGTAAGACGTTTACGTTGGCAAATGTTATTGCCACCTCGCAGCGTCCAGCGATATTGCTTGCCCCAAACAAGACGCTGGCGGCGCAATTGTACGGAGAAATGAAAGCCTTTTTCCCCAATAACGCAGTCGAATACTTTGTCTCTTATTATGATTATTATCAACCTGAGGCGTATGTGCCTACTACCGATACCTTCATTGAGAAGGACTCATCGGTAAACGCACACATTGAGCAGATGCGCCTATCGGCGACCAAGGCGCTACTTGAACGCAAGGATGCCATTATTGTGGCTTCGGTGTCTGCAATTTATGGTTTAGGGGACCCTCAATCCTATTTGAAGATGATGCTGCATGTTACGCGTGGTGATTTCATGAACCAGCGGGATGTAATTCAACGCCTGGCTGAGCTTCAATATTCGCGAAATGATGTTGCCTTCGAACGAGGACAATTTCGAGTACGAGGTGAGGTGATAGACGTATTTCCTGCTGAATCCGAACAAGATGCTGTACGTATTGAGATGTTTGATGATGAGATTGAACGTATCAGCTTGTTTGACCCTTTAACCGGGGCGATTGTGCAGCGAGATCTGCCGCGCTTTACTATTTATCCCAAGACGCACTATGTAACACCCAGAGAAAAGATTTTAGATGCCATTGAAACAATTAAAAGTGAATTGGTTGAGCGAAAAGAATACCTTCTGCAGAATAATAAATTGTTGGAAGAGCAACGTATCAGTCAGCGCACCCAGTTCGATCTTGAGATGATGAATGAACTCGGATTCTGTTCTGGTATCGAGAACTATTCACGGCATTTAAGCGGGCGCAGTGAAGGGGAGCCGCCACCGACACTATTTGATTACCTGCCGAATGATGGTTTGCTGATCATCGATGAGTCCCATGTTACGGTTCCGCAAATCGGAGCCATGTATAAGGGAGACCGCTCTCGTAAAGAGACGCTGGTGGAGTTTGGATTTCGACTGCCTTCAGCATTGGACAACCGTCCTTTGAAATTCGAAGAGTTTGAGGCGCTTGCCCCGCAAACTATCTTCGTTTCAGCAACCCCGGGTAATTACGAAACAGAAATGTCAGGGGATGATGTCGCTGATCAAGTGGTGCGTCCTACCGGCTTACTTGATCCTGAACTCGAAGTTCGACCTGTTGCAACTCAAGTGGATGACCTGCTATCTGAGATCCGTATTCGTAGCCAAAATGAAGAGCGAGTGCTAGTGACCACGCTGACTAAGCGTATGGCGGAAGACTTGACTGAATATCTTGCCGAGCATGATGTGAAGGTGCGCTATCTGCACTCTGATATTGATACGGTGGAACGAGTTGAGATTATCCGTGATTTACGCTTGGGTGAGTTTGATGTGTTAGTGGGCATTAACTTACTTCGAGAAGGTCTAGATATGCCAGAGGTCTCTTTGGTGGCCATCTTAGATGCCGATAAAGAAGGCTTTTTACGTTCAGAACGCTCCCTGATTCAAACCATAGGGCGCGCAGCACGTAACCTCAAAGGTAAGGCTATTTTATATGCAGATCGAATCACTAATTCAATGAAGCGAGCGATGGATGAAACCGAAAGACGTCGTGAAAAGCAGCAGGCACACAACCAACAAAACGGTATTGTACCGCAAGCATTGAAGCGTAATGTGAAAGACATTATGGAGCTCGGCTCTGCGACAAGTCAGGCATCGAAACGCAAGTCTTCAGCTGTACCATTGTCAAAAGTGGCGGATGATGCGCCACAATATAAAGCACTAACTCCGCAAGAGATCGAAAAACAGATACTAGAATTAGAAAATGAGATGTATCAGCATGCGCAGAATCTAGAATTTGAGCAGGCCGCCGCCAAGCGCGATCAGATTGAAGAGTACCGTAAACAATTCATTACTAACAGTTAAGCATAGGAACCAATGCCCAATATTAATGCTCCAAGAAAACGTCTACTCATGGTGGAAGATACTCTATCAGTAGCTACCTTGTATCAGGGCTATTTGGCTTCGTTAGATATTGATATTGAGTTGGTTTCTAGTGGGCAACAAGCGATTACCAGTATTCAGGCTAACATCCCAACCTTGATTCTGTTGGACTTAAAACTGCCTGATATGACAGGTATGGATGTTCTGAAACAGGTCAGAGAGTTTGCGCCTAAGATACCGGTAGTATTTATGACCGCTCATGGCTCCATTGATGTTGCTGTGGAGGCGATGAGGCAGGGGGCACAGGACTTTCTTCTCAAGCCATGCGATGCGAATCGTTTGCGAGTGACCATATCAAAGGTTTTGCATCAGGCTCAAAATAATAAGCCGTTATTGATAAAGGAAACCAATACTTATCAAGGCTTTATTGGCTCAAGTGCCAGCATGCAAAAGGTATATCGCACCATAGATTCAGCGGCAAATAGTCGGGCTAGCATCTTTATTACCGGAGAGAGTGGCACTGGTAAGGAGGTATGCGCTGAGGCTATTCACTCGGTGAGTAATCGAGTTGATCAGCCCTTTATTGCCTTGAACTGTGCGGCAATTCCTAAAGATTTGATTGAAAGTGAATTGTTTGGGCATGTTAAAGGGGCGTTTACCGGTGCATCGACAGACCGCAAGGGAGCGGCCGAGCTTGCCAATGGCGGCACCTTGTTTCTTGATGAGCTATGTGAAATGGAGTTGGATCTACAAACCAAGTTGTTGCGCTTTATTCAAACCGGTACCTTTCAAAAGGTGGGGTCATCTACGTTAAGTCGTGTTGATGTTCGGTTTGTATGCGCCACCAATAAAGACCCTTGGCAAGAGGTTTGCAAAGGTCGATTCAGAGAAGATCTCTATTACCGTTTATACGTTATTCCACTGCAACTTCCACCGCTACGAGAGCGGGGTGATGATATTGTTGAAATTGCCCATTCTTTGCTTGGTTTTATGTCTGTTGAAGAATCGAAAGATTTTAATCGCTTCTCTGCGGACGTGTTAAAGCGGTTTTTAGCTTATCCTTGGCCTGGAAATGTGCGCCAATTGCAGAATGTCATTCGTAATATTGTGGTGTTGAATCAGGGAGAACAAGTTGAGCTTGATATGCTACCTTCGCCTCTAGATAGTCTCGATATTAATGATTATTCGGCAGTGAATGTGGCACAGTTTATTGAGCCTTTAGTGGATGAACAACCAGCCACGATTATTCCCCTTGCTCAGATAGAAAAACATGTGATTGAGAGGGCGATTCAGTTATGTAATGGTTCAATTCCAGCTGCTGCCAATCAATTGGATGTCAGTGCCTCTACAATCTATCGTAAAATTGAGCGTTGGGAGAAAGGCCATGGTTGATAATGAGCTAGACCATCACCAGTTAGATGCAGTAAAAGCACAAGTTGGCGTGGAGATGTTCCCAACGCTATTGACGATTTTTTCACAAGAATTACAAGAATATAGAACGCAGGCCATTAATGCTGATATAGATGAAATTGCACGAATTTGCCACGCTATAAAAGGCAGTGCCTCAAGTTTTGGCGCGATGCAGTTAAGTGAGTTTGCTACCCAGATAGATGGACTCTTTAAACAAAATCGATATCAAGAGTTGCAACAAAGAGTGCCGCAACTGATTGATTTAATATCAAAAACTGAATTGGAAATTAGAAAATTATTGTAGTTGTTCTAGGATTGCATCTCGAAGTTTGTCGCGATCATGTCGCCAGCCGCGCGTATAAGAAGCAAGATCACGAGTAACGGTATTCCATTGTTCGCTCAATTCAGGATTTGGCTGGTTGCCGAGAATAACGTCAGGGCGTCGATTTTGGCAGGCGCGGGTAATCCAGTCTAACTTTTGCTCAATCCCCATACGTCCCGCAGGTCCAAATTCTGGGCTGAGGTTTTCAATGAAAATGACCTTGGCTTTGGTGTTGGATTTGATTGCCTTACCAAGTTCTGGCAGTAGTAGCGGCGGCATAATACTGGTTAAGAAGCTCCCAGGACCGAGAATAATTGCATCTGCCTCTTTTAACGCAGTGATGGCCTCATTAATAGCGGGAACTTCTGGGTCGAGATCAAGCCTTAGTAATTCATCTTCCATCTCATCCACACTGGTTTCACCCTTAACCCATTTCCCACCAGTAGAAAGAGCGCGCAGATCAGAAGGGTGCTCAGACATTGGCAGTATCTTGGTCTTAATTCGTAGAAATTCACGCACCAGATTAATGGCTTCAAGAGGGCGAATTGAAAGGTTATCTACCGCCGCAAGGATGAGGTTACCAAGGTTGTGACCATCAAGCTCACCAGCGCCTCGAAAGCGATATTCAAATAACATTGAGCTGATAGTCGGCTCGGTTATCAACTGGTTAAGGCAGTTTCTGGTGTCGCCCCAGGCTATGCCTCCTTGGCAAAATCGAATGCGTCCAGTTGAGCCACCATTGTCAGTGGTAGTTACAATACCGGTAGCATTTTCTTTGAAATCGCGCAGGGCGGCTAGTATACGACCTAGCCCGTGACCACCACCAACAGCAACGACTTTATTATTCTTATAGATATCCATAGATCTGAATAGGTTGTGTCTGAGTTACGGTAAACCCTACTGTAATATTGTGATAGCGCCAAGTTTTTTGCAGTACTCAATCTAAATAAACTCGATACACCGCAAAGAAAATTCACACCAAAGCAGTTAACTTACTGTATAATTGACTCTACTTATAAATGTTTTATAAGTGTCGAACTCCGAGTTCATTAGGCTAAGTATCACTACCAATGTGAAATACGCGTATTGAGCCGTGGCATGTGCCACCGGGTTGCTTTAGAAATGAAGTAGCCTCCCGATATTTGGAAAGGTGTTTTGTGACGCAACAATTCGAAGATGGTTACCAGCGAAGATTTTATTATCTGCGCTTATCGGTGACCGATGTATGTAATTTTAAATGTACGTATTGCTTACCAGATGGGTATCGCCCTGATGGAAGTAAGCGTCCTTCTTTTATCTCGCTTCCTGAAATAAAGCGCGTGGTAACAGCATTTGCTCACTGTGGAACCAACAAGGTTCGAATCACAGGGGGCGAGCCAACCCTACGTCGTGATTTCACCGAGATCGTTGAGACCGTGGCACAAACGCCAGGCATAGACAAAGTTGCGATGACTACCAACGGTTATCGTATGGCTAAGCATGTTGAACAGTGGCGTCAAGCAGGGCTTACCCATATTAATGTCAGTCTTGATAGCCTTGATGCAAAGCAGTTTCATCAGATCACAGGACAAAATCGCTTTCATGACGTAATGGCGGGCATCGACCGCGCATTAGAAGTCGGCTACAAGCAGATCAAAATCAATGTGGTGTTGCTTAAAGACCTTAATAGCCAGCAGTTTCCTCAATTCCTTAATTGGATCAAAGATAAACCGATTCAGCTTAGGTTTATTGAGCTAATGAAAACCGGTGAAATGGATGAGTTATTTGATAACCACCACGTTTCAGGGGTTAGCTTACGCAACCACTTAATTGCTAATGGTTGGCTATTAAAGCTACGTGAAGCCAATGATGGTCCTGCACAAGTGTTTATACACCCTGATTATCAAGGTGAAATTGGCCTGATAATGCCGTATGAAAAAGGCTTTTGTTCAACGTGTAATCGCTTGAGGGTCTCTTCACGAGGCAAACTTCATCTGTGCTTATTTGGTGATGATGGCTTAGAGCTTAGAGATCTAATGCAGAGTGATGAGCAAGAACAACAACTAATTGCTCGTATTTCTGAAGGCCTTACGCACAAAGATGTGAGTCACCATTTATCTGAAGGTGATAGCGGTGCTACCCCTCATCTAGCCTCTATAGGCGGTTAATCTTTTTTTGCTCAGGGGAGACCCTTGAGCACTTTCTCATTTATATAAACTTAATACATAGGAATTTCTTGCTATGGGACACGCTCAATCTGATTTTCGACCAGCAAACATTGCCGTTTTAACCGTTTCGGATACTCGCACTGAAGAAACCGATACCAGTGGCGGATATCTTGCAGAGCAACTGCAACAGTGTGGTCATACTTTGACTGGCAAACAGATCGTTATCGATGACGTATATAAAATTCGTGCTGCAGTATCACAATGGATTGCTGCTGAGAATGTAGATGCGATTCTAATTACTGGTGGTACTGGTTTCTCGGCACGTGATTTTACACCTGAAGCAGTATCAGTACTGTTTGATAAGCAGATTGAAGGCTTTGGTGAGTTGTTCCGTTCAATTTCTTATCAGCAAATCGGTACGTCCACCATTCAATCTCGCGCAGTAGCGGGTATTGCAAACCGTACAGTAATCTTTGTGATGCCAGGTTCTACTGGAGCATGTCGCACTGCTTGGGATGGAATTCTTAAACAACAGTTAGATTCTAGCCATAAGCCATGTAACTTTATGCCGCATATCGGAGCATAATTTAGCATGAGTGAATTGACCCACATTAATCAAAACGGCGAAGCTAATATGGTGGACGTTTCGGGCAAAGCTGAAACGGTGCGTGCAGCAAGAGCTGAGGCGTATGTTGAGATGGCGCCAGAAACACTGCAACTAATCGTAAGTGGTTCACATCATAAAGGCGATGTATTTGCCACAGCACGCATTGCGGGTATCCAAGCGGCGAAGAAAACCTGGGATTTAATCCCGCTATGTCATCCATTACTACTATCTAAGGTTGAGGTGCAGCTTACTGCATTGCCAGAGAGCAATCAGGTACATATTGAGTCTGTATGTAAGCTGGCCGGTAAAACGGGCGTTGAAATGGAGGCCCTAACGGCGGCATCGGTCGCGGCATTGACCATCTACGATATGTGTAAAGCGGTGCAAAAAGATATGGTAATTAGTCAGGTACGCCTATTAGAGAAAAAGGGCGGAAAATCTGGACACTTTGAGGCTAAGTCATGATTAAAGTTGTTTTCTTTGCTCAGGTACGAGAGCTAGTTGGTATCGATGAGATTGTTATTGACTCTCAATCGACCACAGTTGAAGCGATTCGCCAGCAACTGCTGTTGAAGGGTGGCAAATGGGAACTGGCGTTAGAGTCGGGGAAACTGCTTACGGCAGTTAACCACACCATGGTTCCTCTTACAGCTGAAGTCAACGCGGGTGATGAGGTTGCATTCTTCCCTCCAGTTACAGGCGGTTAGGCATGGATAAGGTATTGGTTCAGTCTCAAGATTTTGATCTATCCCAAGAATATTCTTGGTTAAGTGAAGATCAAGGTGTCGGAGCAGTTGTAACCTTTATTGGTAAAGTGAGAGATTTTAATTTAGGGGACAATGTTGTTGGCTTGCATCTTCAGCACTACCCAGGAATGACTGAAAAATCTTTGCAGAGCATTATTGAACAAGCACGACAGCGCTGGCCGTTGGATAAAGTATCAATCATCCATCGAGTAGGAGACCTTGATATTGGCGATCAAATTGTCTTTGTTGGAGTCTCTAGCGCCCACCGAGATGCTGCTTTTGCCAGCTGTGATTTCCTTATGGACTACCTTAAAACACAGGCTCCATTTTGGAAAAAAGAGCGCTTAGCCAAGGGAAGTCGCTGGCTTGATTCGAGAGAATCTGATCATCAAGCAGCTTCAAGATGGCTGAAATAAAACTACATTAAGCGTGATCTGTATCACGAAAATATGAAAGTAAGAAAGCTCCTATATTAGGAGCTTTTTTTTATTCTATTAGGTTTGCTTTAGCCTTTTTTAGGTAACTAAATATTGCAATTGTAGCGATGGAATCTTCATATCTTTAATTATATGTTATTGAAATTGTTGTATTTATGTTGTCGCTCGGGGTTGTGTTTGAGGTGTTAATCACGTTTATTGATTAATTTACACTGTTGAGTTGGCTTGCTGTAAAAAGTGTGGGCTATATCACTGACATTTTCATCAACCACCGAACTTTAAGCTGGAATATTGACGTATGCAGGAATTTAACAATTCCAATGTGACATTTTCATGGTAAAAAAAACTAATAATTGGTAACTTTGTTTCCAATTCCTTATGAGTTTTGGCTTTTTTAGGTGAATATACAGATAAAAAATACCTAGAAGAGGAAGCCGAAATCCTCATTGGGAGTTTCACGGATGCAACTTTTAAAATTGGAGTTTTTTTGCATGTATAAAAATAAGATCACTCAGTCTCTGCTTCTTGGTGCCGGTTTAGCCGTAGCCGCTACTTCTTTCTCTTCTATCGCAGCCCACGTTCCAGATGGTACTAAACTTGCTAAAGTTCAAGAACTTGTTCGCGGTAATGGTACTGAGGTGGCGTCAATTGACCCACATAAAACAGAGGGTGTGCCAGAGTCGCACGTAATCCGCGACATTCTAGAAGGTCTAGTAAATCAAGATGCTGATGGTAATACTGTTCCTGGTGTTGCTACTAGCTGGGAAACGACAGACAACAAAACCTTTACTTTCCATCTTAGAAAAGAAGCAACATGGTCTAATGGTGACCCAGTAACAGCACAAGATTTCGTGTATAGCTGGCAGCGTGCAGTTGACCCTGCTACAGCATCACCGTATTCATGGTATATCGAAATGACTACCATGACTAACTCTGCTGACATCGTTGCGGGTAAGAAAGACAAGTCAACTCTTGGCGTTAAAGCAATTGATGACCATACATTAGAAATTCACCTAGACACTCCGTTGCCATATTTTGTAATGATGACTGGCCACACAACTATGAAGCCTGTGCATAAAGCAACGGTTGAAAAGTTTGGTGACCAATGGACTCGTCCTGCAAACTTCGTAGGTAACGGCGCATTTGTTCCAAGTAACTGGGTAGTTAATGAGCGTTTAGAGCTTAAGCGCAACGAAAAATACTGGGACAACGAGCACACCGTACTTAATAAAGTGACCTACTTACCGATCGAGAATCAGGTATCAGAAATGAACCGCTTCTTATCTGGTGAAATTCAGATCACTAACGAGCTTCCAGTAGAACACTTCCGTCGCTTACAAAAAGAGCACCCAGAAGCGGTTAACGTGAAAGGTAACTTGTGTTCTTACTACTATGGTTTCAACAACCAGAAAGCACCGTTTAACGATGTTCGCGTTCGTAAAGCACTTTCGTACACGATTGACCGTGACGTGATTGCAAAAGCTATCCTTGGCCAAGGTCAAAAGCCTGCATACTTCCTAACGCCTGAAATCACTGCTGGATTCCACCCGGATCTTCCTGCATATGGAAAAATGACGCAAAAAGAACGTATCGCAGCGGCAAAAGAGCTTCTAGAGGAAGCTGGCTTTAATAAGAGCAATCCACTTGAGTTCACTTTGCTTTATAACACCTCTGAAAACCACAAGAAGATTGCAACTGCAATCCAATCTATGTGGAGAAAAGACCTAGGTGTTAAAATCCAGCTTGAGAACCAAGAGTGGAAAACATACCTAGATACGCGTCGCGAAGGTAACTTCGATGTAACTCGTGCGGGTTGGTGTGGTGACTACAATGAAGCGTCAAGCTTCCTATCACTAATGCAGTCAAACAACAGCTCAAACGATCCTAAGTATCATAGCGACACTTACGATGCATTGATGGATAAAGCAATGGAAGCTACTAGCGACGAAGCTCGTGAAGACATCTATAACAAAGCTGAACAGCAGCTGGCACAAGATATGCCAATTGCACCTATCTATCAGTACGTAACATCTCGTCTTGTATCACCAACCGTTGGTGGTTACCCAGCTCACAATGCTGAAGATAAGATGTTCTCTAAAGATATGTACATCATCGCTAAATAATACCCCTTGTACACTAGGGCCATACAGGCCCTAAGTTAAAACAATAATATGAAAGGCACTGCATGCGGAAACGCATGCAGAGTCTTGTTACTTTTTTTTTATTTGTCACAGACTGGAAGAATCATGTTTAAATTTATTGCTAAACGGATATTCGAAGCAATCCCAACATTACTGGTTCTCATTACGATATCTTTTTTCTTGATGCGCTTTGCACCAGGTAACCCATTCTCAAGTGAACGTCCATTGCCTCCTGAAGTTATGGCAAACATCAACGCTAAATATGGTCTAGATAAACCTGTACTTGAACAGTACACCACTTATTTGACTAATATATTGCAAGGTGACTTTGGTCCTTCATTTAAATACAAAGACTATACCGTAAATGAGCTTGTTTCTACGGCACTACCTGTATCAGCTAGGATCGGCTCTTTCGCATTTCTATTTACGGTTATTATGGGGGTCACAGTCGGAACCATAGCCGCATTACGGCAAAACACCTGGCTGGATTACTCGATAATGGCGACCGCCATGCTCGGGGTCGTCATGCCCTCATTCGTACTGGCTCCGGTACTGATCTATCTATTTTCGATTAACCTTGGTTGGTTCCCCGCTGGTGGGTGGCACAACGGAGGGTGGGAGTTCGTCGTCTTACCGGTTATAGGTATGTCACTGCTTTATGTTGCAACGTTTGCACGTATTACGCGTGGCTCTATGATTGAAACCCTAAACAGTAACTTTATTCGTACGGCTCGCGCCAAAGGCTTGAGCTATAGATACATTGTTCTCAAACATGCACTTAAACCAGCACTGCTTCCGGTTGTTTCGTATATGGGACCTGCTTTTGTAGGTATCATCACCGGTTCAGTTGTTATTGAAACCATCTTTGGGCTACCTGGTATTGGTAAGCTGTTCGTCAACGCTGCCTTTAACCGTGACTATTCACTGGTTATGGGAATCACCATTTTAATTGGATTCTTATTTATCCTATTCAATGCGGTGGTTGATATCTTACTGGCTGCTATCGATCCTAAGATTCGCTTCTAATTGAGGAATTAAAGCATGTTAACAAAAAAACAAAACCTCGAAGCGATCGAGAAATTCTCTGAAAACCTTGAGATTGAAGGTCGCTCTTTGTGGCAAGATGCCCGTATCCGTTTTATGCGAAATAAAGCGGCAATGGTGAGCCTATTTATTCTAACGCTTATTACGCTGTCGGTAATTTTCTTGCCAATGTTGTCGCAATACGCCTTTGATGATACCGATTGGTATGCAATGCACGTAGGACCATCCGCAGAGCACCTATTTGGTACTGATAGCCTAGGTCGTGACCTATATGTTCGTACCCTAGTTGGTGGACGTATCTCATTGATGGTTGGCGTACTTGGTGCGTTTGTTGCTGTACTGATTGGTACGCTATACGGTGCCGCTTCTGGTTTCATCGGTGGCCGTACTGACCGTATCATGATGCGTATTCTAGAAATCTTATACGCAGTGCCATTCATGTTCTTGGTTATCGTATTAGTGACCTTCTTTGGCCGAAATATCGTCCTGATATTTGTGGCTATCGGTGCTATCGCATGGCTAGATATGGCGCGTATTGTACGTGGACAGACTCTAAGCTTACGTAGCAAAGAGTTCATTGAAGCCGCTCATGTATGTGGCGTTAGCAAGTGGCGTATTATCACCCGCCATATCGTTCCAAATGTTTTGGGTATTGTAGCGGTTTATTCAACCCTGCTAGTACCAAGTATGATTCTAACTGAATCGTTCCTGTCTTTCCTTGGTCTGGGTGTTCAAGAGCCAATGACAAGCTGGGGAGCACTACTGCAAGAAGGGTCACAGACAATGGAGGTTGCAGCATGGCAACTTACATTCCCTGCTTTGTTTATGGTAGTAACCCTATTCTGTTTCAACTACGTGGGCGATGGTCTACGTGATGCACTTGATCCAAAAGACAGATAATAATTACAAGGAATTCAGTGATGACTAATCTATTAGACGTTAAAGACCTGCGGGTAGAGTTTACGACCCAAGATGGCATAGTAACTGCGGTTAATGACCTTAACTTCTCCCTAAAAGCGGGTGAGACCCTAGGTATTGTTGGTGAATCAGGCTCAGGTAAATCTCAAACCGTATTTGCGATTATGGGCTTGCTAGCGAAAAACGGCATTATCTCAGGCAGTGCTAAATTTGAAGGCAAAGAGATCCTAAACCTGCCGGAGAAAGAGCTAAACAAAGTACGTGCTGAGCAGATCGCGATGATCTTCCAAGATCCGATGACTTCATTAAATCCATATATGAAGGTGTCTGATCAGTTGATGGAAGTGCTTATGCTACATAAAGGCATGGGTAGAGCAGAGGCGTTTGAAGAATCAGTACGCATGCTGGAAGCCGTTAAAATTCCAGAAGCGCGTCAGCGTATCACCATGTATCCGCACGAATTTTCTGGCGGTATGCGTCAGCGCGTTATGATAGCGATGGCACTACTGTGTCGCCCTAAGCTGCTGATTGCTGATGAACCGACAACAGCGCTAGATGTGACCGTTCAGGCTCAGATTATGGACCTGCTTAACGAACTTAAATCAGAGTTTGATACCTCTATCATCATGATTACCCACGACCTTGGCGTAGTTGCCGGATCCTGTGAGAAGGTATTGGTAATGTACGCTGGCCGTACCATGGAATATGGCTCTGTAGATGACATCTTCTATTCACCAAGCCATCCATACGCAGAGGGCTTGCTTAAAGCTATCCCTCGCCTGGATACCGTGGGTGAAGTTTTGCCAACGATACCTGGAAATCCACCGAACCTTCTTCGCTTACCACCTGGTTGTCCTTACCAAGAGCGCTGTCATCGTGTGACAGACCGCTGTAAGAGTGAATCGCCTATCCTGACTCCTTTTGGAGAGCAGCGTCAGCGAGCATGTTTTTCTGATCACGAGGCTTGGTAAAATGAACGCACCTTTGAATACAGACAAAAAATTAATACTGGACGTGAAAGACCTTAAGGTTCACTTTCAGATCACTCCAAAGTCAGCATGGCCTTGGACTAAGCCGATCCCGCTTAAAGCCGTTGACGGTGTTGATGTTCACCTTTACGAGGGTGAAACATTAGGCGTAGTTGGTGAGTCAGGTTGTGGTAAATCGACTTTTGCGCGTGCTGTAATTGGTTTAGTTGAAGCGACCGAAGGTCAAGTAGTTTGGTTAGGCCAAGACCTACTTAAAATGAAAGATGCTGCGCGCCGTGAAACACGCAAAGACATCCAGATGATCTTTCAAGACCCTCTGGCTTCATTGAACCCTCGAATGACAGTGGGTGATATTATTGCTGAGCCGCTACAAACATTCTATCCAGGCCTTTCTAAAGACCAGGTTAAGGAGCGCGTAAAGGCAATGATGGATAAAGTAGGTCTATTACCTAACGTTATCAACCGTTATCCACACGAGTTTTCCGGTGGTCAATGTCAACGTATCGGTATTGCGCGTGCGCTTATCCTTGAACCAAAAATGATTATCTGTGATGAACCTGTTTCGGCATTGGATGTGTCTATTCAAGCTCAGGTTGTAAACCTTCTTAAAGAGCTACAAACAGAACTTGGATTATCGCTAGTGTTCATTGCACATGACCTTTCAGTGGTAAAACATATCTCAGATCGCGTATTGGTTATGTACCTTGGAAACGCCGTTGAACTAGGCGAATCTGATGCACTGTTTAAAGACCCTAAGCACCCATACACGCGCGCTTTGATGTCAGCAGTGCCTATCCCTGATCCAAAGCTTGAGCGTCAAAAGAAAATTCAGATGCTAGAAGGGGACCTACCTTCCCCAATGAACCCACCATCAGGTTGTGTGTTCCGTACTCGTTGTCCTATCGCAACTGAGGAATGTGCCAAGCACAAACCAACGTTAGAAGGCGATGACGTGCATGCAGTATCATGCTTGCATGTAGATTAACGGATAGTTAATTCGGCCTGTGACAGGCTTGAGCGTGTTGTGTATGCAACACGCTCTTTTTTTTTTGGAATCGGAATCGGTGTAGCGGTGAGTCGATGTATCTATGGTGTGCCACTCCGCACTTTCCACAAACCATTCCACCATTCCCCACGCCGTCATGCCGGTGGTGTTTTAAGCCGGCATCTTCGGTTACTCGGGTTTAATTGAAGTAGCACGCTTGGCTGGGTTATGAGTGTCTACAGATCCCCGCCTGCGCGGGAGGACGGGGGTGGGGCGTATCGGTGTGGCGGTGAGTCGGTGTATCTATGGTGTGCCACTCCTCAGTTTCCACTCACCTCACTTTCCACAAACCATGTCACCATTCCCCACGTCGTCATGCCGGTAGTGTTTTAAGCCGGCATCTTTGGGGACTCGGGTTTAATTGAAGTCGTACAGTTTGGTTGGGTATCGAGTGTCTACAGATCCCCGCCTACGCGGGGAGGACGGGGGTGGGGCGTATCGGTGTGGTGGTGAGTCGATGTATCTATGGTGTGCCACTCCTCAGTTTCCACTCACCTCACTTTCCACAAACCATGTCACCATTCCCCACGTCGTCATGCCGGTAGTGTTTTAAGCCGGCATCTTTGGGTACTCGGGGTTAATTGAAGTAGCACGCTTGGCTGGGTTATGAGTGTCTACAGATCCCCGCCTACGCGGGGAGGACGGGGGTGGGGCGTATCGGTGTGGCGATGGGTCGGTGTATCTATGGTGTGCCACTCCTCAGTTTCCACTCACGTCACGTTCCACAAACCATGTCACCATTCCCCACGCCGTCATGCCGGTGGTGTTTTAAGCCGGCATCTTCGGTTACTCGGGTTTAATTGAAGTAATACGCTTGGTTGGGTATCGAGTGTCTACAGATCCTCGCCTACGCGGGGAGGACGGGAGAGGGGGCGAGTCGATGTAGCTATGAGTCGATGTATTGTATTGCTTAAAGCTGCAGCTAAATTGGAACCCCATTTCCCCAAACGAAAAAAAACCAGCTCAATGAGCTGGTTTTTTTATATATGGTGGAGGGGGACGGATTCGAACCATCGAAGGCAGTGCCGTCAGATTTACAGTCTGATCCCTTTGGCCACTCGGGAACCCCTCCAGGGTGTTTTTATACTTAGTGCATGTTTTCCCAACACGTGAACCAAGTTTGAATATGGTGGAGGGGGACGGATTCGAACCATCGAAGGCAGTGCCGTCAGATTTACAGTCTGATCCCTTTGGCCACTCGGGAACCCCTCCAGGGTATTTTTATACTTAAGAGCAGATTTCCCAACGCTGTTCTCAAGTTCGGAGCGCATAATACTCAGCACAGAAAATTCTGTAAAGTGTTTTCTTGCATTTTCAGGTCGTATGCATGCTTTTTATCCATAACGGCTGAAAAGTGACTCAATTCGAATTATTTATGAGCAAGCTGGCTCAGGTAATTGAGTTGTAAGTGTTGTAGCTGATTCAAATTAGTGTAACCGAAACCTCAACAATTTACATAGATTGACGTTATTTACTCTCGAAAATGATAAAGTATGACAAATGAATAGCCTAATTTAGGCTATGCGCAAATTTTAGCTGTGAGTGTTCTAATTTATCTAAGATAACCGCTTAATTGTGTGTGAATTTTGTACACCAAGCGATTATCGAATAGGAAGTTAGCACGCTCGGCTAAAGGGCTCGACCAAAACTACTTTACGCATAGATTTAGGTCGAATGAAATTTAACCGCGAGCGGTTAACGGACTCCAATAATTACAATTATTATGACTACTACAACACCAACTCGAATCCAATTTTTTACGATGTTTGTCTGCCTGACATCGCTAGTTCTTTTTTCATCTCCGAGTTTCGCAAGACCGCGCAGTGCCTCAAACGTTGCGGTGACGGTGCAACAAGTTCAAATTCATGAGATATCGCAGTCACTTTCATTGGTGGGTAAGCTCAAAGCTCAGCAGTCGGTAACTATTGCACCAGAGGTTAGCGGCACAATCGAGCACATTGCGGTATCGGCCAATCAAGAGGTTAAAAAGGGTCAGCTGTTGATTCGTCTTAGTGATGATAAGGCTAAAGCTGCGGTAAAAGAAGCTAAGGCATATCTCAGTGAAGAAAAGCGTAAATTAGGTGAGTTCGAAAGGTTGCGTAAGAGTGCAGCGGTTACGTTAACTGCATTGGAAGGTCAAAAAGCCAGTGTGCAGATTGCACAAGCAAGGCTAGATGCAGCCCAAGCTGAGCTCAATGATAAATACCTTAGAGCACCCTTTGCCGGTCATATTGGTTTCATTGACTTTAGCTTAGGTAAATTAGTTAATTCAGGTACTGAGTTAATGAACCTCGATAACCTGAGTGTCATGGAGCTCGATCTTCAAGTCCCTGAGCGCTATTTATCTATGATTGCGAATGGCATGAAGGTAAATGTGTTGGCTAATGCATGGGGCGATCGCGTATTTGAAGGCAAGATTGTCGGCATCGATTCAAGGGTAAATCCTGAAACATTAAACCTGCGCGTGCGCATTGACCTTGATAATACGGCTGGGCAGTTGAAACCGGGTATGTTAGTGCAGGCCACAATGAAGTTCCCACCAATTCAGGCTCCAATCATTCCGGTGCAGTCATTGCAATACCTAGGTACTAAGCGCTTTGTTTATGTTTTGGGTAAAGAGAATCGCGTGACTCAACGAGAGGTGTTCTTAGGCACTCGCGTGGGTAACGAAGTCGTCATTGATAAAGGGCTCGAAATCGGAGAAACCATAGTTGTACAGGGTGTGGTGAACATGCGCAGTGGCATCGTGGTTAAAATTGTTGGCGAGCATGAAAGTGAAAGTAAGGCGGCACTATAATGTTGTTATCTGACATTTCAGTTAAACGCCCAGTGGCGGCGGTTGTACTTAGCTTACTCTTGTGTGTATTTGGTATTGTATCTTTCTCAAAGCTCGCTGTGCGAGAAATGCCAGATATCGAAAGTTCAGTGGTTTCTATCAATACGCGCTATAACGGCGCTTCTGCCACCATTATAGAAAACCAAATAACCTCAACCATTGAAGACCAGTTATCAGGTATCAGTGGCATTGATGAGATTACCTCTACAACGCGTAATGGCATGTCTCGCATTACAGTGACGTTTGATCTGGGTTATGATCTAAATACAGGTGTGAGTGATGTCCGTGATGCCGTTGCCCGTGCCCAGAATCAGCTACCAGATGAAGCCGACTCGCCAATTGTTTATAAGAACAACGGCAGTGGTGAGGCGTCGATATACATCAATTTGAGCTCCGATATTTTAGATAGAACGGAACTTACCGACTATGTAGACCGTGTTTTGTTAGACCGATTTAGCCTGATCTCTGGGGTGAGCTCAGTGCAGGTACAGGGCGGTTTGTACAAGGTTATGTACGTCAAACTCAAACCGACTCTAATGGCAGGCCGCGGGGTGACGACCTCAGATATTTCCTCGGCGCTAAACTCGGAGAATATAGAAAGCCCAGGTGGTCAGATTCGTAACGATCAGATAGTGATGTCAGTACGTACCGACCGCTCTTACAACAGCGCCAAAGATTTTGAGTACCTTGTGGTGCGTCGCGCAGCAGATGGTACGCCTATCTATCTTAAAGATGTAGCGGATGTCTATCTAGGTGCAAAAAATGAAGATTCAACCTTCCGCAGTAACGGTGTAGCCAACGTTAGTTTAGGGATAGTGCCGCAATCAGATGCCAACCCTCTAGATGTTGCTAGTGCGGTGCGCAAGCAGGTTGATGATATCCAGAAATTCCTACCCGATAGCACCCATTTAGTGGTGGATTATGACTCGACCGTGTTTATCGATCGCTCAATATCTGAGGTGTACAATACGCTGTTCATTACGGGTGGCTTAGTGGTGTTGGTGCTGTATATCTTTATTGGACAGGCGCGAGCAACGCTGATTCCAGCGGTAACGGTTCCGGTTTCTTTAATATCCTCATTTATAGCCGCCTATTACTTAGGTTTTAGTATTAACCTCATTACCTTAATGGCGCTCATTCTTTCCATTGGCTTGGTGGTAGATGATGCCATCGTGGTGGTAGAGAATATATTCCACCATATTGAGCGCGGTGAATCGCCGTTATTAGCCGCTTATAAAGGCACGCGAGAAGTTGGGTTTGCGGTTATCGCAACCACGCTGGTGCTAGTGATGGTATTCCTGCCAATATCCTTTATGGATGGCATGGTGGGACTGCTGTTTACTGAGTTTTCAGTGCTACTTGCGGTGTCGGTTCTGTTCTCATCACTTATTGCTTTAACGTTAACCCCAGTACTAGGCAGTAAGATCTTGTCTGCCAACGTGAAACCGAATCGTTTTAACCGTGGCGTTGAGGTGGTGTTTAGTAAGCTTGAGCGTGGTTATCGCAGAGCCTTACAAGGCGCGATTAAGTTACGCTGGCTTGCTCCTGTGGTTATTCTTGCTTGTATAGGCGGAGCATATCAACTGATGCATGTGATCCCAGCGCAGCTTACACCGCAAGAAGATAGAGGGGTATTGTTTGCGTTTGCTCGCGGTGCGGATGCAACCAGTTACAACCGTATGGCTACTAATATGGATGTGATTGAATCGCGTCTGATGCCACTGGTAGGCAAGGGCGTATTGAAATCGTTCTCGATTCAGTCTCCTGCATTTGGTGGTAACGCGGGTGATCAGACTGGCTTTGTGATTATGGTTCTTGAAGACTGGGAGCATAGGGATGTCTCGGCTCAGCAAGCACTGGGTATCATTCGTAAGGCGTTAACTGATATTCCCGATGTGCGCGTATTCCCAATGATGCCAGGCTTTAGAGGCGGCTCTAGTGAACCGGTGCAATTTGTCCTTGGTGGCTCGGATTATAAAGAGCTCGAAAAATGGGCTGACTTAATGAAGAACGCGGCTGAGGATAGCCCGTTTATGGATGGAGCAAGTACCGATTATTCTGAGAAAACCCCAGAATTGGTGGTCTCTATTGATAAAGAGCGCGCGGCAGATCTTGGCATAAGCCAAAGTGATATATCGGACACCTTAGAGGTGATGCTTGGTGGTAAGTCTGAGACCACTTATGTTGACCGTGGTCAGGAATACGATGTCTATCTGCGCGGTGATGAGAATAGCTTTAATAACGTGGGTGATCTTAGCCAAATATACTTGCGCACCTCAAAGGGTGAGCTCGTAACCATGGATTCGGTGGCACATGTTGATGAAGTGGCATCTGCGATTCGCTTGTCTCACTATAACAAACAAAAATCCATTACCGTTAAAGCTAACCTAGTTGAAGGTGCCACTTTAAGTGATGCGCTAGATTACATGGACAGCAAGGCGATTGAGCTATTACCTAGCGATATTAGCGTGCACTACTCTGGAGAGTCGAAGGACTTTAAAGAGAACCAATCATCCATCCTAGTTGTTTTTGCGTTGGCTTTGCTGGTGGCATATTTGGTACTTGCAGCGCAGTTTGAAAGCTTTATCAACCCATTGGTGATTATGTTTACTGTACCTATGGGGGTGTTTGGTGGTTTCTTGGGGCTGTTAATTATGTCGCAAGGCTTAAACGTATATAGCCAGATAGGCATGATAATGCTGATCGGTATGGTAACCAAAAACGGCATATTGATTGTTGAGTTTGCCAACCAGTTGCGAGACAGAGGGATAGCATTTGAGCAAGCTATCATCGATGCCGCAGCGCGTCGTCTCAGACCTATTTTGATGACCGCATTTACCACATTGGCCGGTTCAATTCCGTTGATACTCTCGACGGGAGCTGGATATGAAAGCCGCGTAGCCGTGGGTACGGTAATCTTCTTTGGGATGGCATTTGCGACTTTAGTAACGCTGTTTGTTATTCCAGCTATGTATCGCCTCTTGTCGGTTCACACCCAAGCACCAGGGCATGTTGAGTTGCAACTTAACAAAGACCTGCAACACGACACCAAGGGACGCGTGGGGCACGGTTAAGCTCATCAACATAAAGGCCCGTTACGGGCCTTTATTGTTTAACGGTGATACCTTCCAATTCAAGCAGCGCTTGCTTGCGCTCTATTCCTCCCGCGTATCCGGTCAGGGTTCGATTTACTCCAATTACCCTGTGGCATGGAACAATAATAGAGATCGGGTTTTTTCCATTTGCAGCACCCACTGCGCGCACCGATTGAGGGTTATTAATTGCTTCTGCTAACTGCTTATAAGTGCGGGTTTCACCAAATGGTATGCACGTGAGTTGCTCCCATATCTGTAATTGAAACGCTGTACCTTGCAGGTCTAGTGGCAAATCAAAATGGCGCCTTTGGTTGGCAAAGTATTGTGTAAGCTGGTGCTTGGTATCTTGTAGATAAGGATGGTCATCACTGGATTGACCCGGTAGCTGTGGTTTGGTGGTGTGCTGTTCAAACCATATACCGGTTATCCCTTTATCGCTGCATTGTGCAGTTATGCTCCCAAGGCGCGATGCGAAAGTGGTGAAATAGTGCATATTATTGATTCCACAGATGTAGGGTGGCATAACTGCCGTAGGGTGACACGCTTTGCTGCGATAAGTTAGGGTAGTGGATACGCATCTTTTTAACGAACAGATCCCCCTCGAGTAAGGTGTCTTTTAGCCTTTGTCCACGCAGTTGAGCGTACTGAACAGTCCAAGGGCCAATGCCTTTAATCACTAGCCAATCCTCTGGCTTGGAATCTGGATTATCACACATAAATTGCGCAAAGTGCGTTAGGGTTTGCTTGCGGCTTTGCGGCATTCGTAAAAAACTGATATCGGTATTTGATACTTGTTGCGGGGTGGGGAAGTCATGACCTTCTGGATTGACATTCTCTACCAGATTATTGAGGTGCTTGATAGCTGCAACGACCGAAACCTGTTGCCCTAAAATAGCGCGTACTCCCGCCTCCCATAAACTCCATACACCCAGAATACGCACCCCTTTACGGTGGACAAGCTGAGGTTCAATACCACTCAAATAGTGTTCGACCGTATCGGTATTACAATCTAGGTCAAACATTTCAGTAACGCGCTTAATCAATAAGGGTAGGGTATCGCTATTTTCTAATTCACACTCTAGCAATAGAGTGTTGCTTTTTGCCTTTGAAATACAAAATTGATAGCCTTGACCATTTAATACACCACTGCGGTAGTACGCTGTATCGCTAATTTGTTCAAAGCGATCGATGGCTCGCTTAGCATAAAATTCAAGCATCCATGGCCAGTCTAAGTGTCCGCGAACGGGTATAAATTGAGTGTGCTTTTGCCATGCCATATCTAGAAATCTAAGCCAATAGAGAGCTGTAATCCGTCGTAGTCTTCATCGTATGCACCTAGCCCGGTAGTGGCGTAGCCGTAGATGTATTCCGCTCGCGCCCAATAATCGGCATTGATATTCCATTGTAAGCCCGCGCCCACTGTGAATACGCCACCGTTGGTATCGCCAGTATCAGTACGCTCTCCATTGGTAGTGTCATGGTCTTTTATAAAGGTTGCAATGGCACTGGTACGTCCAAATACCTCTAGCGGGGTATCTCCTAACTCACCAGAGCTTACAACTACAGACATACCGAGCTGGTAGTAGTTTCTTTCATAGGTCCGAGCATTATCTTTGGATTCGGCATATCGGAAAAAACCTTCCATGCTCACATAGTCGTTAAATGATTGCCCGCCGCCAATGATAAAGCTCGGGTCAGAAAAGGTATTGGTATCGTCATTTTCAGGAGAAAACCCAACATCACCAATTCCCATATAAAATGAGTTACTGGTAGCTGAATATGCTGATGCAGAGAGTAAAGCGAGAGGCAATAAGGCGGCTATGTGGTACTTATTCATAGGTTTCCTGTTAGCGGGTTAACAAAATGGCAATATAATCAAACGCATTGATATGCAATAAAGTATAAATTAATCATAATCTTAGCACTAATACTAGGTTATACAGTTTCAAGTGATAACTTTTGATAACAGCAAGGAGTATTGTTTTGACAAAAGCAAAGCATGAGCAGCTTTCCCAAGCCGAGCAGGATCAGCTGGACGCTGCGGTATTTCGCCGTCTGCTAAAGCATTTAGACAACAATAAAGATGTGCAGAATATTGATTTGATGATCTTGGCAGGATTCTGTCGCAACTGCTTTAGCAAGTGGTACACCGCAGAAGCGAAAGAGAAAGGATTGGATCTGGATATCGATGATGCACGTATGCGTGTTTATGGCATGACATATGATGAGTGGAAGCAGAACCACCAGTTGCCAGCAACCCCAGAGCAACTTGCCGCATTTGAGGCAAAGCAAAAATAATATAACAAAAGCGCTTTATAAAGCGCCTTTGTTTTGCGTGCTACTCGCGATGAAAACTAGCTTAGTAGTTGTTGCAAGTGGTTACGACTCTCACTGATATCACCTATGGTTTCGCTCACCCATTGCGGGTTGTAATAGGTATCGAGATAACGCTCGCCACTGTCACACAACAGGGTAACGATAGAGCCTTTTTCTCCGCGCTCAACCATCTGTTTGGCTAACATAAATACCCCATAAAGATTGGTGCCAGTTGAAGGCCCAACCCGACGACCGAGGTGCTGATGTAGCCATTGCATAGTCACAATTGAGTGAGCATCAGCAACCTTAATCATGTCATCCACTACGCCAGGAATAAAACTTGGTTCAACTCTAGGTCTCCCAATGCCTTCAATATGGCTGCCTCTATTTAGGGTGATATTTGCGTCACCGCTTTGATAGTAATCGAAGAAAACCGAATGCTCAGGATCAACCACACACAGCTTGGTGGAATACTGTTGATAGCGAATAAATCGCCCAATGGTTGCTGATGTGCCACCTGTACCGGGGCTCATTACAATCCAGCTCGGGATAGGGTGACACTCAAGCTTCATCTGATCGAATATCGAATTGGCAATATTATTGTTTCCACGCCAATCGGTAGCGCGCTCAGCATAGGTAAACTGGTCCATATAGTGGCCGTTTAACTCCTTGGCAAGGCGGTGTGACTCGGCATAAATTTGGTCTGAGCGATCAACAAGGTGTGCTTTACCACCGTAAAATTCGATCTGTTGGATCTTACTCTTAGCAGTGCTTTTGGGCATTACCGCAATAAAGGGTAGCCCGAGTAGGCGCGCAAAGTAGGCCTCAGATACCGCAGTACTGCCCGATGATGATTCAATAACTGGGGTATTTTCACCAATCCAACCATTACACAAGGCATAGAGAAACAAAGAACGCGCTAAGCGATGCTTAAGGGAGCCTGTTGGGTGAGTGCTCTCATCTTTAAGATAGATATCTACGCCGTCAAAGGCGTGGTTATCTAACTTAATTAAGTGGGTGTCGGCACTGCGTTGGTAATCAGATTCAATGATCTGTACCGCGCGGTTGATCCATGAAAGGTCGCAATGTTGATGAGAGCTCATAGGGAATCCCTTATTATTGTGTATAAGGTTAATTTACCCATTTAATGGGAGAAAAACTTAATGAATTTTCTGCTAATATGCCATATATAGAGAAAAGTTTTCTACAAAGTGGTTTTATGATGACAAAGTTGGATGCAATAGATAAACACCTTCTTACCCTGCTGCAGCAAGATGCTACCTTGTCGCTGGCTGAATTAGCAGAATCGGTAAACCTGACCACAACACCATGTTGGAAGCGCTTAAAGCGTATGGAGCAAGAAGGGGTAATAAATAAGCGAGTGGCGCTGTTAAACCCTGAATCGCTAGGCCTGAACTTCACCGCATTCGTATTGATAAAAACCTCGGATCATTCTCATGAGTGGTATCAACACTTTGCCAAAACCGTATCGGAGTTTGAGCAGGTGATGGAGTTTTATCGTATGGCGGGTGAGTATGATTATATGCTGAGGGTGCTAGTTAGCGATATGCAAAGCTTTGATGGGTTCTATAAAGAGTTAGTGAACTCGATTTCTGGGATCTCTAATGTGACTTCTACATTTGCCATGGAATCGATCAAGTATACGACGGAATTACCGCTGACTGCGCTGTAGAAAAAAGAGCTAGAGCCGAATCGGTATCGGCTCTAACTCTTCCCTATTATTAGAAGTTAAGTTTTTGTAAGGTAGCCTGTGAAGGCGCCTTAGTCACTTTACTGACTACGACAATTGAGATAAACGCCAAGATAAACGCTGGCATTAGCTCATAGAAGTATTCACCTTCAATAGAGACGTAGTTCTTAACCACAAAGATGGTAACTGCACCCACAATCATACCGGCAATAGCGCCAGCCTTGGTGGTGCCTTTCCAGCATAGTGCTAGAATCATCAGTGGACCAAACGCTGCCCCAAAGCCGCCCCATGCATAGCCAACCATAGCCAGAATAGAGCCGCTGTCATTGCTAGCGATAACAAGAGCTAATATTGCAAAAGCAACCACGCCACCACGGCTAATCCATGCTTTCTTCTTCTCATCAAGCTTGCTGAAAATCGAGAGATCTTCGGTAAGGGAAGAGGTAAGAACCAGTAGCTGAGAATCGGCTGTTGACATGACAGCAGCCAATACAGCAGCAAGAATGAACCCAGCAAATACAGGGTGGAATAGCACCTCTGTTAACGCAAGGAAGATGCGCTCTGGGTTACCACCTTCACCTGATACACTGCTAAGCGGGTGAATAGCGTCGTAACCGATACCGATAAGGGCGATAGCAATTGAGATAACCAGTGACAATACCATCCAAGTAATACCAACGCGTCGCGCTTTAGGGATACTTTTTACACTATCGATACCGATAAAGCGCGCTAGAATATGTGGCTGACCAAAGTAGCCCAAACCCCAAGCCATTAATGAGGCTCCAGTGATAAAGCTGGTGGAGAACTTAAACGCCTCAGGTTTGACTTCACTGATCACTACATCAGCACCTGAAATAGCGGTATAGCCAAGGATCAAACAAGCGGTGAGCGCCGCCAGCATTAGAATACCTTGAATTAGGTCAGTCCAACATACTGCTAAATATCCGCCGAGGAAGGTATAAGAGACCACCACAAATGCGGTTACATAGAGTGCCACTTCTTCGGAAACACCAAAGCTGTGGGCAAATAATAGCGTGCCGCCCTTCAAGCCAGATGCAACATATAGGGTAAAGAAGAACAGGATAACCAGGGTAGAAACCGTCTTGATTACGCCTGAATTATCTTCAAAACGCTTAGCGAGAAAGCTTGGTATGGTTACGGTACTTGTTACCTCGGTTGCGATGCGTAAGCGAGGTGCAACAATCAACCAGTTTAGATAAGCACCTAAGGTGAGACCTGCGGCAATCCATACCCCTTCAACCAGACCACTGGCAAAAACGGCACCGGGTAGGCCAAGCAATAGCCAACCACTCATATCGGATGCACCTGCACTGATAGCCGAAGTAACAGGGCCTAATGAGCGTCCACCAATAATAAAGTCTTGGTTGTTGTGGGTTTTACGCATTGAGTAGTAGCCAATCCCGAGCATGAGAGCAAGGTAGAGGCCAAATTGTAAATAGATCATATACTGCCTTTAAAATCCGTTAGCAAAAGTCCAAGCGACTCCAATCGCCTATGGCACATTATCACTTTCTATTAAAACAGCAACTACACCAGAGCTTCAATATGAGCTTGGTTGCATTTTGGTTTAAATGGGGACGTATTTATTGGAGGTAGAGAGAGGGAATTGCAATGCTACTGGTATAGGCACCAGTAGCATTAGTTGTAATTGAGTATATTATTTAAAGCGCATTACGCCTTCTTGAACCGCGCTTGCTACCAATTGCCCATCTTGGCTATAGATCTCGCCGCGAACAAGACCGCGCGAGTTACTGGCTGTTGGGCTTTCGATGGCGTATAGCAACCATTCATCCATCTTAAATGGTCGATGGAACCACATCGAGTGGTCGATAGTAGCAACTTGGAATTTAGGCGTGAATAGGCTTACTTCGTGCGGATGCAAAGCAGTAACCAAAAAACCCCAATCCGATGCGTAAGCAAGCAGGTATTGGTGAATCAATTGATTGCTTGGCAGATCGCCATTTGCTTTAACCCATAAATATTGAGTTGGTTGCTCTTTTTGAGGCTTAAGAGGGTTAACAACCGTAACCGGGCGAACCTCAATGGCTTTCTCGCCGCAGAATATTTTACGCATGGCTTCTGGCAGAAGATGCGCAATCTGTGCAACGAGTTCAGACTCTGAAGCATAGTGCTCAGGGCCCTTAATCTCGGGCATGGTATTTTGGTGCTCGAACCCTGGCTGTTCGTTGTTATACGACGCAGTAAGATAAAAAATAGGGCGTCCATTTTGAATCGCTTTCACTCGGCGGGTACTAAAGCTTCGGCCGTCACGCAGGTTCTCAACATCGTAAATAATAGGCTTAGTAGGGTCGCCTCGATGAAGAAAATAGCTATGAAAGGAGTGAACGCTGCGATCATTGTCAACGGTATACCTTGCCGCAGATAAGGATTGTCCAATAACCTGACCACCGTATACCTGTGGTAATCCTAGATGTTCGCTCTCGCCACGAAATAGACCTTGCTCTAATTGCTCTAGTTGAAGAAGAGCTAGTAGTTGATTTAGTGGTGTACTCATCCGACCTCCTAATAATTTATAGAAGGAAAATACCCTTTTTTTTTCATTTACTCAAGATTGAAACCTAAGCTTACTGTAGCCTTGGCTAAATAATTGGTTCAGTATACGTGGACTTACAAGCCCTTGATTCAAGGTGCGATTCATTTAATTAGTTGGAGACTATGATGAAAAAATTGCTTTTAATCGCTGTATTTGGTGCGCTAATGACCGGTTGTGTAACGGAGCCGGCACAGAAGCAGGAGCAGCCAGCAGCGGCGCAACAATCAACAGCAACTAAGCAACCAGTCTCAAATTCAGAGTTGACTAAAACCGCTAAGCAGGCAGATAAGATAGATGTAACCGGCAACCTTTCGTATCGTGAGCGTATCGCGCTACCTGACAATGCGGTGATTAAGGTTACCCTTGAAGACGTATCTTTGGCAGATGCCAAAGCGATTGTTATTGATACCCAAACCTACAAAGCAAACGGTAAACAAGTACCATTACCTTTCAAGGTGAGCTATCAAGAATCTAAGATAAACCCGCAGCATATCTATAACGTGAGAGCGCAGATCTTTATTGGAAAAAAATTGGCCTTTACAACCGATACAGCCGTTCACGTAATTACCGACTTCGAACAAACCCATCAGACTGACCTTCAACTGCGAAGCGCGCGATAATCCCTAACATTGGCACCTATCCTAATCTGTGATTAGGTGCCTAACTTACCCAAAACAAAAATATTGCGTTTTAACTAAGGTTGCCAGCGAAGTTGGCGCAACTTAACTTTTCCCGCACTATTAAACTCAACCCCTTCCTCAATAAGCCGTGATTTCTGGCGTTGTAACGATTCACCCTTCAAAGATATTTCACCTTTACTATTTATGACTCTATGCCATGGCAGGGATGTGTCTTCAGGTAAGTTACTTAAAATATGGCCTACCTGCCTCGCATAGCCCGGATAGCCCGAAAACTTAGCTATATCGCCATAGGTGCTTACCATACCTAGCGGGATTTGATGAACAATTGCAAAGACATTGAGCTTAAAATGATGCATAATTGTTAATGCTGTTACAAAAAAAGGGAAGTTCAACAGTAAATCGCAGGGAGGCGAGCATGGTATTTTCATCAATTCAGTTTCTAGTTACCACATTATTAGCCATAGTTTGTGCGCAGTCTATCGACATTACGCAGGGAAATGTACCTGTGTTGGCATTGGCTATTCCAGCACTATGGATGCTTTCGCGCTCTCGTGCTTCAGGCATGTTTTTATTGATTGGCTTGTGCATGTATGGGCTGACACTACCACACCAAGCAACCGCTCTGTCTATTTCAATGTGGATTATCTTTCCAGTGTTAATGGTGGCCTTTTCGCGTCGTTCAAATACTGTGGTGCGTTTATGTGTGTTTGGCTTTTTTATGTTTATGCAGTCAGGCATTCTCTACAGCCAAGCAAAGGGTGTTTTACCCGGTGAGGCTATCTATACCTTATTACAGATAGTCAGTATTTCGATGATTTGGTTAGCGGCGGTATCTTGGAAAACATCACCAAAGCACAGCTGGTGGGCACTATTTTTAACCATACCCTTGCTACTTGCCGGTATGGCACACGCCGCATTAATCTCGTTAACCATAGTTGCAATCATGGCCTCCCTTGAGAATATGGTGCAACAACGCTCCAGTTGGTTGAAATTGCAATGTTGGACACTACCAACCGCCGCATTTGTTTCGCTGGTCGCAATGCCAAGTGGACAAGTACAGAGCATTATCTTGTTGGTTTGGCTTCTGATTTTGGCTTCAATCTGGATGGCAGACTACATATTGCGAGTAAATGAAGAGCTGGGCGAGTAAAATTTCGACGGTTGGCATTAAAGCGGTAAAAACTGCTTGTATAACGCCAGCGGATACTCGATAATTCCTGCACTTCTTTAGGAACATAAAATCTTAAAGATGATCTATGGGGGTTGGTCCTCCCGCAACAATAGTTCGTGAACTCGGTCAGATCCGGAAGGAAGCAGCCGCAGCGAATGACTTGTGTGCCGGGATGTGGCTGGCCCCCACCCAATTCTGCCTCAGAAAACTTCAACGTATCCCATTTTCAAATCATTCAATATTAAAAATATTGTTACTTTGCTATTCGTGCAACTGCCTCCATTTATTATGTAACTCGTGGACACTAAACACGCCTAATGATTAAAATGTACGCTCGAGGCTGCATATCATATGAGCCGCAGTCAACGTTAGAGAAAGTGAACTACTCAGCGACAGCATAGCTGATCACTGAGCTTCTAAGGCAGTTAAGCAAACTGCCTTTTCTGTTTCCTCAGCTCCCAAAGACAACTTTGCCAATGCAAAGACTTTCGTTTTAACGCCTGATTTCTGCTGAGTGCTGGTTGATCTAGTCAACCTGACGACAGTTCCATTCGCCATTAAATCAGATTCACCTATCCGTTGTACTGCTATTGCAGAGGAATAGTCTCGATCACTAAAAGTGCCGCAACTAATGCAGGTGAAATGTCTGTCTTTCAACGTCAATCTATTATGTTGACCGCAGTGTGAGCACACACCCGTTGTGCGTTCAAACCGACCAATCTCATGATGTATACCACCTCTCAGCTCAATTTTGTATTTCGCTAAGTCAGATATAAGCCCCATGATGTTGTCAGCAATCATCCTGCCGTTGAATTTTTGCATACCCGCCACATTTAGGTCTTCAAACACTACAATATCGCTTTCGTTGGCTATCCGATGAGCGGTTTTATGTGCGAAGTCCATTCGTTTTCTAGCGATTGAACCGTGAAGATTATTTAGACGGGATTTTGTTTTCTTCCAGCGAGCAGAACCTTTCTTTTTTCTAGAAAGCTGTCGCTGTAATCTAGTTAGTTTCTGCTTTGCTTGTTTTAAGTATTTCGGGTTATCAACCGTTAAACCATTAGATCCGACAACGGTTTGCTTTGAGTTGATGTCGTATCCCGCAATGCTTTTTAGTACCTTCTTCGCTTCGTCACACACCACTTCTTGTGTGAGGCTAACCTCCCACTTCCCGTGTCGGTATTGGACTGTCGCTGTTTTAATTGAGCTAACTAACTTACGGTGCAAGACAATAGGAACAGCCCCAACTTTTGGCAAAGTAATAGTGCCGTTCTCAACTCTAATGCAGTTGTTATTATTTACTGAGCGGTAGCTATCATTGTGTTGCTTCTTAACTCGATAGCTAACCTTAAACTTTGGGAAGTGTTGGTGGGACTTCTTTGATGTTCCATTGTTTACCGCTGAACAAGTGAATAAAGCATCATTTGAGAAAGTAGAGAACGAGCTAAAATCACAGATGCCAACCATCTTGAAACGTGATGGCAGCCAAGCACTAACGGGCATGTTTACCGACCCTAATGATGAGTCAAAAGAGCTGTTCACCGAAGAAAAATACGCGGTAGGTGCGGCAATTGGTTGGGGCGGTGCTCAGATGAAAGACAACATCTATGAAGTATCAGGAAACTACCCAGCGAATCAATGTCACCAAGCAACCTTTGAAGACCCTAAGAACCAAGCGTTCTGGTCTATCACTGTATACGATAAAGCCGGGTTCATGTTTAATGATGTGGCAAACCTAAGCTCGAACACAGCAACGCCAAATGCCGATGGTTCATACACAATTAGTTTTGGCTGTGGTGACGACGCACCAAACAACATCAAAACTGCCAATGATTCGGGAGTGTTTAATCTAGGTATTCGCCATTACATGCCTAGCCAAAAAGTTAAAGATGGCTACCGCATCTTGCCAACCGTTAAGGCTGTAAAGTAACGGATTGACAATATAATCAATAGTAAGCCTCGCTCTTTAAAAGAGCGGGGCTTTTTTATTGAAGATAGGAGCTAGTTTCATTCAATTCGCTCCCCATGAACAAACAAAACGCTTGTGAATGAAGTGAGCGGTTAGGGGGCAATATAGCGATTCTAACGTACTGAGAAATTCTCAATTTATTCGGGTTATAAAGGTCTGCTCGTCATCCACAAAAGCGACAAAGCCACCGTAATAGATAAATACCCGACCACGCCCCTCAACTAGGCAAGCAAGCTGTGGGTTCAAATCTTCTTCGTTATCCTGACTTTGAAAAGTGCCGGTATCGGTGATTACGCCGCTAAGCGTAGGCAAGTAACCATAAGTCCGCTTGGCTTGATCAATCAGGCTCAATTCACTGGCGGTAGAGAAGCAAGCGGGGATAGCACCAGCGTCTTCAATAAATAGAGTTTTCAGTTCTTCAAAAGCTGTAATCACCAGCCAGTCGATGCCATTAACATGATGGATAAACATAGAGTTTCTCGGTAATTCTGATGCGAAGATTCTACCACTATCAGAAACAGAACGTAGTAGAGATTTAGTTGTTAAAGGTGGTAATGCATTGCCATGTACAGATATTCGCTAGGCTAATTTGAAACGCATTTATGCCCAGAGATAATTCACCTAGTCCAAAATTAGGACTCACTCAGGGATAGAAACTTGTTAGCTATATGTTGGGTGTCCATTATTTTTTCTTTTGAACACTTCGTCATCTCGGCAATCTTTTAGACCGAGGTCTGTTTGAGCACGATCTTAGTCGCAGCATCGAACTTATTTATGCCCCATTGCGTGACAGCTTATATCTGAATCAACCTAATGCTGTACAAATAAGCGACACCGATATACACTATCATGTACTAAATTGAGTACTCGGGTGTGTTATGAAAACAAGTACAATCTATGCTGAAAAAGCAGTGTCATCAAGCGAAGCTAGAAAGCATTTTAAAGATTGCTTATCAGGGGAGCCAGTTGTCGTTTTATCAAATAACGAGCCTGCTGGTTATATGATGAGCGCCACTTTTTTTGAAGGACTTATGAAAGCTTTAGAAGGCAAAAATGCTGACTCTGTTTCATCATTTAGGCCAATGAGTGCTCGCTTAGAAGTCATTGCCCATCTTAATGCTCATGCATTAACAGAGCTTGATGAGAGTATCTTGGGTGAGTTTCAAGAGTGAGTAAGTCACTAAATATTAGAATTTTTAAGCATAAGATTTTAATTGATTCACTTACTAAAAGTGAGCTTCAATCTTTGACTAAGGACTTTAGATATTACAAAGAGACTGGTCAAAAACCAGAATTTTTTGGTCGTGATGAAGCCTATGATCACCCTAATACATTGCCAATTCTAAAATCAGAAGAAGTGAAGCACATTCATTTAGCAGCTATGGATGCTCCGTTTCTCAGCTCTATCCAATTCTACCAAACGAGTGATAAGCATTTAGTCTATTGCCAAGGCTGGAGTGATCCTAGTTGTTTTTTGTTAATCGCTATCCTTGCACCAGATGCTCATGAACAAACTCGAAATAGAACTATCATGCATAATTTAGGTTTGATAGCTGAAAAGTTTCGGCAGCAATTTTAAAGTGTTTTTGTCCAGAGACGTTTCAGCGAGTGTTGTAACTCGCCTTTGCCCCTTTTCTTGCCAGTAATGCTCAACGTCACAAATCACAGTGAGGTGATTTGACCTATTTTTTCTTATCTCTAGAGCGGGTTTAAAGTCAATTACTTACCACTCAAAACTAGATAGTATACAGATACCTTATCAGCACGGTTTCGGAAACTATGGGAAGCTACGTATACGACTACTTGAATGATTCATTGTTACTTGATAGTACACTCGTGACTAGGTTTTACAGCGGTGTGTCAGACGCTGTACTCGAACAGGAACTCATCAAGTATCGTGAATACTGCTTAAAGGTACTGCCTGAAATACGTGATGAAGTGAAAGCTAACGGCGTAGTTAGGTGCTTGGCAACTGATACGCTGTCTCATACTTCTCATCTAAAACAGGCTGCTCTGTATCTAGAAGAAGCTGTAGTTGCAGATCCAGTCTTTGAACTAACGGACTTTAGAACCCAAGCTACAGAAGCCCTGACGTCATTTATGGGCATGGCGTCAACCCCAAAAGTAGACCGCCAGAAATTAGCTCAAGCAGCGGTTCGACTGGTTGAATTACGTCCGTTAGTAGCAGGTGGTTACGTTAAGCTGTACCCAGTTACTTTTGAACTTGAAAAGGGTGCTGAATTACCACTGCTCTACTCAGATGTTGGATTTGAAGATTGCTTACCTCCAAACATCTTAGAACAGTATAAAGCTAGTGCTGTTGTTCGAAGCGTTCAAAACGATAATGGACGAATGCTCGTAATGCGTGATTTGTATCCATGTAGAAACATCAGCATTCATTTCCAAGGCATGGAAAGCGGCTTCGCCATGGGTTATGTATTAAACCCAACAGAATTTGAACCGACTGATAAAGAAAACGTATTCACCTTTATTCAAAAGAAGTCTTCTGTGCCACCCTGTAAGGCTGATTTTGATGCTTGGGTAAATCAATCTGTAAATCAAACTGCACGAAATCACTTCATTGAACTAAGTAAGCGCATAACGTTATCAGAATACCTCGGCTGCATGTTTGGTACGGAACATCCATTTGAAAGCAATCTGCTTAACATGGATGTCGATAGTACGGATATCCAAGCCAATACATTAAATTGTGCGCTACAGATGGACGTGCCATTCTTGGAACAAGTGTCCTCTGCTGATTTGATGTCTATTAGAATCAACGACGGCGAAGCATTCCAGTCGTTCCGTGCTGAATTAGAAAAAGGGCTACGTGAAGCAAGACATGAAACTGACGTTAGTCGTGTGAAAGCAATTATAGAAGACACTCAGCATGAACTATTCGAAGTACAGATGCGCCAGATAGCACCTCAAATGAAGCACATCCGAAATACCCATTTTGCTGAAGCAGCAATTGCCGTAGCGGGTTTAGGTCTTAGTGTTGTGACTGGCGGGGCAAGTTTGATTGCTACTGGCATAGCAGGGCTTAGTGGAATGAAATCACATAGCGACTACAAATCAAAACTCACGGCTAATCCAAGTCATTTCTTGTGGAATGTAAAACAAAAAGCAAAGAAGTAGTTCGATTAGTATGTAATTAGGCAGAATGCCGGTTGTATGCAGGCTATTTGTTGTGGGGTTGCTTGCTAGTACTTGTAGGGTCGGCTTCGTTATCTATATTGCTATCGAACCTGACTGTGACTTTTCCCCTTTTCCATACCTGTCGTAATTCATTAATTACTAATTTAGTAAAGGGGCTGACACGTTTTTGTCCAAAAGCGTGTTAACTAATCTATGGGTGTCCTGTGATCACTAAGGGATTCTGTCGTACTTTAATTACCAAGCGAAACTATGAAAAAACACTGAACACCCGCCTAGCGCTGAACCTTTACATAGCGTAAGAATTTCATTTGCATGTCTTTATGTTGCAGATTATTGTTATCGTAAGTTCCCATAACTCTCAATGAGAGTGCTAAACAGACGAATAATCCTAATTAATATGCCTATTTGTATTGGCTTGAGTTGTTGGTGTGAAGTGATGAAGCAAAAAATAAAGCAGCTAGTAGAACGCCGCATGCCAGAAGATGGCATGCTAGAAACCGGTATCAAAGGGGTGCACCTGTTTAAGGTGACTCATGCTATTCCTTGTGCTCCAGCCGTTTATGAACCGGTACTGGTGGTGATTTTGAATGGTCGAAAAGAAGCAATATTGGATGGCGATAAATATGTCTACGACAATAGTCAGTATTTGTGTTGCTCAGTTTCCATGCCAGTAGAGGCGGGAACGCCCGATGCGTCACCAGAGAACCCGTTACTTGGGGTTTATATCTCTCTTGATACTAAGGTGATGACTGAGTTGGCCATTGAAATTGAGAGTGTCAGTGGTGCGGTCAAGCTTCCTAAAAGCAGTTTACAGCCGCAAGGGTTGTCACTTGCTAACTGGGATGACGGTTTCTCAGATGCCTTACTACGCCTACTTCAGCTAGGTGATGATAAAGAAGATACCGCTATTCTTGGGGAGAGCCGCTTAAGAGAGCTTTATTATGCGGTTCTAAAGGGGGAGGCTGGGTTATCGGTAAGGCGTGCATTTGGTATTGGTAATGAAATTGCTCGCTCAATCGAGTATTTGTCGTTGAATCTTGCTAAGAGCGTTACGATTGATGAGCTCGCTACGCACGTGGGAATGAGCCGAGCAGTCTTCCATAGAAAATTTAAGCAAGCTACGAGAATGTCACCAATCCAATTTATGAAGTCGATGCGCTTGAATAATGCGGCAATGAAGATAGCGTCGGGTAAGAATGTGAGTGAAGCTGCGATGGCTGTGGGGTATGTCAGCTCTTCCCAATTTAGTCGCGAGTTTAAACGTGTCTATGGGCAGTCACCCAAGCAATGGAGCCAATCAAAGCAGTTGATTGAAAATATCGCATAGTGATAATAGATAGCCCTTCTCCAACCTTCCAACTAATTGATACAAATAGGCATGTTTTAGAGAATATATCGCCTATTTTTAATACCATCTAAGAGATATAGTTATTACATAGATTGATTCGGTTACTTGTGTTGTGGCCGGGTTAACTAATTTTATCTATAGGGGGTAGCATGGTTCTTACTACAACATCGTCGGCTAATGATATCAATAAAGAGTTACACCAACTGACTGATACGGTTCAAGACCTTGAAGGAAACACCTATCATACGGTGACAATCGGTGAGCAAGTTTGGCTGGCTGAAAGCTTGAGAAGCACCAAGTTTCAAGATGGCAGTTCGGTAACATCTGGTGCTATCCCTAAAGATGATGAGAAAAATCTATTAAAGTATGGACGTTTGTACAACTGGCATGATGTTTCAGATGAGAGAGATATTTCTCCTGTAGGTTGGCGCGTTGCCACTGATGATGACTGGAAACAACTAGAGCGAACCGTTGGGATGTCTGAGCAGGAAGTCGACCAAGATGGCTGGCGTGGTAGTGAACAAAACGTTGGCCTACAACTTAAACAAGCGCAGGCGGGGGGGCTATTTACTAAAGTTGATCCCTCGCTCGTCAACAAACAAAATTTCTTTGCCAGAGCTGCGGGTGTTAAGTGGAATGGATTTTACATTACTCAAGGTGCTTACACTGAGTTTTGGACAGCAAGTAGTGCATCAAATAAAAAAGGGATCATTCGAACCCTTGCTTACGCTTGGTGGAATTCGCATCTAGGGGAAATCCGTCGTGCCACTAGCTCCAAAGATTATATGTTCTCGGTGCGCTGCGTAAAAATAGCCGACTTATAATCTATCTCGACCCAAGGCTACCTTTTGGGGCTTTAATCACCCCTTTTGCTACAGTTTACAGATAGCTCACTTTGGTCCTCCTTTTACCCAACTATTTGGTTAACTAAATGACTTGTTCAACTATTCTCATTACCGGTGCTAATTCTGGACTTGGATTCGATGCCGCACGCCAGTTCGCTTTGCAAAGTGGAGTTTCTAAGATAATTCTAGCCTGTCGCGATGAACATCGAGCCAAACAAGCGATGATGCAATTAGAAGCGTTAACGGGTAAGAAGATCTTCGAAATTCTAATTGTTGATGTTGGTAATTTGGATTCATGTCGTAAAGCGGCCAATAAGTTGAGTACCAAAGTTGACGCGATTGTATTGAACGCTGGAGGCGGCGGCGGAACTGCCCCGACTAAGCTCACTAAAGATGGTGTCATGTTTATCTTCGCGGTAAACGTATTGGGGCATGTTTACTTTACCGATCTTCTGATGAACAGCGGCAAGTTATCTAAGGGTGGCAGTGTAATGTATGTGGCTAGCTTTGCTGCTAGAGGCGCCTCCGAGGTTGGTTCAGCAAAACCGCCTATCACAATAGGCTCAGTTGAAGAGTGGACAACCGTGGTTAATGGCGCCAAGTTTGCCAAAAATAAAACGTATACCGATATCTACGGGTCTGTGAAGCTTATGGGAGCACTATGGACGATGAGCATGGCGCGCAAGCATCCTGATATGAGATTTATTACGGTCGACCCAGGTATGGCTCGCGGTACCTCTGGCGCCGCCACACTTCCGTGGCATCAGCGGTGGGTCATGAATACGGCTATGTGGGTGATGGAACTCCTTGGTAAGGCTCACTCAGTGGATGTGGGCGCCAAGCGTTACGTTGATGTGCTCTTAAATGACCAAGGTTTTGAATCAGGTATTTGGTGGGGCAGTAAGAAAGGACTAACTGGAGAGCTGGCTAACCAACTAGAGCACTGGCCTGAGATAATTGGCAATCAGTCAGCACAAAACAATGCAAATACGGTTATTCACGATTTTCTGCCAGAATAAATACGCTTAGATATTACCATCACAAGCTAGCAATTAATTATCATTGCTAGCTTGTATTGCCAAAGCGACCATCTAATCCCCAGCTACCCTTGGCAAGGGTCTTTCCTATAATTCCCTTTATGCAAGTTAACTGCGAGAAGGGGTTCCTGTTTTAATTGCTAGCGCTTCTGGGTAGCCCCTATCGCGCGCCAATGCTTTGGCTCGCACTTCGATTTCTTCAAAGGTTAGGGCTGATAAATTGGGATGAGAGCGCTCAATACTGACGTCAGCTGCCTGCTCAGAGTGATACAAGCGTTGTAGTTGATGTTTGATTTTATTTGCCGCTTGAAAAGCCGAAGAGGCTTTTACTAACTCGATGCGCGCATAATTATTGTCGGTAAATGAGACATCGGCTACGCGTAACCCAGGGTCTTCACCTGGGATCTGCTGAGCGCCAAAAAGGGGTTTACCACCCACAGTCGCCTTTGCAAATGTAGGGATATGCTGGCTCATATGCCCAATCGCGTTTTGGGTGCGCTGTTGAATCGCCGATTTTGGCCAACCATGAGTGATCTTAGCTTCAAGCTCGATGGGTAATTTGGGCTGTGAACTTGGCTCTTGGCTTGCAACTAAGCCCTTATCAAACAAGGTAATGGATTCTGTCATTCCATGGACTTGAAAATAGCCATTACTGTAAGGTGTTAACTGCGCCATCCCTTGTGGAGTTCCGCGTTCACCATGAAATATCACTTCAGGCCAATGGATGTCACTATTTTGCCAATGGGTTATGAATGCGGATTTGAATTCCACCAAACGCTTTTGTGACTGGTTGGTTAAATCATCAATGGTGCCGGTTTTATAACCTGTGGCATTGACCAAATAATCCACCACTAGCTGTTGCTTATTTCCCTGTTTTGGCTGATAGCTCAAGTGCCATTGATTATTTACATAATGCGCATCTTCTAGGCGACATCCAGTTTTCAAATGCGCTTTAGGGTGATGCTCCAAGGTTAGGCTGACACTAGCAGCAAGACGAAAAACACTAAGACCAAACTCTTGAACCACCAATACCGGATACTTTAGGTTATCCAGATCGACATATTTGGCGAAGGGAACCATCCATTCATCGTGACTTAGTGGCTGCTGAGGTTGCTCGCTGTCTTGAAGTGCCTCGAGTTGTGCGCGACTGTATTGTGAATAGTACTGTTTAGGTTCACCTAATACAGCATTTAAAGGATCTTGAGATACTAACTCTTGATAACTTGCTTGAATAACGGATAGGCGAGGCAGTAACGAATACGGGTCATTACTATCAGTAATAGGCGTTGCAATAACCGTTGGCCGAGTATTGACTGCGTAAGGAAAAAGACGAACTGTATCAATCGACTGTTTAAGTAGATCGACGCATTGCTGCTGAGAAATCTCACGATAGAGATTACCACCCGCGTGAAGATGACAAATAGGTGGACCATTGACTAAACCGTCGCTTTGCTCAATCAGAGTTACGTCTACACCTTGTTCGGCAAGATGTAACGCTGTCGTAGAACCGGCGATTCCGCCACCAATCACAGCAACTCGGAGCGACGTTTTCACTTGTTCAGCCACGACTTATTTATCCTTTATTCTAAATGCACATTAATCACAGGAATTACCAACTTGATAGACGATGATTCGTTCTCTATCAAATCGGTGGTTACTCTACAGGCGATAGACGATTATTGGAATCATATCAGCGCGTTACATTATACAATATCTAGATTTCGGCTGATATCTAAGTGAGTATCTTGGGGCAAAATTGTGTGATTTAATCAAAAATGGTTGTGACCCTTAAAGTAGACGATAAAACCAACAGGAAAGGCAAGTTAAACACTTCTTTGCTGATACCGGCACAGATGTTAATTAAATGTGCGCTTGGTGTGGTCATAAAAACTATTTTAAGTCGGTATGTGGCGGGTGTCTCAAGAACTAAACTAGTTGCATTTTTTATGTTAGGCTTTAATTAATTACAGTTTGGCAGCATAGTGATAACATGCGAAATATATTAATCAGATTTGCGACACTAGCTTCAGTCTTAGTCTTGATTGGATGCAAGGGTAGTGATGGTGATGGCTCTGATACATCAGTGACACCAGATCCTGAATTACCTTCTGTATTGAATTTGCCTGATACTCACTTTAACTATTCAAATATTGAGCTTCCTGAACATTATCTAGTTAATGATTTCCCTGCGGTTTTTCAATTTCAAAAAGCCGCTATTGATATGGATAACCTACCTGACCATAACCAGATTACCGATGCTGGTGCCACCTTGGGGCGAGTGCTGTTTTATGACAGAAGGCTATCTGCTAATGGTACTGTGTCTTGTGCTTCATGCCATATTCCAAGTAATGGATTTTCCGATCCAAAGGTGTTGAGTGATGGCTTTAATGGTGGCAAAACTCGAAGACATTCAATGGGTCTCACAAATTCCCGGTTCTATTTCACCGGGAAGTTTTTTTGGGATGAAAGGGCGGATTCATTAGAAGAGCAAGTGCTGATGCCATTTCAAGACCCAGTAGAGATGGGGTTGATTCTTGCTGAGTTAGAAGAAATTGTCAGAAACCAAGATTATTATCCGGCCTTGTTTGCAGATGCGTTCGGCGATGCTACGGTGTCTAGTGATAGAATTTCGAGAGCTTTAGCGCAGTTTGTAAGGTCGATGGTGAGTACAACATCGAAGTATGACATTGCTCGGCAAGATGTATCATCACCCCTGGTAGATTTTCCTCAGTTCACCGATGAGGAAAATGCGGGCAAAGACCTATTTTTCACGCCAAGAGCAGTAGCAAATGGCGACCCATTAAATTGCTCTGGATGCCATATATCAGAAGCGTTTGTTGGGGTTGTGCCGATTAATATAGACTTTGATTCAATCGCGACAAATAATGGGCTCGATTCTGTTTCAAGCGATGATCTTGGCGTAGCAGAATCTACTGGTTCAAACAGAGATATAGGCAAATTTAAAACGCCTTCTCTAAGAAATATTTCAGTTACGGCGCCATATATGCACGATGGCCGCTTTGCCGATTTAGGCGCAGTTATCGACCATTACAGCACCGGGATACAGCCCCACCCAAACCTGTTGCCGCCCTTACTTGGAAATGATGGAAATCCAATTAAATTTGATTTTACCGACGCTGAGAAGAGCGCGTTAATCGCATTTCTGGATACCTTAACGGACCACACTATGCTCAATGATGAAAAGTACAGTAATCCATTTAATAGCAACTAAAAAAGGCCACAAAATCGACTACTTTTGAGCCTTACCTATAATCTGCTTGGCAATGTCACCCATGTTATTGCTAACTATATCTGGTAGTAAATAGTGAGGGTTATATGGGGCGTTAGACCTATCAATATAAGCCGCTTTCAACCCTGCGCACAATGCGCCATGGGTATCCCAATCGTGGGTTGCCACTAGCCTAACCATACTCGGTTGTAGTTGAAGTTTATCTAAAGCATATTGGTATGCCGTTTTGGAAGGCTTGAAGGTTTGCGCTTGCTCGACAGAAATGGCGTCGTCAAAACAGTCCCTTAAACCAGATTGCGCCAACTGAGACTCAAGTAGTTCAGATGATGAGTTTGACAGTGCGACCAGACGAAAGCCCGCTTTTCTTAACTCAATCAGCGCCGGTTGGATATCGTCATGAGCAGGCAGACAAGCAAATGTGCCTAACATATCGCGGTAGCCTTCATCAGAAATATCGATATTTAGTCGCCCAGCAATAGATTGCAATGCGGTCAATGCGAGACTTTTAAAATTGGTCTTTGTGCCAGTGACTAGGCATACCGTCGAGGAGTGCAATAGCATGGCAAACCAAGTACTCATGTGATTTTCATCCCCCATATAATGGCGAAATTTGGGCTTTAGTATGCTTAGATCAAGCACTGTTTCATTAATATCAAACAGAATTGTCGGTGTAGACATAGAGCGTTTTTACCTATTGCTTAGGGTGATGATATTCAAGTGTTACTTTAGCTGTGGTGAATGAGGGTGGCAAGGTGGTGGTGGGTTGGTGTACTGGTGTAGCGGTGTGGCGATGTAGCTGCATACTCAACGCCGTCATGCCGGTGGTGTTTTAAGCCGGCATCTGTGGTGGTGTGTTTGTTTTGGTGTTGCGGGCTTAGTTGGGGCTTGAGTACTTACAGATCCCCGCCTGCGCGGGGAAGACGAAGGGAGGCGAGTCGATGTGACGGTGTATCGGTGTGTCGATGTGTCGATGTAACTGCATACTCAACGTCGTCATGCCGGTGGTGTTTTAAGCCGGCATCTGTGGTGGTGTGGTGTTTGATTTGGTGTTGCGGGCTTAGTTGGGGCTCGAGTACTTACAGATCCCCGCCTGCGCGGGGAAGACGAAGGTGGGTGAGTCTATGTGGCGGTGTAACGGTGTGTAGATATAGCTGCATACTCAACGCCGTCATGCCGGTGGTGTTTTAAGCCGGCATCTGTGGTGGTGTGGTGTTTGTGTTGGTGTTGCGGGCTTAGTTGGGGCTTGAGTACTTACAGATCCCCGCCTGCGCGGGGAAGACGAAGGTGGGTGAGTCTATGTGGCGGTGTAACGGTGTGTAGATATAGCTGCATACTCAACGCCGTCATGCCGGTGGTGTTTTAAGCCGGCATCTGTGGTTGTGGGTGTTTGATTTGGTGTTGCGGGCTTAGTTGGGGCTTGAGTACTTACAGATCCCCGCCTGCGCGGGGAAGACGAAGGTGGGCGAGTCGATGTGGTGGTGTAGCGGTGTATCGATGTGTCGATGTAGCTGCATACTCAACGCCGTCATGCCGGTGGTGTTTTAAGCCGGCATCTGTGGTGGTGGGTGTTTGATTTGGTGTTGCGGGCTTAGTTGGGGCTTGAGTACTTACAGGTCCCCGCCTGCGCGGGGAAGACGAAGGGGCGAGTCGATGTAGCGGTGTGGCGGTGTGGCGATGTAGCTGCATACTCAACGTCGTCATGCCGGTGGTGTTTTAAGCCGGCATCTGTGGTGGTGGGTGTTTGTTTTGGCGTTGCGGACTTAGTTGGGGCTTGAGTACTCACAGATCCCCGCCTGCGCGGGGAAGACGGAGGGGCGAGTCGATGTGACGGTGTATCGGTGTGTCGATGTAGCTGCACACTCAACGCCGTCATGCTGGTGGTGTTTTAAGCCGGCATCTGTGGTGGTGGGTGTTTGTTTTGGCGTTGCGGACTTAGTTGGGGCTTGAGTACTTACAGATCCCCGCCTGCGCGGGGAAGACGAAGGGGCGAGTCGATGTATCGGTGTAGCTGCATACTCAACGTCGTCATGCCGGTGGTGTTTTAAGCCGGCATCTGTGGTGGTGGGTGTTTGTTTTGGCGTTGCGGACTTAGTTGGGGCTTGAGTACTTACAGATCCCCGCCTGCGCGGGGAAGACGAAGGGGGGCGGGTCGATGTGGCGGTGTATCGAAGTGTCGATGTAGCTGCATACTCAACGTCGTCATGCCGGTGGTGTTTTAAGCCGGCATCTGTGGTGGTGGGTGTTTGTTTTGGCGTTGCGGACTTAGTTGGGGCTTGAGTACTCACAGATCCCCGCCTGCGCGGGGAAGACGAAAACAAAGCATGATGGAACGAGTTTCGTCCCATAGAACCGATATGTAATATTTCCTAGAATTTAAAAATGAAGCCTGTGGAAAAAGTGGGTGCGATTGAACTTGAAAGTAGTGTAGAAGATGAGTCTAAATAACTTAGATCCATCCCCGCTTTTACGGCAACATGTTGATTTATATCATAAGCTACTGCTACCGAAGTACTGGCTCCAGATTGTTCTAGGTAACGCGTGTCTCCGAAAGCATATTCTCGTTCACCATTGTATTTAGCAAATCCAGCTTCAACTAGAAGAGATAATCCTATTGATTCGACCAGCGGAATTTGCCCTCCCACGCGATAGGTTGTTATCTGATCTTTATCGACATTGAGAAATTTTGAATTGGTGTCGGTATAGGATATATACAGCGAGCGTAAACCAATAATGTCATTGAGCCCAAATTGAAAGCCGTAACCCGACAGACCGGAACCGGCATAGGGGCCTGTTTTTATTTCGGGCGAGAAATGAAAAGAATTTGCTTTTGCTGGAATAGATAAAAAAGTAACAGCCAAGATGGTCAGGTGTATTATTTTCATAGTTGTCTTAAAATGTAGGGTAAAAACTCCCTGTAACTCATTATTCATTGTCCTGATGAATGAGCACACTTTAAGCGACAGATTTGATTGGCTCTAATTATATGCACTTAGTGTCGCAATAATTAAAACTTATTATGCTTGGTATCTACATATATTTAAGTAGTTTAGCGGCTTAATGTTTGCTTTTCCGTTCCTGTTCAACAACAAGTTGTACTTGTTCTACCAACCACTGCATCAGCGATGTATCGCTATATTTCATATGGTAGTAGGCATAAATGCTATTTTGGTAGGGTGCACCATTTATGAAGGGCGTTATGGCTTTTAATGATGGATAGCGTTGAAGTGGAAAAAGGTCTGAATGGGGCATAAAGAAATCGGTATGTTCGATAACATCGATTAAAGCCATGGTAAGTTCTGAACGAAAACCTACGCAAGGGTTTAATCCTTCTTGCTCCATGAGTACTGCCGCTTCAGTAAAATAATCGTTATGACCAGGTGTGATAAGAGAAGCAATTGGGTAAGGTTCCATTTCTCTGGCGGTAACGGTATCGGTTTGGATTGGATGGTCTTTTCGTACTATTAATTGGCCGGTAAGGTCTGTTAGTCGGTCTCTTTTTACACCCTGTGGTAGGCTGTGCTTTAAGCTCACACCCAGAGTAATTTCATCACTTTGTATGTGCTGGATAGAATCGTTTTTCCATGTAAGCAATTCAAGGGTGCAGTTAGGTGCGACTTTTGAGAAGTGCTGATAAAGCGAACCAGAAAGACAAGTTAGTACAATAGGTGCTACCGCGATTTTTATTGAAGTGTTAAGTGATAGCGGTTCAAAGGTTCGGTCTTTGTTTAAGGTGTTGGATATCCCATTTAAGTGGGGAATGATATCGATAGCGAGCTGTTCGGAGAATGGTGTTGCTTTTAACCCACTTGGTACTTTTACAAATAACTTATCACCAAGCTGGCCTCTTAATTTTTGCAATGCTTGGCTCACTGCAGGCTGCGAGACATACAGGCGTTCAGCCGCTTTTCGAGTATTAAGCTCTTGATACAAAACAAGAAAGGTTCTTAATAAATTCAAATCCATACTGAAAAATAAGTCTTTAGCCATATATGATTTCTTCAATTATCCGGGTGATTTAGTGGGGCTTCTATCGCTATCGCTTAGTAGTGATATGTGAATGTCGTATTAAAAAAGTGCGTGACAAGCGCCCCTCGCCATAATAAGTGTAGCTTATTACTTTTTAAGTAATTAATCATCAGGGCTGCTTGTCATGAAAAAGTCTATTAACTTATGCCTTCCTTATATATGGCAGGTTTAATATCGATTACAGGGGTGTTGTCTAAGCAATCAAGCCCCTTAACTGTAATCACTGCCCCCTCAATTGCCTCGATTGACAGTACCGCAGCTCCAATAGGGTTGGGACGATGAGGAGAGCGAAGGGCAAACGTACCTTTGTTATCTCCATGTTTATTGCTTTGAATCAGCAAATCACGCTCTGCATCTGCGAGCCAGTACAGCACTAGAATATCTTGGCCTATCGTTAGGCCCTTTAAGCCTTGTTTAAATTCTTCTCTCACCGTAATTTGACACAAAGGTCCTTGAGACTGAATGTTGTTTGGGCACTGTTCAACACGATGGTAAGGTGTTGTGATTTTTCCGATATAGGTTAAGGTTGCTGTCATAGGTACTCCGTAATTACTGGTCATTTTTCATAGTGATTAATGTGTAGATGAAGATGGTGACTAAGATAATTGAACCGCCGAAAATACTTGCTATAGCGGGGATCTCAGTGAAGAACAGAAACCCCCATAGTGGAGCGAGTACTGTTTCTAGCATCAAGGTCATCGACACTTCAGCGGCTGTAATATAGCGGGTCGCAACCATAGACATGACTCGTCCAAGTGGTGCGGAAAACAGCCCCATTGCAGCCATAATCAGCCACGTATCGACACTGTAGTGGCTTGGCTGTGCAAAAAATGACATCACTACTGCAAGTAGCAAACCGCCCAGTGCGACACTGGCTAATCGACTTACGTCTTGATAGCGGCGCAGTAGGGTGAACATTAACGACAAGCAGATCACGGAAAATACCGCTAAAGCATCGCCAATCCAATTACCTGAGCTAACCGAACCTGACACAACAATCCCGATACCGAGCATGACACAAATAATTGCGATGATTGTGGTGCGGTTGGTTTTCTCGCGTAGCAATAGCCAGCTAAAAATAGCGGCAACAGCTGGAGAAGCACTTAGAATCACGAAGGTATTCGCAATTGATGTGTTCTTAATACTAAACACCAATCCAGTCGCGCTGCCGAGCATCAATAGACCTGCCAATAACAACGGCCAACCACTGTCAATTACCGCCTTTCTAATACCGCGCTTATCGTTGATTTTGAGTACAAATGACATAGATATTGCGCTAAATAAGCCAAAAAGAAACGCGGTATCAAAGCCACTTACACCCGCAAAACGGATGAATATCGGGTCGATGCTCATTAATACTGCGCCTAGAATCGCGACCATAAATCCAGTAATACGGTTGTTGTTGAACGCCAAGTTAGGGAATGAAAAAGTTGTCATAATAAATATCCATCAATAAATCATACTCGAAAGTATGATTTTGTAGTGGTATAGTGTCAATATAAATCATACCCATGAGGATGATTTATATTGTAGAGGGAAGCAATGAGTAAAATTGAACAAAATAGAGCAATAAAAAGACATGCTATTTTGGCGGCTGCGAAATCGGTATTTTTATCGCAGGGGTACACATCTGCCAACATGGATGGTATAGCGGCGCAAGCGAAACTGACCAAGCAAACTCTCTATCGCTATTTCCCCTCTAAGATAGAGCTTTTTCAGGCAACCATGCGACAGATCGGTGACAGCTATAATGGCCGCTATTTCGTGCACCTTACCTTAGAGAGTAATCGAGATGCGCTGGTTGCATTTGCGACAGAGTTTATGCAATTTCATCTATCAAAAGAGCATATTGCAACCCAGCGATTATTAATTGCTGAGGCAACTCAAGCACCAGAAATAATCGAGAGCTTTATGGGTATTGGTGCTGATGATACCAGTCGTGCTTTAAACGCATTCTTTAGTGAGCGATTTGGTTTACAACATCCAAGCACTAAGGTTGAGTTGTGGCTTGGTATGCTACTTGCGCCTTGCTCTGCGGCGCTGTTGGGGATGCCTACTCTTAATGACCAGCAAATTGAGCAACATGCGCTTGAAGCAACAGATCTATTGCTGGTGGGGATTCAATAGGGTGTAGGCCAAAATCGCTATATCGGTGCGTTAGCCTACTTGAATAAGTTGGCTAACTGGTTCTCAACAACGGGCGTAATGTTAAGACCAATCATGAAATCAGGTCGAGTCTTGTCATCTTTTTCAATGTAGTAGTTTGCTTCTAATCCAAATTTCCAAGGTCGACCGGCAATGATAGTTGTCTTAGAAACATTGAGGTTAATCGGCACCTCAGCTTGGTTAGTCGTCCAATCGTAGGTTATGGTTGGCGATGTGCCGATTGTCCAACCACCGTTTAATATTTCTACCCAGAAAAGCTGCGCCGAGGTTTTATTGATACGCTGCTTATCAATCCCAGATCCGGCCACGCCAACTAAATGGTTGGGGAATGCGCCAATGACTCGCTTAGCATTGGCTTTACCGATTAACATCTCGGGGCCGACGGCAAACTGGTCAGCACTAAATTCATCACTACCAGTAGGTAAAGAGGCAATAACCCCAAATGCGGCAATGGTGCCAGGGGCGGTCTTTGGAGCGTATGCTAAGTCAAAAGAGATATCACTAAAGCCTGATTCATCGTGATGGCCTACGTTGCTGTCAATATAAGAAATAGCAGGGCGAAATATCACTTTGTCACCACCTTGCATCGGAAAAGGAAGGGTTGGCTGGAATACGGTTGTGGTGCTGTTTCCGCCGTGTTGATATCCGCCGTTGTATTGCAGTTTTAGGTTTAAACTCGCGTAAGCGGTATTTGGATTAGCAAGTTCTTTGGCGGCTTCTTCAGCTAGAGATTTGTCATCAGATGGTGTTGATGCGTTTGCTACCGCAGTAGAGGCTACAATGCAGAGTAGCCATGTTGTGATTAACGTTTTCTTCATGTCTTACCTCAAAAATCAGAGAAAGGCGACCCACTGAGGTGATATCGCTCTTTGTGTGTTGTGAGGCTTATCTTAATAATATCTCGTTGTGAAAATAGCCACTTAACGACAAGTAGAACAGAGGCTGTCGTTAATTGCTGCTCTGGTAAATTAAAGAAACAATCGTGCTCGGATACCAAACACAACTGCGCTATCTTTGTTTGAGAAGGCGGGATCTTTGATGATTTGCACATCAGGTGTGATTTGAAAATGCTCACCAAATTGCATGTTGTAATACAGTTCTGCTGTCCATTGCTCATCTGAATGGCTGATAGGTTGTAATATTTGGTGATTAACTTCAGCCCAGTTGACCGCAAATCCTAAGTTATTTTTGGGTGCACCAAGCCCAAAATAACCAAAGCCTGCACTTACGGATTTGTCGTAAAGGGCGACTTGACCTTCTGATATTCCCCCTCGAATAAACGGCATAATTTGTGGAGTGATAAATGTACTCCATGAGAAATTAATACCTTGGCCTCCGTCGGTGTTGGCGGTATCAGGGTAGGCGAGGTTATGACGAGTATCGTCGCCAAAATGCCATAGTGTTATGTGGAAATTGTCAGTAAAAATTTGATCTTGGGAGGCCGTCCAGCCCAGTTCTAGAGTTGTGAAATACGACGCATCACTACCGAACGCAGTATCAAAGCCGTCGAATATGTCATCTGATTTGCCGTTGGCATCAGCAATACCTGCAATGACATAAAAGTTGTCGTTAAGCATGTGACCTGCAGACAAGGCCAATACGCCGTCATCGGGCAGTCCCATAGAGCCAGCCCCAGTTGAGAACGCTAGGTTACTAAAGCCAGACCAAGGACTGGCAAGCGCATAAGTATCAACGTAATCCGTTACGTCTTGCCAGCCTGCGATGATTGAGGTTTTTCCGCCATTAAGTTTTTGTTTCCAATGCAGGTTAGTAACACGCGCCCCTTGGTCACTAAATGCAGAGCCGATCATGCCAACGTAGCCGATTTGGTCATCACCAATAAAGCCAAATCCTTTTGGTGCGGTATCAGAATAAGCGTGGCGGTGTTCAACCTTCCATACAATGCCACCCGTATTACCTGAATCTCGACCAATTAGATCCCAAGCGCCATAGAATCGAACGACACCCGAAGAGGCATCAACACTGTTGCCTGCTACGCCATCTTTAGAAGCTAAGCTTAAAGCGTTGTAGTCTAGGCCAAAAGTCAGCCCCTCTTCAGCGAGGGATTCTCGCCAGCTTTTCTGTGGGATCTTTTGCTCTGAAATGGTGTTGCCTACACTATCAGGGCCTTCAAAATTGGCAGCAAATACCATAGATGAAAAACAGGTTACAGTGATAGAAAGGGTAAGGCGTGAGAGTTTGTTCATTAACGTGAGTTCCTCAAGGAGTTGCCTAGGGCTAAAGAAGTAGTTGCTGAGATAAATTGTAGGCACAACGTCTAACAAAAATTGTCATTTGGCGACATCAGATGATATTGCTTATTGGCTGGGATCTCTTTGTTATTCAGGACTATACAGTTCAATAGAGTCGGCTGTCATCGCATAAACTGATTCCACGTTTGCAGACCCATCCGAGTAATCCACATCTTGTGTTGACTGTTGTCCGGTAAGTTCGCCTTGTACCCAAACGGGTGTTGTTAGGCTTATTAACTCAATACCCTCTGGATACTCAATTAACACTAATTGGTTTGCAGGCGGAGGTGGGGTATGAATACATGCACCAGCAGTAGGAACGAGGAAAAACTTAGTGACCTTGGTTCCTTTCATCTCGATAGGAGTAATAAATCCTGGGATTTTACGCTTTGCATTTAATACGTCTTTGTTTGGCAAAGACGCCAGAGCTTGGCGCTGCTGCATGATTTTATTGCGGACGCTAAATAAGTGTTCGACATCAATTCCTTGAGCTTGCAGCCCTTGTCTTATTTTCTCAACCTCTTGCTTTGCCGCTTCACTGACTTGAAAATCTTGCTGTTTTTGAGCCTCTTGGAAGCGAGCGATAGTTGCCATATCGAACATTTGATTGTCATCTAATGACTTAAATGGGTCTTCGACGGTTTCCATTTTAGGAGTAAGTTGGTCCCAATAAGTTGTTTGTGCTTCAGCGGCAAATAGTGAGACAGAAGCAACAACAGACAGCAAACCTAATAGCGTTGATTTAGAGAAAAACATAGTGGGTAAACCTCAATGAAAGAATTAAATAGGCAAGGGTTTGTAGCCCTTGCCTAATAGGGTGTTGCGGTCGATTACATTTCGTTGCGGTAAATTTGGCCGTCTTTCATGACTAGCTTGATCGTGTCGATTTTTTTGTATTCTGGGTCGGCATCGAACCATTTATTGGTTCCACCAATGACACCTAAGTCATCTAACGGATTACCTTCTACCAGAATGATATCGGCAATCGCATCTTGCTCTATAACGCCTAGCTTGCCTTTCGCTGGGTTGCGAGGGCCAGACAGTGCCAACATTTCGCCAGCATTAGATGTCATCTGTTTTAACACCTCAAAGTTGCTACCAAATTGTTCCCCACGCCACCAGATTTCGTAGCGACGAGCACGCTCAGCATCGGAGTTTACGCCTACGTAGTCAGAGGCAAATACGACTTTGACATCGTGCTTTAACAGGTCTTTGCCAAACGTGCCATATTCCTCCACAAGTGCGTTGATAAGTGGCAGCTTGTCAGCTGGCATTAGGGGGTTTTTAGCTAAATCAGGGGAAATGCCCCACATTTGAGGAACCACAAATCCACCTTCTTTGGCAATTCTCTGCATAGTTTCTTCGCTAATGAAGAAAGAGTGCTCAAATGTTTTTACGCCGCAATCTAGTAGTCGATTAACAGAGCGATCATTAAAGGTATGCGCTGCGACATAAGTGCCCCAATCGGCAGCCGCCTCAACGATGGCACAGGTTTCATCTTTTGAGTATTGGGTCGTATCAATCGGGTCAAATCGAGATGAACCACCACCGCCGGCCATTATTTTAATTTGAGTGGCGCCGTTGCGTAGGTTCAAGCGGGTTGCTTTTAATACTTCTGGCACGCCATCTGCAACATTACCAATACCCATACGTTCAAAGTTGGACACGTCACCTTTGATACCCGCACTAAAGCCTGGGTCCGCACGGTCTCTAAAGTCACCATGGCCAGAGGTTTGGGAAATAAATCCGCCGGATGGGTAGATACGTGGACCGTCAATATTGCCAGCATCTATTTCACGCTTTAGACCAAAAGCCGGGCCGCCCATATCACGAACAGAGGTAAAGCCATCGTCAAGGAAACGTTGTGCAACGGTGACGGCGTTAATTGAAATATCGGTAAGGTCTTTATTTTTCTCAACCTGGTCAAAGTTGTAGTTGATCATAATATGTGCATGACCGTCGATAAGCCCAGGCATTAAGGTTTTGCCTTGACCGTCGATAACGGTTGCATCATTGGCTTCAATTGGGCTAGCAGAAATGCTTTTGATCTTGTTATCTTCGACCAGTACGTGATGATCTTGATACAGCTTGTCTTCTGTACCATTGAATATATCTACATTGGTGAACAGTGTGGAAGCAGCTGAAACGGAAAAAGCAGCAGAACATGATAGTGCTATTGCCGTCAGCTTGAGAGTATTCTTCATATTGATTTACCTTATAAACTAAGCAAATTATCCCTATCCAAATCTCTACTCAAAAAATCTGAGTGCATTTCCTATGCGTTAGTTATTGCATGAAGCAAACTTAACAACTTGGATGCATTCAATAACTTGGGTGTTACTTTATGGTGAATCGAGGTTAATTAATTGCCATTTGATGACATTAAAGGAGGGAGTTGTTAGATAGTGCTTGTCAGTTTATTGGTGTGATTTTCTATATTGAGAGGGTGTGCAACCGTAAATGCGCTTGAATGAACGTGTGAAATGAGCCGCATCAGAGTAGCCATAGCGGTTAGCTATTTGAGTTATATTTTCGTTACTGCCAGATAAGTGTTTAGATATTTGTTCAAAAACTAAGGCTTCAATCAGTTGTTTGTAGACAATATTTTCAGATTCCAGCCGCCTTTGAAGGGTTCTTACATTCAACCTCAGGATTTCAGCGGCAATCTTGATAGGCAGTTTGCCCATAGAAAGGTAAGGAGTGATTGCCAATGTGAATTGCTGTTTAAAAGACGATGGGGGGATAGAGCAAGATTGATGCTGAGCGACCTTGTTGATATTTTTAGGTAATTGAATAGGTGACAATAATAGCGATTCTGGTATTTCGATGGCAGTGACCGGGCGCTCGATAAAAAACTGAGCGTGTTGCAGCGAAGGCAGTTGTGAAAATTCATCAATGTTAGGGTGTTGAATACCAATTCGCTGTGGAAGCCACTTTTGATGAGTTAATGCCCTTAATAGCTCTGCCATGCAGATAACGGAGAACATCTCTGCGTATTTAAACCATCCTTCATCCAAACCACTTTTCTCACGAACCAGCCACCAACTGCCTCCTGCTTGCTCAAGATAGACATTTTCAGCACTGGATTCCTTTTTTAAAAGGGTACTAAATTTCTGTAACGCTGCTTTAAGAGAGCTTTGCTCTGTTAGCGAGGAAATAAGGCGAGGTACATAGGTTTCTTTACAGGTTCTTAAAAACAGCCAACCCAATTGTTTTTGAGTGGTGTTATCAGCCAGTACTTCTAGAAAGTTTTTCAGGCATGACTCAGGCAAATATTCATACTGAGCGTCAGTATGAATATCATTAGGGATAGTAGCCGCGCGCAGTAAGGCGTAAGTTTTACTATCAACCTCTTTAAACATGGATGCAAAAAACTCGACACTCTGTCGCGATACAAGTGGGATGTTATTTTCTTTTTGCGAAGCCATATCTATATCAACTTTTGATTAGTTGCTTGAGTGTTAATTATATCAAGCTGTACGTCAAATTAAGAAGGGTCGAACAAGTGTGCTTTTTAGCTATGTACTCCATCACCAAATACTGGACACCCATAATTTTCGAACATGTTTCTGCCTGTATTGTGGCACTCAAATACAGGACACCCACAAGAGCATTTACAGATTCCCACCTGCATGGGAAACCAGGTTGGGCTTAGTCATCCTATGGTCTTTGAACACTCCGCCATCTCGGTAATCTTTTAAGCCGAGATCGGTTTGAGCGCGATCTTAGTCGCAGTATCTAACACATTTCTGCTTAGAAGCTTGATGAGCTGAATTGTTTAGGTTGTACCATTTGTCTGCCCATCCCGTATCCATACATCTGTGACTATTCTTAATTAACTAGTCACTATCAGTTGAGAGTAGAGATAAAGATGAAATGGATAATTCTAATCAGCACCCTAATTGCTTCAGCGTCAGCATGGAGTGAGGTTGAACAGTTTGTAAGATACCAACAAGGCGAAGAGATTGGCTACGGAAGGCTAGTTAGCAATAAAGTCTATCCCATATCCGGTGATGTTTTTGATCAGTTTTCAGTAGAGAGTAATAACATTGCACTGGATAAGGTTGAGCTGCTGCTACCAGTCATACCAGAAAAAGTCTTTGCTGTAGGGATGAATTTCGCTAGCCATATGTCCTCTCCGTCTGACCGTCCACCTCCTCTATTTTTGAAACTTCCGTCTTCACTGATTTTGTCTGGTCAAACTATACAAGTGCCTAGTGATGCAAAAAATGTCCACTTTGAAGGGGAGTTGGTGGTTGTTATAGGTAAAGAGGCCCGCAATATATCTGAAGATCAAGTAAAGGGCGTTGTATTTGGAGTGACCGTTGGTAACGATTTAACTGAACGAAGCTGGCAAGGGCAAGATTTGCAATGGATGAGGGCTAAAGCGACTGATGGGTTTGGCCCCATTGCAGCGACGATAACGCGAGGCGTTGATTATGAAGCCTCACTGTTGACTACTCGACTTAATGGTAAAGTTGTCCAGCAAGAGAACACACGACATATGATTCATTCGGTGGCGAAGGTGGTCAGTTACCTGAGTCGTTATTTTACCCTCAAACCTGGCGACTTGATTTTTATGGGAACGCCGGGCAGGACCAAGGCATTATCAGACGGAGATATTGTGTCTGTAACCATTGATGGGGTGGGGAGCGTGGAAAATACCGTCCAATTCTAAGTTGCTCGGCTGTTCGATACTAGAGATTCATTGTGGTATATGGAGTACAGCATAGTCCATCCTATGCTAGACTCCCGCTACTTGCGAGATAAGTGTTGTTATCTATCAGCGTAAGGACATACAAATGGCCACTCTATTTTTTACAAAGGTATATCAATGAGCAAATTGAGTTCAGCAGAACGCAAAGCACGCGACCACGAACGTTTTTCACAACGTGTAAATGAACGCAGAGAGAAGGGTGAAGACATCGTTGCGTATGCGCTTTCAAACAAGAAGGCGCTGAAGTTTCTGACGAAGTCAGAAAAAAAAGCACTGAACGAACGTAAAGCAGCAGTTAAAAAAGAGCTTGAGCAGAAAGAGCAAGAAGAGCTTAAAAAAATCGAAGAATCTTTTTCAGTTGATCAACGCAAAGATTAAAAAGAACAGAAATTACCGGACACCCATAAATATTGACGTCTCTCGACTCTACAGCTAGCTTTAATTGATGCACAGTGCATCTTGGAGGTAGTTGTTATGACCCAATCTCGACAGTCTCAAGTTTCTCTTTCTGATACTCCTTATTATCATTGTATCTCGCGTTGTGTTCGCAGAGCCTATCTGTGTGGCGACGATAAATATACAGGGCAATCATTTGAGCACCGCCGAGCGTGGGTGGTTGAGCGGATGCATTATTTGTCGACGGTATTTAGTATGGATATCTGCGCCTATGCGGTGATGTCAAATCATTACCACATTGTGCTGCATGTCGACGAGCAATTAAATCAACAGCTTAGTGATGAAGATGTCTGCTGGAGGTGGGGACAGTTATACTCACTTCCCGTACTAGTTCAGCGCTGGCTAAAAAAGCAAACCTGCGCTGAAGTTGAAAGTAAAGCGGCTCTTAGTATCATCAATGATTGGCGAGAGCGGCTTATTGATATTTCATGGTTCATGCGCAGCCTAAATGAGTTTATTGCACGTAAAGCCAACGCAGAAGATGACTGCTCCGGAAGGTTTTGGGAGGGGCGGTTTAAGTCGCAAGCGTTACTCGATGAAGAAGCCTTATTAACATGCATGGCTTATGTCGATTTGAATCCCATACGAGCAGGCATCAACGACAGTATCGAAGCGTCTGAATACACCTCCGTTTACGAGCGAGTTCACGGCGTGTCACATCAAGATGAACAGCAAAGCGAGCCCCCTTGTAACAAGAAGGCATTATTTGGTTTTGTTGGCGATACCAGTGAGTCTGAGCAGCGAGGCATTCCGTATTCATTACTCGATTATATTGAGCTAGTGGATTGGAGTGGCCGTGTTATTCGAAATGACAAACCCGGTGCAATTGTCGCTTCACACCCTAAACTACTGCACTCACTCGGCTTAGATACAGAGACTTGGATGAGCTTAGCCAGTAATTTTGGCAAAGATTATCAAGGAGCGGTCGGTACACTGGATGAGTTGGCGTTATTTGCAGAGCACACAGGTAGGCGATGGATAGCCAAAAAGAACCAACTGCGACGATGTTTGCACTAACCACTCACTTTATTTACTCATATTTACCACACATCTTTATTAATTAGCCTAGCTAACGACACAGCACGCCTTGAATTTCCTAATTTACGTATTTTAATGTCAATTTCACGGCATTAATCAACATTCATCCGATTTAAACACATTTTTTAAGCTTTAACATGTAGCGGTTGAGTATTGGTTTGAAAACTATAATTAATGGATGTCCAGTATCTGGTTGTTTGAAAACTATAATTAATGGATGTCCAGTATCTGGGATGTCGTGTTTTTGAGCTTATTGCGATGAATTGGTAAAAAGCCTGCCGTTCCGATACAGTTTGTTTTACAATCTGTGACCGTATTTTTGGTTATGCTTTATGTGGTCGTAGCCGCTTAATTTTAGGAACACAACAATGTCATTTTCATCTCAGAATTTTTCTCCAGAAATTGTGAAAGCACTGTCCGAGTGTGGCTACGAAAAACTAACGCCTGTTCAGCAAAAAGCGATCCCTCTCGCTCGTAAAGGGCACGATATCTTAGCGAATGCTCAAACAGGGACCGGCAAAACTGCCGCGTTCGCTCTGCCAATTATTCAGCAACTATTAGACAACAGCAAGGTGACTAAGCAGTTTCAAACGCGAGCACTGGTTCTTGCACCAACTCGTGAATTGGCTGCACAGATTGCGCAAAGCATTGAAGATTATATTAAGTACACATCATTGAGTGTTGCTGCTATTTATGGTGGCGTGAAAATGTCATCTCAGGTTCAAAAGCTAAAGAACGGTGTCGACATTTTAGTGGCAACACCAGGTCGCTTGATTGAGCATCTGGATGAGAAAAATATTTCCCTACAGAACCTTGAGTTCTTGGTTTTCGATGAAGCCGACCGTATGTTAGACATGGGCTTTATTTCATCAATTGAAACCATTATGTCTGGTGTTTTAACGAAGCCACAGACTATGCTGTTCTCGGCGACGTTCTCTGCGCAAATGAACAAACTAGCGGCTGAAATGTTGAATCAACCGAAAAGAGTATCTGTAACTCAAGAAAACGTGACGGCAGACACTATCGCGCATGTTGTCTACCCAGTAGATCAAGAAAGAAAGTGTGAAATGTTATCTGAACTTATTGGTCGTAAGAACTGGCAACAGGTATTGGTCTTTGTGAACTACAAAGAAACGGCCAACATGTTATTGAAAGAACTCAAACTGGACGGCATTAAAGCGGTACTATGTCACGGCGATAAAGCACAAAGTGCCCGTCGTAGAGCGCTTGACGAGTTTAAAGAAGGCAAGGCGCGTGTGATGATTGCAACCGATGTGGCTGCTCGCGGCTTAGATATTAAAGGCCTTCCACACGTAGTGAACTTTGATATGCCATTTTTGGCAGAAGATTATGTTCACCGTATTGGTCGAACAGGTCGAGCTGGCCAAAAAGGTCATGCAGTGTCTTTTGTCAGCCGTGAAGAGGAACTGACGTTGCAACAAGTCGAGTCGTTGATTGGTCATACGATTAGACGTGTAGAACAAGCAGGGTACGAGCCAAAAAACCGTGATGCGCTATTGCAGAAAATGCACAGCAAACCAGCGTTCAAAGACCGTAAAACTCGCAAGAATAACCCTTCTGATGCCAGTCAGGGTTCTGCTGAGAGATCCGCTCGACTACGTAATATCGTGAGAAATAGAGCTGCAGCCACTAAGAAGTAAGCGAGCCAGCGTACACTAAACGCCGATGATGCAAATCAATCGGCGTTTTTTTTACCCCGAGAGATATATTTCTACTCCCGCTTTATTTCCAACCTTCAAGCTTGTCACAACTTGGGTGTTAAGTTAATTGTGGTAGGTAACCGATACTCATAAGAATTGCGAGTAATAGACGTCGTTGACTGCACGTAAGATAATTTGGATATCACCCCATCAAGCCATGGTTTGGCAGGTTATATAACTGTCAAACAATCAGGCTGATATAGGGGGAAGTTGATGAGAGGGCGCTTTATTAGATATAAAGCATCCAGATTGGTGCATACCAAACAACAGTGGTAAGAACAACAACCAGTGTCATTCGTGGTCTATCTAGTAGGATATCTTGATTCATAATCTGTCTCTCTTTCATCTAAAAAAGTAGAGCATCCATTGCGTTAAATTCCCTTCCGGTTATGGCGTTTCACCTTCTAACCTATGGGTTCATTTAACCAAAATAGCCGTTATGAATAAATTCAGTTACGTTTATATCACACATAAGCCACGCTTATTAATGAAGGTGTAAAAGAATACTGGACACACATAATGTCGCTAGCGTACTTCTTGATATCTTAGTTAGTACGCTATTGTTGCCGCCAAAACTCAAACAATCCATCGATATCCTGTGAGGTGATAAGAGGTATTGCCTGTTTGAGTTTGTTGTCGGGCCAATTCCACCATTGCATTTGGAGCAGTTTTTCAATAGTTGCAGGTTCAAAGCGATAGCGGATGTGTGTAGCTGGGTTAGAGCCAACGATTTCGTAGGGCTGAACATCTTTGGTGACCACCGCGCGACTGGCGATGATTGCGCCATCTCCGACTTTTACGCCGGCCATAATCATGGCTTCAGAACCAATCCATACATCGTTACCGATTATGGTATCTCCCGCTTTTTGAAAGCCATCGTCAGCGGCGGAAAAATTAGGGTTGTCTAGATAAAAGAAAGGAAAGGTAGAGGCCCAATCACTACGATGGCCTTGATTGCCTGCCATCATAAATACCGCACCAGATCCGATAGAGCAGAAGTTTCCGATAATCAGCTTATCGACATCTTTTCGCTCTGGGCTTAGATATCGAGCGCAGTCATCGAAGCTATGCTGGTGATAATATCCAGAATAATAGCTGTGCCTACCAACAATGATATTTGGGTTAGTGACTTGTTCAGATAACGGCTTTCCTGCAAACGGAGTATCAAAATAGTTGGTCATTGCTTGGCAAACAAAGTAGTGGGTTATGCAGATTATATTATCAGCTTTACCCCTTTGAGGGGATTTTACGGTTCAAGGTTGAGTGATATTGGTTAGCACTCACTATCATGCACCGTTATTACAGGCTCTAAACTGGAGGTAGCTTCTTGATATTCCACGTAGCAGTGGGTGGCTTCAATCTTAAAAACATTGGTAAGTTCACGGTTTTTAAAGGTTGTTAAGTAGGAGCGCGGGCTGCCACCAGGCCAAGAACTGGAGGTCCAATCATCACTTAATCCAGCGACCGCAAAACCGATCCCGGTACCTGAGGCTGCTGGATAGCCGTAGTGAGTGGCAATATCACTTACAATGTCATCTGGGTTACGTTCTACATTGTTAATCACGGATTTACTATAAACAATGCGTGAAGCACTAGACATCGCACCTTTCAAGCCTTGTAGGGCCGATTTACGTGCATCTGATTGCAAGTTCAGAAATTTAGGCGCTGCCGTGACGGCAAGAACGCCCAAAATAACAATAACGACAATTAATTCAATCAGTGTAAAGCCATGTTGTTTTTTCATATTATAGTTCGAAATTTAGGGCGTTAGTGAATCAATAGTGGGTATAGAACTAGCTATTGAAGTGAGTTAAATTATTAGCAGTTGTCATCAACGATGGTAATTATTGGCGCTGCGCTTGCAGTGGCTTCTTCATATTCTACATAACAGAGTGTTTCATCAATCTGTAATGCTGTCGTTACATCAGAATTCTTAAACGTAACTAAATACGATGGAGGAGTCATTGAACCATCTGCTAATGCCGTCCAATCATCACTCAATCCAGAAACTGCCGCGCCGATGCCCGCACTCGTGGCTGCTGGGTAACCAAAGCGAGTAGCGATTCCACTCACGTTATCATCCGGGTTGCGCTCTACATTATGAATAGCTGATTTACTAAATACGATGTGAGAGGCATCAGACATAGCCGCTTTTAATCCTTGTAGGGAGGATTTACGTGCATCTGATTGTAAGTTCAGAAATTTAGGCGCTGCGGTGACGGCTAGAATACCCAGAATCACGATAACCACAACTAACTCGATAAGAGTAAAGCCACTTTGCTTTTTCATTTAATACGTCCTTTTTTAAATGCTGTAGATTAAGCGGATTTAACGAAGTTAAAGGTTCACTTACAACCAACATTTGTTGTTTGATGTTAGATTTATTGTTTATCAATATGAAGCTATAGAATGGCTAATAACTAGGTAAGAGCTCGGATAGTGCATAGATACTTAGACAGTACTGATAAATAATGAAACAGAAGTTATGTGACGTATTTTGAGAACATTGATTTTACAAATCAACATCAGTAAGGATGTTGCATATTGTATTATTTTATTTTCGTGATCTACTGCATATATATTCATTCAAGTCTTATATACGCAGGAAGCTATTTTTAATTACAAGGAGCAGTTTGAAGGGCTTATTTGGTTTAGATGGGTTAAATCAGTGATATATCTTATAAGGGTGAAATTGATTATTTCACCCTTATATATGGTTATTGTTGCTTATTTATTTTCAAGAGCTTGTTGAATCGGTGGACCAATTTGGCGCTTGCGTGATGTGACTCCTTCTAGGGTCAACATATCGTTGTTTGATGCTGTTTTAAATGCGCTTTTAAGAACTTGGTAATCGCTATTATCAACCCACAGTAAGTTCGCTTTTTTATTCTTGGTATCGGTAATCGAGAAGAATAAGTGGTCTAGGTTATTGGCTTTTTTATAAGCGGTCATTGCAGATAGCAGCTCTTGTTTACGGTCGATAAGTTGCTGGGCGGTTAGGGTTTCAGCAACACCAATACCGACTTTTTTACCGCCATATTCAAAGTTTTTATAATCCATGGTCAAAATGGTTTCAGCAGAGAGGTGGCTAAGATCGGATTTAGCAATCAGCATTTGTTGTCCAAAGCTGTTGATATCTTTGATGCCAGCCATGTTAGCTAATTTTTCAGCATATTGACGGTCATAATCTGTCGTTGTTGATGATTGGAATACCACGGTATCTGACAAAATAGCGCCTAAGCCTGCACAAGCCAGATTTTTAGGTAGCTTGATATTAAGTTGCTGGGCGTGATCAGCCAAAATCGTCGCCGCTGAACCCCAGCCGCGAATATCCATTGCCACAAGTTGTGGGGTATTGATAGGTGAACCACCAATAGCATGGTGGTCAATAACGGCCACTATTGAGCCTTGATCTATGCTCGTTGCTAATTGAGTAGTCTGGTTGAAGTCTACCAAACCTACTTTAAATGAAGAGTAGTCGTTTTCAACACGTGGCGCGTCAACCTTACAATAGTTCAGAACAAATGCTGTTTCTGGATTAACCTGTTCCGCAACCGTTGCCGTGCCGCCATGGATATGTGCCGCAAGTAGAGCCGATACGGCACTATCAGTATCTGGGCTTAAGTGACCGGTCCAAACCAGATTCTGAGTGTCATTATCTGCTGGATTCTGCAGGCTAAATGCATAACTTGTAGAGCTGATAGATATAACTAGTGTTGCAACTATTGGAGAAAGTTTCACTGAGGTTTCCTTAAAAGGGGTATTTATAAAAGACGCCTACAAGGTAACTGCAATAAGTTTCAGTAATATGTCTTACTTGTTTCATTTTGATTTCAATTAGTTAGTTGTGATTTTCATGGTGATAGGTTTTTATAATGGGGAATCTAGCCCTAAATGTTCACTTTTCCGTTTGGGTCTCATAAGCATGTGATTGAATGAGATATACTCGGGGGCTGATCAAAGCCTATGCGCATCATTATGGGCAGAAGTAGCACTTGGAAAGTAAATGCAATTAAAACCAATCGATAAAAAAACCTACCGTTCACGCCTTAACATTGTAATTGTGGCCTGTATTGCAATTCTGGCTGTGTTGAGTTTGGCCATATCTCAAACATTAATTCAGATCTTTCCCTCCCAATCTGGCTCGCATTTCCACTGGAATCTACTTGGGGTAGTAGTGAGTGCGTTAACCCTTGGCGCAATACTGATTAAGTTAAAAACGCACCCTAAGATGCTTGAAGTTGCGTATGTTTGGGATCTAAAACAACAACTAAATCGAATCTATAGAAAGAACCGAAAACTGATAGCGGCCGCCAAACAGGGCAATAAGGGCGCAATGTTGGCACTGCAGTTTAGCTACCATGGATCTCGTCAATTATGGGAGCTAGATGACAATACGATTACTATAAATACCTTAAATAAGGCGCAGTTAGAGCTTGATGGTTGGGCTGAGCAATATAACGTAGAGCTCAATATTAACGAGTATCACTCAGGATTATTGAGTGAATTCTAATTACTTTATTAGCAAAAAGGGCGATATACACAAGTTATATCGCCCTTTTTCTTATTTGGCCTGCCGACAGATTATACCATTATATTTTATCGGTGAAGGTACGGCTGATTACATCTTGTTGCTGCTCACGGGTGAGTGAGTTGAAGCGTACAGCGTAGCCAGATACGCGAATTGTCAGTTGCGGATACTTTTCTGGGTTCTCGACCGCATCAAGTAACATTTCACGGTTTAACACGTTTACGTTAAGGTGTTGACCGCCTTCGACTTTAACCTCATCACTTTCGCTTTCATGGTGGAAGTACCCATCCATAAGCGCGGCAAGGTTAGCTTTCTGATCGGTATCACTTTTTCCTAACGCATTCGGTACGATAGAGAAGGTATATGAGATACCATCTTTTGCTGATGCAAATGGCAGTTTAGCAACGGATGATAAAGAGGCGACAGCGCCATTCTCATCGCGGCCATGCATTGGGTTTGCACCTGGGCCAAATGGCATACCAGCGCGGCGACCATCTGGGGTATTGCCTGTTTTTTTACCATAAACAACGTTGGATGTGATGGTCAAAATGGACTGAGTTGGAACAGCATCGCGATAGGTATGGTTTTTCTTAATTTTATTCATAAAGCGCTCTACCAAATCACAAGCGATATCGTCAACACGTGGGTCGTTGTTACCAAATTTTGGATAATCACCCTCAATGTCAAAGTCCACGGCAATGCCATCTTGATTGCGAATTGGCTTAACCTTCGCGTATTTAATGGCAGCCAATGAATCTGCTACTACGGATAATCCAGCGATACCGCAGGCCATAGTGCGGTGCACATCACGGTCCATAAGCGCCATTAGCGAAGCTTCGTAGCTGTAACGGTCGTGTGAGTAGTGGATGATGTTCAACGCTGTCACATATTGCGTAGCAAGCCAGTCCAGCATTTCATCAAAATGAGGCATCAAGCGGTCATAATCTAATACGTCATCTGCAATACGAGCAAATTGAGGGCCAACTTGCGCATTGGTTTTTTCATCAACACCACCATTGATGGTGTAAAGCAGCGCTTTGGCTAGGTTTGCGCGAGCGCCAAAGAATTGCATGTGTTGACCAACGATCTGAGGACTTACACAGCAAGCAATTGCGTAGTCATCGTTGTCAAAATCTGGGCGCATTAAGTCATCGTTTTCGTATTGAACCGAAGAGGTCTCAATCGATACTTTAGCAGCGTAGTGTTTAAATGCTTGCGGCAGTTGCTCTGACCATAGGATGGTCATATTTGGTTCTGGAGCAGGTCCCATAGTATGTAGGGTGTGCAAGTAACGGAACGTGGTTTTGCTAACTAGAGTACGACCATCAACCCCCATTCCCGCCATTGCTTCGGTTGCCCATATTGGGTCACCGGAGAATAGTGAATCGTATTCAGGGGTACGCAGGAAGCGAACCATGCGTAGCTTCATGATGAAGTGATCAATAAATTCTTGTGCTTGTTTCTCGTCGATAATGCCACGCTCAATATCGCGTTCGATATATACATCGAGGAAGGTCGATGTGCGTCCGAGTGACATGGCCGCGCCGTTTTGCGATTTAACCGCAGCAAGGTATCCAAAATAGGTAAATTGGATTGCTTGTTGTGCGGTGACTGCAGGAGATGACATATCAATGCCATATTTAAGCCCCATTTGACGTATGTCTTCTAGCGCGCGAATTTGGTCAGTGATCTCTTCACGCAGGCGCAGTGTTTTATCAAGTTGTTGACCATTTTCAAGCATCGCTTGCGTAGAATGCAGCTGTTGTTGCTTATCGGCTTTTAGGAAGTCTAATCCGTATAGCGCGATGCGGCGATAATCGCCAATAATACGACCACGACCATACGCATCTGGAAGACCGGTGATGATACCTGAACGGCGACACGCTTTGATTTCATTTGTATAAAGGTCAAAGGTAGCTTGGTTATGGGTCTTGCGGTGCTCGGTGAAGGTATTTTCAAGTTGAGGGTCGAGCTCTCGGCCATATACTTCACAAGATGTTTTCACCATGCGAATTCCGCCGTTGGCAATAATAGCGCGCTTTAGTGGTTTATCGGTTTGGAGGCCAACTATTTTCTCTAGGCGTTTTTCAATGTATCCAGCGTCGTGTGAGGTGATGGTGGATGCAACATCGGTATCAAAATCGACAGGTGCATGAGTGCGGCTTTCTTGTTTAATGCCTTCTAACACTTGCTCCCACAATTGCTGGGTAGACTCACTCGCTTCGGACAGAAAGGATTCGTCACCTTCATAAGGGGTGTAGTTCTTTTGAATGAAATCCCGGGTATTAACCGATGTCTGCCATTCGCCCCCTTGAAAGCCTTTCCACGCTGCTATCATATTTGTAGTAGGAATAGTCATATTGAACCTCTAACACATTGATAATTATGCGGTAGCGTTTATGTTTGCGCTCCGCTTTAAACTGCGGTCTATGATAGAACGATAGATTAATGAGTAAAGTGCATTGTTTTTATTTAATTAATGCATTTTGTGCATGATTATAATAAACACTAGTTTTATCAGTAGATTAAATGACATATGCGGTAGATTTTGCGTGCGATTAATTTATGAAATAATGGACGTAATTAATAAGGAGTATTGAACCAGATGAATCCAGATACGCTACACCCTATGGCGGGGTTAAAACACACAGTGCTGTTAAAACCATTAATTGAACAAAGCGATGTCCACAATGTTTTTGCCGGTGATTATAGCTATTACAGTGAATTTGGTGATGCGAGCGGCTTTTTAGAGAATAACGTTCTGTATAACTTTGGTATATCGGGAGCTTCACTGCATATTGGTAAATTTTGTGCGTTGGCCAATGGTGTCCAATTTATTATGCCGGATGCCAATCATGCCACTAAAGGCGTGAGCACCTTTCCCTTTGCTGTATTTGGAGAGCGTTGGTCACAGCAGTTGCCGCTAAAAGAATATCCATTTAAGAAGTACCCAGATACGGTTATTGGCAATGATGTGTGGCTTGGCTATGAGGTTACGATAATGCCAGGAGTGAACATTGGCCACGGCGCTATCATAGGTGCAAAGTCAGTCGTGGCAACGGATATTCCTGCTTATAGCGTAGCGGTAGGGAACCCAGCAAAGGTAGTCAAAATGCGCTTCAATGAACAGTATCAAAAGCTACTACTGCGCTTGGCATGGTGGGACTGGGATATTGCAATAATTGAGAAGGCGATGCCTTTGCTAGTGCAAGGGAGTGCAACTGAGTTATTGGCGTTTGCAACTGAGCAAGGGCTTATAAATGAGTAACAGCAGGATTGCTTAAAGCATGAAACAATAGAATGTTAGGTTGTGCTTGTGGTTAATTGGTGTCAGTTCTGTGAGGATAGGGGTTTTAAAGGGAGGTAAAGCTATGAATTTGGGATTAAGTGGAAAGAAGGTTGTTGTTACTGGCGGTTCTTCAGGTATTGGAGCGGCAATAGTTAAGACCTTTCTAGAAGAAGGGGCACATGTATACTTTTGTGGTCGTGACCAAATTAAGATCGATACTGTTTTAGCAGAGCTTGCACAATATTCGCACCTGCATGCTAAACAATTGGATGTAACTCAAGAGCAGGACTTTAAGGCATGGATTGACGAAATCGGTCAAGTTGATGTGTTTGTGCCTAATGTTAGTGCGCTCTCTTCTGATTGGGAACAGTGTATAAATACCGATGTATTGGCAACAGTACGTAATATTGACTGCGTACTTCCCGCGCTAACTGGTGATAATCCAGCAGTGACATTCATCGGCTCGACCAGTGCTTCAGTGAGTGAAAGAGGCGGTAATGCCTATGGCGCGATGAAAGCGGCAGTTACTCACTATGTGCAGTCTTTATCCAAGACTCATGCTGGCAAAATTCGCTTTAATATCGTAGCTCCAGCAGCAACTCTATTTGATGGTGGCGGTTGGGACAAATTTCGTATTGCAGCCCCAGAGCGATTTGAAGAGAAAGTGAATAATTTACCAATGAAGCGCCTAGCCACACCCCAAGAAATCGCAGATGGTGTCGTTTTTGTTTCATCGGCGCGTGCTAGTTACATCGCGGGTGAGGTGATTCATATAGATGGCGGGGAAGCGGACTCGGCAAGCTTTTAGCTTGATAATGCCAATCGCCGTTTTTGACAGCACAGTAATCAACCTTGGTTGTGATACAATTAGTGGTAATTATTAATGCGTCTCGGCGCTTGCACAAGAAGAGCTTTATGAGCCAGCAACAGCAGAACAACCCCCTGCACGGGTTGACCCTTGAAAAAATACTTACTCGTCTAGTGGAGCACTACGGCTGGAAGGGAATGTATGCCGAGGTTAAGGTTAATTGCTTCGACAACGACCCATCGATTAAGTCGTCATTGAAATTTCTACGCCGCACTCAGTGGGCGCGAGACAAAGTAGAAGCACTATATATTCAAACCTTTTGTTAGGTTGTGAATTTTTGCTGATTAGCATCAACAAAGGGCTCATTATGAGCCCTTTGTTGTATCAATTAGACGTCGGTAGTTACGAAGTCTTGCAGTTGCCCCATGGTTGTCTCTGATACCAATTCACCATCGTAGTAATAAGATACCTTTTCGCCATCACGTACACCGGTAACGACCGCCGTATCACCGTTGTTGTAGGTGATATTCATCTGTACGGTATTATTATCAATAGACTCAAAGGTACTGCTTTCTATCTGGCGCTGTGAGATGGGTTCAATAGGCGCATCTGTCAGTGATGGGTCTAGAGATTCGTTCATGTTGTACATGGTTTCTACTTTGCTATCAAAGATATGTGGCTTACCGTTTAATGGGTTTGTACCAGTCCAGAATTCAAGGGAGTTGAATATCAAGCTATCGACACCCACGCTTAATGCATACACAGGGGCAAGGAGCATGTTAACTCCGCCACGTGCATAGCGGTTGTCGACTACTTCAAGGTTAAATTTCATTACATGGCCGGTCACGGCGTTGCTACCAATACAACCAGATAGAGACGCAGCAACTGCAATAAAACCTATCGCCTTCAAGCATAATTTTTTCATCTATAAACCCTTCTTTGAATTTGCACTAACACCAATTAAATAAATAATGTCGCGCAATTAACCCCAATATTTATTGTTATTAATTGGGAGTAATTACGTGATGAAGCTAGTGTAGGTGAGCCGGGTTTTGGTTACTTACCTATTTGTGCCACGGCATAAACTATCTATTTAGGGCCTAAGGCAGAGTTAGCAATAAAGAGAATATTTGTAACCTGCTGTATCAAACTGTTGCTTAAGTAACAGTGGTACAAGTCACACTTTATTGATAATAGGGTACCTCTTAAGTGGTAACTGGGATTGCATTCACGAACCAGACATATATATAAAATGTTAAATTAAATAAATGATTTAGGTCAATTTAGGTATCTATTACCCCTGTACTCCACTCACAACTATATTTTGTTTTGACGAGTACTATGTCTATTAAGAAGCGCTATGTTGCATTGATTGCAGCGGTTGGTATTGGGGTTGGGTGGTTAACCTTAGGGGGAACAGCCGCCATTATGCATTACACCTCAAGTACAGAGTTCTGTGTATCGTGCCATACCATGCAGATCCCCTATGAAGAATATGAAGGCTCGGTTCACTTTAGTAACGCTAAAGGGATCAGAGCTGAATGTGCGGATTGCCATATCCCATCTGACCCTGTTGATTATGTCATTACTAAAATATGCGCTTCGAAAGATATTTATCATGAATTCGTTACGGGCAAGATCGATGATGTAGATAAATATGAGGCGCATCGCTTAGAGATGGCCGAAACCGTATGGAAGCAGTTTCGAGAAAACGATTCCGCAACGTGCCGCTCTTGTCATGATTTCGATGCTATGGATGAGTACTCGCAATCAGAAGATGCAGCCAAGAAGCACGCTTATGCGCGTGAACACTCACAAACCTGTATTGATTGCCACAAAGGTATGGCGCACTTTGCTCCGGAGTTGGAAATGGACTCAGAAGCCTTCGATCATCTGATGGAGTTTACTGAGCAAACACCTAGCGATGCCAAGGTGGTTTATCCGGTGGATTACATTAAAGCTGAAGACCTAGGCACTATCAATCCAACCGCAAAACTGGTGGTTAACTCTGCACAAGGGGACACTCGTCAAGTTACGTTAGATGCGTATCAGATGAAAGGTGCTGAGCAAGTGCTTTATATCGGCCAAGGTCAGCGCGCTATCGTTGCGAGCTTAACTGACAAAGGCCAACAAGCTTTGGTGGTTGGTGATTTTGAAGCAGACCGCTATGGCAATGAGTGGCGTAGTGCTCAACTTAACGCTGAGATTACTAGCCCTGTTGTCGATTCTCTAGAGCCTATCTGGTCGTATGCTGAAGAATTGGATACCGTTTATTGCTCAACATGCCATGCCAAAATCGATGCGCATCACTTTACGGTGAATGCATGGGGTCCGGTAGCGAAGGGCATGGGAGACCGCACCGACATCTCAAAACACGACTTAGAGTTACTGACTAAATTTTTCCAAAACCACGCGAAAGACGTGACTGGACATTAATAAGGCCGAACAAAGGCTTGAAATTAAAGGAACATTTTATGACTAATATATCCCGCCGTGGATTCTTGAAAGGAACTGGACTGGCTGCTGGTGCTATGGCAATCACCTCGCTGACTCCAATGTCAGCAATGGCAGCTAAAAAGCGAGGCTCTGGCGTATTAACTGCTGGGCGCATGGGACCAATGCTGGTTGAAGTTAAAGACGGCAAGCTGATCTCTAGTAAAAATGCATTGGCACAGACTGTGCCAAATAGCTTACAAACATTAGGGCCGGATCAGGTTCATACTAAAGCGCGCATCAAATACCCAATGGTTCGTAAGGGCTTTTTAGAAAACCCATCTAAACCAACGGGTCAGCGTGGTGATGACGAGTTTGTTCGCGTGTCATGGGATGAAGCTTATAAACTTGCACATGAACAGCACATGCGTATTCGTAAAGAGCATGGCGCTGATTCTGTATTTGCAGGGTCTTATGGCTGGCGTTCAAGTGGCGTATTGCATAAGGCGCAGACCTTGCTGCAACGTTATATGAGCATGGCTGGAGGTTATTCTGGTCACCTCGGTGATTACTCTACAGGTGCATCTCAGGTCATCATGCCGCACGTTATGGGCTCAATTGAGGTATACGAACAGCAAACGACACACCCGGTTATTCTCGAAAGTAGTGATGTCGTTGTATTGTGGGGCATGAACCCAATTAATACCTTGAAGATTGCGTGGAGTTCAACAGATTGCTCTGGTCTTGAGTTCTTCCATCAATTGAAAAAATCAGGCAAGACGATTATCGCCATTGACCCAATGCGCTCTGAAACTATTGATTTCTTTGAAGATAAAGTTCAGTGGATTGCCCCTCACCCAATGACAGATGTTGCGTTAATGATGGGTATTGCCCATTCATTAGTGAAAAAAGGTAAGCACGACAAAGCGTTCTTAGACAAATACACTACGGGCTACGATAAGTTTGAGGCTTACCTTCTAGGTAAAGAAGATGGTGTCGAGAAATCACCAGCATGGGCTGAACAAATTACAGGTGTTCCAGCTAAACAGATGGAAGTACTGGCCGATATCTTCGCTCAAAATCGCACTATGCTTATGTCTGGTTGGGGCGTACAGCGTCAACAGTTTGGTGAACAGCGCCACTGGATGTTGGTGACATTAGCTTCTATGCTAGGTCAAATCGGCCTTCCAGGTGGTGGTTTTGGTCTTTCATATCACTACTCAAATGGTGGTAATCCAACTCGTGACGCGGCTATCCTTCCGGCGATTTCAGCATCAATTGGTGGCGGTTCATCAGCAGGCAATGATTGGGCAGTATCTGGGGCACTTAACAGCTTCCCAGTTGCTCGCTTTGTTGAAGCGATTGAAAATCCGGGTAAGAAATATATCCACAATGGTAAAGAATTAACCTTCCCTGATATCAAAATGGTGTGGTGGGCAGGTGGTGCAAACTTTACTCATCACCAAGATACCAACCGTTTAATAAAGGCTTGGCAAAAGCCTGAGATGGTGGTTATCTCTGAAATTTATTGGACTGCGGCCGCCAAACATGCCGATATCGTATTGCCAATTACGACCTCTTTTGAGCGTAATGATATGACTATGACCGGTGACTACAGTAACCAACATCTAGTTCCAATGAAGGCTGTTGTTGAACCGCAAGGTGAAGCACGTCATGATTTTGATGTATTTGCGGATATGTCTGAGATGTTGAAAGCTGGTGGTCGAGATGTGTTTACTGAAGGCAAGTCTGAAATGGACTGGCTAAAAGGCTTCTATGATGCTGCGCAAAAAGCGGGCCGCTCAGCGCGTATTCGTATGCCTAACTTTGGCAAATTCTGGGATGACAATGAACTGATTGAAATGAAGTTAAATAAGAAAGCTGCGCAGTTTGTACGTCATGGTGATTTCCGTAAAGATCCAGTGATGAATCCATTAGGTACACCAAGTGGTAAAATTGAGATCCACTCTAAGACCATCGAGGGCTATAAACTGGAAGATTGCCCAGCACACCCAACGTGGTTAGAGCCAACAGAGTATGTTGGTAGTGCTAAGAAGGGTGAATTGCAATTGATGACAGCGCACGCCGCGCATCGTCTACACAGCCAGTTCAACTACGCCAAAATTCGTGAGGAATACGCGATCGGTAACCGTGAACCAATCACAATCAATACCCAAGATGCTAAGGAATATGGCATTAAGACGGGCGACCTAGTACGAGCATATAATGACCGTGGACAGGTCTTAGTTGGCGCATTGGTGACGGACGGAATCAAGCAAGGTTCAGTATGTATCCATGAAGGGGGCTGGCCGGATCTGGATAAGAAAACCGGCATCTGTAAGAACGGTGGGGCCAACGTGTTGACCTTGGATATTCCTACTTCACGCCTAGCCAATGGCTGCGCGGCAAACTCTGCGTTGTGTCGTATAGAAAAATATACAGGCCCTGAGCTTGAACTTACTGCCTTTGTACCACCTAAAAATGGCTAGTTAGTTAAGATTACAGGCATATAGGCTTGAAATAAAAAGGTCACCTGACATATATCAGGTGACCTTTTTTTATTTAGGGCGTTGGATTAGTAGTGCGCCTTAGCGACTCGTCCTTTACTGCTGATTTTATATTGTGCAACATAAGCGGGAACAAATACCGACTGTCCTTTTTGGATAGTGCATGTTTCGCCAGATTCATGGGTTAGGGTCAATGACTGTTCAATTGCAAATAGGATGTCGGCACTAGTTGATTGTACAGATTGGTTCTCAGGGCTGTGATACACGCTAAATTCAAAATCATCTACTGGGATAGAATAGCAAGATACACCATTGCTTTGGCTTGGCTCGTTTAGAAGCTCGCTTGCATGGCTTGTAGTAAATTTGGTGCAATCAACCAGTTCATCAATATCCATATGCTTAGGTGTTAACCCAGCACGTAGAACATTATCAGAATTAGCCATGATCTCTAATGCAGTGCCTTTTAGATAGGCATGAGGAGTTTGAGCGTGTAAGAACATCGCTTCTCCCGGCGCTAACGTCAGCACGTTAAGCATTAATGGGGTGAACAGGCCGATATCACCAGGGTATTGATCTTTTAATTCACTAATCAGTTTATATAGTGGGTCTTGGGTATTATTTTGAGTGTATTCAAGCAATTGTTTAATCGCTTTGATTTTTTCTTCGCCTGCTAGATTTAATAACTGAACAAAGAAGCGCTCTAGGCCTGCAGCGGTTAAGTCTTGACTAAATTTCGCAAGGGGTGCATGTAACACCTCAATTGTTAATGAGGCGAATAGGCTTTGAATTTCGGCGTAAGGACGAAATCCGTTCATAGCTTGAAATGAGGTTAGTGCATATACCAGTTCTGGCTTATGGTTTGCGTCACGGTAGTTACGATTAGCAGCCAAAAGGGGAATACCTAGCTCATTTTCTTTGGCATAACCTTGTTGGGCTTGTTGTTTATTTGGATGAACTTGCACTGATAATGCAGAATTTGCAGCTAATACTTTAAATAAGTATGGAAGCTCGCCAAATTTCTGTGCGGTCCCAGAAGATAGAAAAGCGGATTTATCTTGCGCAATTAGGTGATTTAACAATGTGGTGCTGGCACCAACATTGACTGCTGAGCTGGCGTTTGGGTGTGCACCCATCCACAGTTCTGCTTGAGGTTCATGCTTAGGGTTAGGAGTGTCAAACAGCTTAGTGAGAGCGTCTTTACTACCCCATTGAAAATTTTGAATAGGATTTTTCATTGGGAAAAATGAAGTTTTCTTTATGGTTTTCATAATTGCCTTTCACATACAAATAAAAGCTCGAGCGAAAACTTGAGCTTTTAATATTTAAAATGTCAGTCTAATTACGCAGTAGCGGTAACCAGTTTTTGTTTACGAACTTTTTTCAAGGTAACACATACAATCGCTGTGGTAACGGTACCTGCAAGCATGCTCAATATAGCAAGCAGTGGTAGATTCATTGCACCAAGTAGGGCAACGATAGGACCACCGTGTGCAACGCTATTGGTTACTCCGAAAGAAAATGCCATAACCGCTGCAACCATTGAACCAAGAATGTTAGCTGGAATCACTGACATTGGGTCTTGAGCTGCAAATGGAATTGCACCTTCTGATATACCAACTAGGCCCATTGCTCCTGCAGCTTTACCTGCTTCAATCTCAGAAGCCTCAAAGATGTCCAATTTACGGCCAATTACCGTTGCAAGTGCCATGCCTAAGGGAGCGACAGGGATTGCACACGCCATTGCACCCATGAATTGTGTTTGGCCGCTAGCGATCATGCCTACTGAGAATAGGAAGGCTACTTTGTTAAATGGGCCACCCATATCGAACCCAGCCATACCACCAAGCACGATACCGAGTAACACAACGTTGCCTGTGCTAAGGCTAGTGAGTAGTTCAGTTAGGCCATTCATAAGCTCTGAGATCGGTGCGCCAATGACAAAGATAAACATACTAGCAATGAAGAGAGAACCAGTAATTGGCGCTATCATGATCGGTACTAATGGCTGAATAAATTTGTGATAGTTGATAGAGGTTACCCACTTCACAAAGTAACCAACTAAGAGACCGGCGATGATTGCACCGATAAATCCAGTACCTGCATCTGCGCCATAGAAAGATCCGTTGTTTGCAATCCAGCCACCAATTAAGCCTGGAGCTAATGCAGGACGGTCAGCAATAGCATAAGCAATGTAACCGGCAAGGATAGGAATCATCAATTGGAAGGCAACTACACCTACGTTTAGGATTTGATTCCACAAGCTACCTTCTGGGATCTGCATACCTGATGGAGTAGGCTCGCCACCAATAGCTAAAGACAATGCAATCAGCAGACCACCTGTTACCACAAATGGAATCATGTGTGATACACCATTCATTAGATAGCGGTATAGGTTTGAACGGGTTTGAGATACCTTGTCTGTAGTCGATGGTGCAGCGCTGTCGGCTTGATATGACTCGGCTTCTAATGCTTGCTTAATCAAACCTTTCGCATCTTTAATTGGTGCTTTCACTCCCGTTTCGATTACGCGTTTACCCGCAAATCGTGCCATGTCGACTTGTTTATCACAAGCAACTACAACAGCGTCAGCTCGTTGAATTTCTTCTGCGGTAGGGCTGTTTTTCACACCGATTGAGCCATTAGTCTCAACTTTTATTTTATATCCTAACTCAGCAGCGCCTTTTTCTAGGGCTTCTGCAGCAAGGTAAGTATGCGCAACGCCAGCAGGACAGCCAGTTACCCCGATGAGAAAACCGTTTTCCTGAGTAGACGCCGTAGCTACAGGTTGGCTTTGTTGGGTTAAAATGGCCAGAGCGTCAACTGGAGAGCTTGCCTGCATGAACTGTTCAATAAAACCATCTTCGATGAGCTTAGATGACAGCTGAGCTAGCACTTCAATATGATGGTTGGCACCGCCATCAGGTGATGCGATCATGAAAAATAGCTTAGATGGTAATCCGTCTTCAGCGCCGTAATCAATACCTGTTGAACTTACACCAATCACTACTGCTGGTTCAATTACGGCAGGGCTTTTAGCATGGGGTAGGGCAACACCATCCTCGAACCCTGTGTTTCCTAGTTCTTCCCGAGCCCAGATATCTTGAACGAAATTTTGTTTATCGTTGATTCGTCCTTCTTTCAGTAAGATGTCAGCCATTTCTTCGAAGACTTCTTGCTTGGAGGTGGCTTGGAGATCAAGCTTAATCAATCGTTCATTGATTAGTTTATGGATCATGGATGTACCCTCTTATGTTTTTATTATTTTGTATGTGGGTATTTTGTGATGAGTTGGATAAGTTAGCTAGTGGACAAAAAACGCATTTACTATACTTATGTATCACTTGAATCTAATTGTGACGAAGCTCAACTTTTAGACTTTAATGAGACTGGTTTCCTATGTTCTTGATATCTTGGAATTAATATTTGCAATGAAATCATTATCTGAAAGTAAATGATTTGGGTACTCTATGTGAACTAGCTTATTTGTATTTATGGAGTCGCAGGTGTTGGAACAGATTTTTCATCAAAAAATCACCTCTTTATTAGATGAGGAATCTTCATTCGGACAAATCCTGTTCGCTGGGGACTTCTATACGCCGCCCGCTTTTAGTTATCAGGTTAACTTCCCAAGACTAGAGTTGGTTCTTGCTGGAACCTATCATAATCAGCTTGAAACAGATGACCACCATATTACCGAAAAAATACTACTGCCGGGAGATGCGGTTTTTGTACCACCAAATTGTTGGAACAAGCCGTCGTGGGACACAGATTGCTCGGTTCTCAGTATGTTGTTTGGACGGCGACAACTTGGCTTGAGTATGGTGCATAAAAGGGCAGGGGAAGAGAGCTTCTATGATATTCAAAAATATAGTGTACAAACCAGTTCTGGGTTTGCGATTGATAATATTCTAGAAGCATTAAATGCTCTTTCTCGAGAGTCCCCTAAAAAACCAATGGATAAACTTTTGCTAAAGGCTTTGCTTGAGTACAGTTGCATGTTGCTTAAACGTCCTGAAAGTGAAACACATAATCGAGTACAAGACCTATATCAAGGGATCTGTATCTATATTCAAGAGAACTTTCATCTCAATATAACCCGTGACAGCATTGCGATGCGCTTTAACGTATCTCCCAATCATTTATCGCGCTTATTTCGTCAGCAGGGTCATATGACACTAGCCGATTACATTACTTGGGTTCGTGTGGATAGGGCTAAGTTTATGCTTAAAAAATATAACTTTAAACTTGCCGAAGTAGCACTTCGTTGTGGCTATAAAGAAGTAAATTATTTTTGTCGAGTGTTTAAAAAGAAGACTGGAAAAACGCCAAGCCAATACAAGATATCAAATTAGCTTACTGAGCCCATAAATAAGCAGAGCTTGTTTATCTACAGGGTCATAGGTATAGGCTAAGCGGTGAGCGTAGCGCTTATGTAATAGGTTTCTAGTGAGATTAGTAGCGGCTATAAGCTCGGTTCTATGGGGGCTTGCGGGTAAGATAACAGCAATAGCAGTGCTGATATCACCTAAGTTAGACTGCCAATCTATCCCTTTATCATTATTCATACCAAGCATAGCTATGCTGAGTCTATCTACTCCTTCAAACATGACATGTGGTAGGGCAAGTCCAGCCGCGACAGCTGTTGAGGAGCACTCTTCTCGTTTAATGAGTGCGAGCAATAGGTCGTCACGATGTTTTGGACATATCAATTCTGCCAGCGTGTGCAAGGTTTCAAATTTGCTAAGCGTGGTGTGAGCACGCCGAAAATGTAACCTGTAGTCGCAGTTAATTTGTAAGTCGGGATGAAGGCGTGCAATTTGCGGCGGAATTGGCTGGTTATGGCTGGCTTTTATTACTGAATAACCAATCTGAAATAACTCTTTAACGGTAAAGCAAGCCAGTTCTGCATCAATACCTTGTACTACTAATTGACAGCAGTCGCCATTACGCATAGCTATTTGATAGATAGTAAGAGATTTTTCTAATAGATACGCTTTACCTTGAGTTAGGTTGATCAGGCTAAATTGACTACGAAAGATGCGTGACAGGCGAGTCAAAGCGGGCGCAATCAAACGATTACGCTCTTCGTCGGTCACAATAAAGGTTAGGGTGTATTCTCTGTGCAATGTAAAAGTCAGTGATTACTTGCGACAGTGGGTAGCTAAAACTTTATCTACATTTAAAAGCACTTCTTCAATGGGAATTCTTACCCAATTGCAGCCTTCGAAGCGAGCGGCTTGGTCTATTTCAATATCAGAAACTATTAATATCTTATCTGCTTGAGAGATATCGTGTGAATTTAACGTATTCTCAATTCCCATTGCACCTTGGGTTTCAACCTTAAGCGTAATGTTGTGCTTGGATGCTGCTTTTTTGAGAGCATCTGCTGCCATATAGGTGTGTGCAATGCCCGTAGGGCAAGCAGTAACTGCAACTACCTTCATCAATAGTTAAGCCTTTTATCTTATCAATATGTTGTTGATATATTGGGAGTAGGATTGGGTTTTATTTTATTCCGATAATGACAGAAATCTAGTAATTAAACTAAATTTGTAGGGCGATACTAATAACTATAAGCAAAATGCCTCAATAGTCCTCAAATCTCAGATCAAAACAAGCATCAGTTTCCTTACTATCCTATCGCTTACAGGCTTACTTTTTCAGTGCAAAATATCGAAGTGCCAATTAATAACGAAAATCTTTCTCATTTCGTGTGATTTTGTCAATCTTGCATATACTTCAGTATTAACGATGTACGACGTATCTGAAGTTAATGCGTTGAGGTGATGTTTTTCATGGACGAATAAACGAACTTAATCACAAGGGATGAATAATGGTTAGGAAACTCCTCAGCTCACTTATATTGAGTTCGGTGACTTCTGTAGTCAGTGCGGAAAACCTGCTCGATATCTACCAGCAAGCATTAGAGTATGATCCAATATATCGCGCTGGAATTGCGCAGCATGATGCTGACAGTGAAATATATGATCAAGCACTATCGGTGCTGTTGCCGACCCTTGACCTAGAATTGAGCCATACTCAAACCTATCAGAAGATCCTCGATTCTGATAATCCGGTGTATACCAATGTAGGGTCAGATAATTACCCTACCAATGAATTGAACCTCTCCCTTACCCAATCTATCTATAGCTTTAGTAACTGGGCGTATTACTCGCAGGCAAAACAAGAAGTAAAGCGGGTTGCAGCGGAGCTTGAAGATGTACGTCAAGAATTGATTCTACGAGTTGCAAAGTCCTATTTTACTGTCCTTAAAAAGCGCGATACTTATTTGGGTATTGATGCTGAGGTTAACTCTCTAGAGAAACACTTTGAACGGGTTCAAACTCAAGCAAAGAATGGTCTGGCGCGTAAGACCGATGTAATTGATTCGGAAGCGAGATTATTACAAGCTCAGGCTCGTCAAATTGAGATTGGTAACGCCTTGCGCGATGCCTTACAAGGCTTATATGAACTGACCGGAAGAGTACCATCCAGTATGGCGACCTTAGGCGAAGAGCTTGCTCTAGTAAGACCGGATCCGTTTGAGGTTGAGACTTGGATTAACAACGCGCAAAAAAATAACCCTTCTCTTTTAGCAAAGCAAGAAACCCTTGAAGCCGCTCGTCATGATATCCGCAGTCAAAAAGGCGGACACTATCCAGAGCTAGATCTTGTCGCATCTTACAATCGCTCTGAGACGGATGGTTCGTTATTTGGTGGTGGTAGTGAGATTGAAACCGCCGATGTCATGATCCGCTTGAAGGTGCCTATTTATGCTGGGGGTTCAGTTTCCTCGCGCGTTCGTGAAAAAGAGAGTTTGTATCACAAGTCTCGCAATGAACTAGAAAATACATGGCGTAAAACCTCTCGTGAAACGCGGGCTGCATTTACCGGAGTTACCAGTTCTATTAGCAAAGTTGAGGCGCTGAAGAAATCCGTAGAAGCCTATGGTTCAGCGGTAGAGTTTAAGCAGCAGTCGTTTGATTCCGGTGTAACAACCAGTGTTACCGTGCTTGATGCGGTGCGAGATCTTTTTATTGCTCAAACCGAATATTCAGCTGCCCGCTATGACTACTTGTACAACAATCTACGCCTAAAGCGTGCGGTGGGCACGTTAACTGAGTTCGATCTCAATCAGATCAACAACACATTACAGGGCCAAGAGGTATCCACCGATTTGAGAGTGTTAGACGAGGACCTAGAGTTGTCTAAGGTTGTTATTTACTAGGAGTCATTGGCCTAGGTTGAAGCTTAGGCTGGATATGTATACCGATATTTTTGCATCAATGTTTCGATGTTACTTAACCAAGAAGTCATTTAAGGATGAAAAGGAGTTCGATGTGACTACACAACTATTAATCTACGGTCAGGTAGAGGCTGTAAATAAGAAGCGTCATCAAGAGTGGTCTGTTAAGGCTGAAAATAATTACGATTTTGCTAAAAAAGTAAACTCTGTGCCTTTAATGGCGGCTGAGTTTCCTCATGCGGCGCAAGACTATTCTATTGTGTTTGCTGGTGAGGGAGACCAAGTACTGCCTGTGGTGGTCATGGGAATTAAGCAAGATGAGAATCTATACGTTAATGACCAAGGGCAATGGGTAGCCAAATATGTACCTGCTTTTGTAAGGCGTTACCCATTTGTATTTGCAAGTACTGATGAGGGTAAAACGCTGACTCTGTGTATTGATGAGTCTTATTCGGGTTGCAACCAAGAAAACCGAGGTGAGCGCCTATTTGATGCGGAAGGTGAGCAGACACAATATCTAGAAAAAGTATTGAGCTTTTTGCAAGATTATCAGAATCATTATCAACGCACGCGTGCATTTTGTGACAAGTTGGTTGAACTGGATTTATTTGAGGATATGGGGGCGAAGTTTACTCTGCCAAGTGGAGAAGAGCGCACCTTGACTGGTTTTAAGGTCATTAACAAAGAGAAGCTAAAGGCATTGCAGCAAGAGGATTTGTCGCAATTGTTTGCTAGTGATGGCCTTGAGCTAATTTATCTTCACCTGCATTCGCTGCGTAATCTAAACAAGATGTTGCAGGGTGCAACCCAAGCAACAAGTGCTGATGAACATGGAAATGTTCATTAAACAGAACCTAGTGGAGTGGATGCTCCCTTGTGCAATAAATGGATAGCACAGCCTTAGGGCTGTGCATTTTTGCTTTTTAGTAGTCCAAAAAGCCACAAAATTAATAGGGTTATCTGGTGCCGCAGAGCCCTAGGAAGGTTAGAGTTATGGATAGACAACTGCGCGCTGTAAAGGCATCGAATAAATCAACTATGATGCCGCGTCTGTCAAGCTTGATGACAGAAATCAATCATGCCATTCAGTCTTCTCGCTTGGGGCTCACACCTGCCCAGCATAATACCTTTGCTATTGAACAGTTAGAGCCTCGTTTGTTGCTTTCAGCTGATCCATTAGCAGCACTGGTTGCCAGTGGTAACGATGTTACCTTGCAAGTGGTCGAAAAAGAGCCTAATGAGCAGTATATCCAACTTATCAATAATGAAGACAATGGCGCACTACTTGCTGAGCGTAAGCTCGACAGTATCGGTGCAGCCAGTGTTATTACGGTCACCGGCACAGACCAAGATGACAGTTTTACGGTTGATCAGTCTTTCCTTGACCTTGGAGAGAGCAACTTTATTGTCCAGTTTGACGGCGGTGAGGGCGCAGACACCGTTGCAACAGGTAGCTCGGTAGTAACCAGTAACTGGCAGGTTAATGGAGAAAATGAAGGCAACCTTGGTGATAACGGTTCGGTAGAGTTTTTAAATACTGAATATATCGAAGCGACCCAAAGTGATGATTCTATTCATGTACTAGCGGCGCTAAATAACAGCTATAACTGGCAAATTACAGGCGATGGGGCTGGTGATCTATCAATCCTTGAAGATGCGGTAGGTGGCCTGTTAGACACAGCATCTAGTACGACCATTGGCTTTAGTGGTTTTGATGAGCTTGGCGGTAGTGGTAGTGATTATCTGGACTACAGTAGCGCCAGTTCTGGGGTTAGTGTCGATCTTGAACAAGAATTAGTGACAGGTTTTGCCAGTGTGACTGGTATGAGTACGGTGATTGGCTCAGATTACGCAGATACCTTTATTGGCGATACAAATGACAACCTTTTTGTCGTTGGATTTGGTGACTCTGTTGATGGGTTTGGCGGCTTTGATAGCGTGTTGTTTCAAGAATCAAGCGCTGGTGGCATTGATATCAAGCTCGGCATTGATAGTGATAACGATGCCGTTGATTATATCTATCAAGGTGGTAGTTGGGATGGAACCACTTTTACCGAGACCGTAGACCAAACAGTATCCATTGTTGATGTTGCGCTTTTGGCCGCAGAAGGCGGCAGTGGTGATAATTACTTTGATTTTTCCGCCTCAGAGCTAGATGTTCACCTATTTGGCGGCGCTGGTGATGATGAGCTTATTGGCGGTCTGGGAGATGATATATTTATTGCTGGAGCGGGCGATGATAGTGTCGATGGCAACGGAGGCACTGATGAGCTCATTGCCGCACGCGCCGCAGATTTCGTGATTGATGGCGACATAATCAAGGTAAATGACAATGAGTCAGATACCTTGTCAGATATTGAATCTATCTATATCAAGGCGCTTTCTAACGATGATGATGTTGATGGTTATACATTAGATGCACGCCTAGCCAATGATTACGATATCACCCTTGAAGGTAGTGAGTTAAGTGACACCATCTATGCATCCGAATTTGGCGATACACTGATTGGGCTTGGTGGGGCAGATACTATTACCGCAGGTGGCGGTGTTGATACCGTACAAGAAATCTTTGCTGGACGAGCCAGTATTGCAGTCTCAGGAATAAACTATTCGCTAGATCTTTCTCATGGATTTAATGATGTTATCAATATCACCCTACCAACGATAACCAGCGGCTCAGGCTATACCTTAAGCATTGATGTTAATAGTGAAACCCTAGTTACCGATGAGTTAGCATGGGATGCCCGTGCGCGCGATATATCTCGCGCTATCGAAAAGGCCCTTGACCTTGCCTATGGACAGCTGATCGTTACCGCAGAAAGTGATGGCTGGAGCATTGAATTCGGAGGGCTGTATTCTGGACAACCGATGGTTGGACTTATCTCAGCCAGTAATGGGGCTACTGCACTTATATCTCAAGCGGGGACAAAAGTACTCGATACCTTAGTTGGCTTTGATGGAGCAGATTATATTGGCCTTGAAGGCAGCGTTGGGGCTGATGATGTCGACCTATCTGCTTTTGCCGGTAATAGTACTATTTCAACGCTACAAGGCAGCGATATTATTCGCGGCGCGCAAGGCATTAATATTGTAGATAGTGGTGCGGGTGACGACTTTATCTATGTGACAGGTGAGTCAGATGACATTGTGGATGCAGGTGAAGGGGAAGATACCCTAATTGCAGATATGAGTAGCAATACTGGCGTGGCACATAGCTTTGAATTAAACAATGACCAGTTGATCACAGACCTGGCGACTATCAGCCTGCTTGGCATTGAAAGTGCAGAGTTGATTGGCGCCGATGGCGATGACGATTTTAACGCCACAGATTTCCATGGATTATCTGAATCAACCGATATTAACCTTATTGATGGCTGGACTGATCTGAGTGAGTTTTCGCTTATCTTCGCTCTTGATGACGACACTACCGTTGTTGAAGTTGATACCCAAACCGCTCAAACATTGGAAGACCTAATTGCGCTTATTAATTTAGCCGACAGTCGTGAAAGTGGCGCTATGTTTGCGTCGTTTGAGCAAGGCTCTGCGCAACTTTCGATTTCAGGTATCTCTTCTTTTGGTGTTGCGGGTAGTGACGCTTCACTTCTTAACGTGCTTGGTCTTGATGGCAGCTCGGTGACCAATTCAGTTGTTACTGGTGTCAGCCTTGGTTTAGTTGCATCTGCACAATTGACCACTCAGCGAGGTAATGGAGGCAGTGATACCTTTGTTGGCTCTATGGGCATTGACTTTTTTACAGTTGATGATGATGACACCTCAGTTAAGGGGTTGACCGGTTATGATACGGTTTCTGGGGCAACCACTAGCACCCATACCCAACTGGATGTAACCGATAGCTCCTTGGCTTGGAAGGGGGATACTCAAACTGACAAAAGTGTGTCTATAGAAGATATTGAACATGCGATGTTAAGTGCCACCACTGGCGCAACTATACTTGATGCCTCTACTGCCACCATTGATGTGAGCTTAGATGCCGCTCAAACTAATTCTGAGCTCAAAGGTGGTTTAGGAACCAATGAATTTAGAATTGACTTAGATTCACGTACGGTTACCGATATTGTGAATGTTACTGTGGCTGATTTAGCGGCCAGTAATGACATTGTATTTTATGGTGGCAGTGGTGTCTTTGATGTCAGTGATTTCGACTTTGCCAATATTAGTGGTGATAACTTTGCATTGGTAAGTGAATCAGAAGGCAATCTTACCATCGACAGTAACGTATCTATTGTCGGTCAGTCGATTAAGTTTGAGGCCGGTGGCACTATCACGGTTAAGGCAAATGTTGTCACCAACGACCTTAGTGACAGCGCTGGTGATATTGGGTTCTATGCACGCCATATTGTGATTGAAGATGGCGTAAATATCTCGGCTAAAGGGCTTTCTATCGGCCAAAATGGAGATATTGATATATTCGCTTCGGACTCTCGCAATAAGATAAAAGGCCTAGGCTTTTATAATTATGACGATGTAGGTGCCAGTATCTCTATTGGTGCTGTTAGCATCGAAGGGCGAGATATAGCGATTGTCGCCTTTGCTGAAACCAATCCCGATAGCCCAGTCAATTATGGTGGTGATTCCCTAGAGTCTGATGAACTGAGTATCAAAGATTTCAAGGCTGAGCTTGAGAATTTTGCTCTGTTCTTCGGCTACTCGCGCTCTAAAGTCGATACCACTATCACTATCGATGAAAATGCAACTATCACGGGTGATAACGTCACCATTGAATCGCGCTCCATTGCGCGTGTCACCTCTGAGCCGTTAGGCATCTTATTCTCGGTAGCAATAGGTAGTATCCGCTCGGATGCGAATATCGAAATGAATGGTACGATTGTCGCACAAGGCGACGTTGTCATTTCATCTAAGGTTGAGAACTACTTGAAGGTAGCCGCTGAACCGTATTATGGATTTAAGGGCTTTGCTGCCAGTGTCGCGGTAGGGATCTTAGAGAGTGATTCCACCACCTTAGTATCAGAAACAGCAAATATTATTGGGCAGGGTAACCTTGATGTATCAGCCTACACCTCAGATTTCACCTATGTTGGCTCACTTAGTGATGCCGGCGATAAAGGTAAACTTGCCGCCAGTGTTGCGGTACATATAGAGCATGGCGACACCAATGCGACATTAGCGGGTGATATTATTATTGCTGGTAATGTGGATGTTAACGCCGAGCACAACCAAGGTCGTGTGGATGGCGTTTGGGGAACCGAAGTCGAAGCAATAGTTGACCGCGTGCCAAGCATCGTTGATAACTTCAAAGACAAATACAAACAGAAGGCGGCTGATAAACTATCTAAGGTGGGATTACCAAATTGGATAACCAAGCGTGTTGCGCCATCTGATCGCTTAAAGCCGACCAAATTTACCTTAGGCATTGCCTTTGGTTATGCCGATGATACCAATAATGCCAATGCCTTGATTGGACTTGCCGATAAAAGCAGTGATATTCAGGTAGGTGGTTCTTTAGAGCAGACCGCTTCTGTTGATAGTAGACAGCTTACCAGTGTTGCCTCAACCTCAAGTTCGGTCTCACAGATGTCACAGCTGGCGGGCTCTACAGGCACCAAGAGCGAGTTTAAGCAAGTTCCATTTGGCGGCGCTGTATCAGTAATGATTGCTGATATGGACAATAACGCCAATGCCATACTGCAAGGCAATACCAAATTAGATGTTCTGGATAAATTCACCCTTGATTCACAAACCCAAAACCTAACCGGTTTAATCAGTCCAGATACCACCTTTAAGTATGTAAAACCTGATTTTATTCAGCCAGATCAAATAGATACAGATTATAGTATCGAGCCTGATGATTTGGTGGGCTTTCACTATAAAGATTATCAGTGGCAGCAAGACAGTGAGTCTAAACAGCCTGATATTGGTTATTTGGGAGCCGTGTATAAATACATAGGTAGTGACCCTGTGACGCTGCGTTTATCACAAGCTGATTTTAGTGATCCGACACAATGGCAACTGCTTGGTGACAAGGTGACTAGCCTACCAAGTCAATTACTTGGTGGTGACTCTGACCTTTATCTTATTGATAACACCGTTAAGGCTGAAGCCGCCGGCGCTAAGGTTTCGATTGGGCTTAACTTTGGTTACCTCAATGTTGAACAAAACGCCAATGCAAAGGTTTTGGGTAGTGTACAACTCAACCAGAGAACAGCACTGGAAAATACCTATGATGAAGGCGTAGATAAGGGTTATTACGATATTGTCGAGGGCTTCCTTGGCACCTTACTGGTGAGTGACAGAGATGTTGCAGTGACATCCAATACCATTAATCAGCAGGTCGATTATGTGGGGTTATTAACCGCGACCAACTCCAATATTCCAATTCTGAAAACCATTTATGAAAAATCGGGTCAATCTGAATCGCTAAATGGTGCAGGTGTCAGTGTATATATCAATAGCGTAACGGTGAACAGTACCGCGATTATTGAAGATGGTGCGCAAGTTTATGCTGACAACCTAAAGCTAGATGCAGACTCAAATGTATTTGCGATTAACTTAGGTTATTCAGCGGGTTATGGTAAAGGTACCCTAGGGATATCTGGGTTATTTATTAATAATATCATCGATAGCAATGCCCATGCGCAGGTTGAATCTGGGGTTGATCTGATGGTGGGTACGCGTATCAGTAACCCTGATGGGGCTGAGCGTTTAAGCGTTACCGCAGATAATCGCGTCGATATTATTACCTTTGCCGGTGGTGGTGCTTCAGGCGGTGCGATTGGGGTTGGCGCCTCTTCGATAGTAAACATTATTGATAAGGTTACCAAGGCTGAGATTGGTAGCCGTGATGCCATTACTCGCAGCGGCAACGTGGATGTTAATGGTGATGTGAAGGTTGCCGCAAGTAGTGATGGTTTTGTAATAGGGTCGGCAATTAGTGCCGCTTGGGCAACGGGTAAGGTGGCGCCATCAGGTGGTGATACGCCAAAAACCAACAATAGCTCTTATGGTATCTCGGTATCTGGTGCCTTCATCTTTAATATCGTAGACCATACGACCTCAGCGGCGATATACAATCTAAACAGTCTTAATGCGGATGCTCTTACTCTAAATGCGACCGATAATGCAGGAGTCTTTGCTTTCCCTATTGCTTATTCCAGCTCTGAGGCGCAAAAATTCGCGTTGGCAGCAGCAGGTATTGGTCTGCGCAATGATGTGGATGTAGATATTGATGCCGGCATTTCTGGAATTAACCTCTTAACCCTAGACAGCCTAGATATTGATGCGAATAACAACACTACGGTGGTCACAGCTTCAGTGTCGGCAGCCTTGTCAGGGGTAGCAGATACGCCACCAAGTTCTAATAGTAGCAGCATTGCAATCACTGGGAATGTATCAATCAATAACGTTACCAACGATATTGATGCCTTCCTCACCGATATCACTTCGGCCTCTATCAATGGCAAAAATAGTAATGGTTTTGCACTCGATATTGAGGCAAAAGATGGTTCAGAAATCTATGCGGTTGCACTTGGGGTGGCATACGCAGGCAGCGGTACGGTTGCGGTTACCTATGCGGAAAATAATATTGATAGTGACATTGACGCCCTGATTAGCAATGTAGATATGGATGTTGCAACTGGCGCGGTACGTCATCAAGCTAATAGTGAAGCGGACATCTTATCGGTTGCGATTGGTGCGGGTGTAAGTAAAGAAACCTCGCCTAATTTTGATACCAAAGTCGGGTTATCGGTTGCGGCTGCAGTAAGCTATAACAAGGTGCGGATGAATACCCGCTCGCGAGTGGAAGACAGCTTGATTACCTTGCCAGGTGAGGATTTAGCCACCTCGCGAATGGATGTAAAAGCACATAACGAAACCGATATTATTGGGGTGGTAGTTGCCCCATCTATCGGACTGCAAAGCGGTGGTAAAACCACGATTACCCTATCAGGTAGTGGTGCTTCAGTACAAAATGAGGTGTATGGCGATACCATTGCTCAAGTCGATGGTTCGAGTATCGACCAATTTGCTAGTGGTGGCGTTAAATCTACAGCAGATAACGGTCTGTATGTTCGTGCTGACGCCGATGGCGATATTAGTGCAACCGTAATCTCGGCTTCGATTGCTTGGGCTGGAGCAACCACTGGCACAGGAGTGTCTGGCGGGATCGGTGTAGCGCTAGCAGAGAACTATATTGGTGATGACAACGGCAAGGCTAACGCAATTAGCGCCATTATTAGCGATTCCAGTGTCGATCTTAGCGGGGCGGTTGATACGTTTGCACAAAGCAAACAAGAGATTACCTCGGTGGTGGTGGCCGCATCGGTTGCGCTTGCCAACTCTAATGATGGGGTGGCTGGCGCGTTATCAGGGGTTGGAGCGACCACTGATAACTCAGTTATGATAGATACCACCTCTGGCATTACAGCTATAGAAGCTAATCACATCATTAAAGCCGACTCTATATCGGTAGAAGCAAAAGATACGAGCAACATTACCAGTGCAGTAGTTGGGGCATCCATTGCAGGAACCTTCTCTGCTTCTTCTGGGGCGGTCAGCTTGAGTATCGGTGTGGCGTTGGCAAGCAACGATATTGATAATGACACCATTGCATTGATTGATAATGTAGATCTCGGGGCATCGGATGATCGAACGGGTGACGTTTCAGTTATTTCGACCACTAACGCGACAATTACCGCAACCTCAGTGGCTACCTCTTTTGCCCTTGGCTGGGGTTCAGGCACTATCACTGCCAGTGGCGCGGGTGCGAATGCGGTAAATTCAATTACTGGCACTACCAAGGCATCGTTGGCAAATAGCCAAGTTTACAGCTCAGGTAATGTAACTGTAAGTGCAAGCAATACCGCTAAGATCAAAGCTGAAATTGCCGCGGTTTCGATTGCCGGCGCCGGTGGTACTAACGGCGGCTTGGGTGTATCGATAGGTGGGGCAGAGACTGAAAATAGTATTGGTAACTCTGGTGATCGTCTTGGTGTTATCGCCAATGTGATTGATTCCGATATTGATACCACTGCAAATATTTCGATTACCTCAACTGCTGATCTAGATATTGATGCAGGGGTCGGTGCAGGTTCTATGGCTATCGCCGCAGGTGGTAGTGGTGCAGGGATTGCAGCTTCAGGTTCTGGGGTCGGGGCGCTTAACCAAATATATGCAGATGTTGATGCCTATGTCGACAACAGCTCGGCGGGGGGACAAACATTAAAAGCAGCATCGCTTACTCTCAATGCGAGTAATGTCTCAGATATTGACGCGGATGCGGCAGCGGCAACGATAGCCGCTGGATTTGGCTCTGGTGGTGCGGTTGCAATTACCGTTGGAGTCGCGCTTGCACGCAATGAGGTAGATAACAATACCCGTGCCTTTGTGGCGGGTGCAGATGTGGTTCTAGGAACTGGCGCAATCGACATTGATGCGACTACCGATAATACCATTGACTCGTTATCTATCGCCGCTTCGCTAGGGGTAGCCTTTGGTGCTGGTGGTGGAATTGCGGTATCGGGCGCCGGTGCCAACTCTATGAATAGCATCAATGGCGATACACTGGCTTATCTTGATGGTGCGGATATACAAAGTGCTGGCGCGGTGAGTATTGATGCTGAGAATATCTCAGACATAACTGCAACAGTGGCATCAGTATCGGTATCTGGAGGGGGTGGCTCCGGCGGTGGCGTTGGGGTATCAATTGGTGCGTCCGTATCTGAAAATGAAATAGGCACATCCGATAACGCCCTTAAAGTGTCATCGTACATTCAAGACTCTAGCCTTGATGCCTCTGGCGCTCTGGCGGTTACCGCAAATGCTCAAATGACAATTTTTGCAGGTGTAGGCGCAGGTGGCATGGCAGTTGCTGGCGGTGCTGGTGGTGGTCTTGCTGCGGCCGGTTCTGGGGTAGTAACGACCAATGATGTATACGCGATGGTTGATAGCTATATTGATAATTCTAATGCAAGTAGTGCGACTATTGATGCGCTGAGTATTGCAGTGGATGCCACGAGTCAGTCGACGATTACAGCACAGCTAGGCTCAGCTTCACTTGGTATTGCCGGTGGTGCTGGTGGCGGTGGCACATTAACCATAGGTATATCGATTGCAGAAAACCTAGTGGATGTAGATACCTCCGCCTACATCAAAGGGGGGAGTTCTGTTGATAGTACAGGTGCCATTCGCGTTGCCGCGAGTGCCACCAATGATATTGATGCGACCTCAGTAGCGGCGACTGCATCGTTTGCCGCAGGCGCAGGTGGCGGCGTTGCAATAAGTGGTGCGGGTGCGCAAGCGGTAAACAGCGTGTTTGGGCAAACCACATCGTTTATCGAAAGCGCACAAATAAATAGCGCCAGTAAGATAGATATTACTGCCTCTGATACCTCTGATATCGATGCCACTGTGGTTGCGGTAGCGGTATCTGGAGCCGGTGGCGCTGGAGGTGGTATTGGTGTGGCGATTGGTGCCGCGCTTGCCTCCAATAATATTGGTAGTAGTAGCTCTCGCCAAGGCGTGCGCGCGTATGTGAAAAACAGTGGTATTACGACCACAGGTGCGGTTAATGTCGACGCCGATGGTGACATGACTATTTTCTCTGGCGTGGGTGCGGGCAGTATGGCGGCATCTGGCGGTGCCGGTGGTGGCCTATCAGGTGCTGGTGCGGGAGTAAGTACTGAAAATGATATTTATGCGGATGTAGAGAGCTACATAGATAACAGCTCGGCTTCAAGCAAAGTGATCAATAGCGCAAGCCTTACTTTAGATGCGGATAATACCACCAAGATAACCGCTGATGCTGGCGCGGCCTCATTAGCTGCCGCTTTCGGTGCTGGTGGTGGGGTGTCACTTGCTGTTGGGGTTGCACTGGCTAAAAATACGGTCGACGCTAACACATCCAGTTATATTGTGGGTGTAGGAGAGCTCAACTCAGGTGATATTAGCCTGTCAGCTAATACCAACAATACTATTTCGGCTACCTCAGTGGCGGCATCTGTTGCCGTGGCAGGTGGTATTGGTGGTGGCGTTGCTCTAAGTGGCGCCGGTGCAGAAACTAAGAATGCTGTATTTGGTGAAACAACCGCTTATATCTCTGACAGCACCATTGGCGCATCCAACGATAAAGTCGGCCAGGTACACGTGACAGCTGACAATACTTCTTCGATTACCTCAACCGTTGCCGCTGTATCGGTTGCGGGCGCAGGTGGCGCTGGAGGTGGGTTTGGAGCTTCACTTGGGGCTGCGATAGCGGTTAATGAAATTGGTTCTGATAGCGATCGCTTGATAGTCAACAGCTATATTGACAACAGCAGTGTGCATGCATCCGGTGAGTTACTGTTAGATGCAAACCAAAATATGACCGTTAACGCCGGTGTAGGTGCGGGGAGTATGGCGGTGGTCGGTGGCGCAGGCGGGGTAAGTGTGTCTGGGGCTGCCGTGCGGGTTGAAAACTATATCGTGTCAGATATTGATAGCTACATCAAAGACAGCGCTATGGTTGCCGCCTCTGAAATTTCAGTGACTTCCAGTAGTACGTCTGATGTAGATGCAACCGCCGCTGTCGCTACGGTTGCTGGGACATTTGCTGCGGGTGCGGCAATTTCTATTGGTGCAACCCGAGTAATCAATGAGGTCGATATTGACCTTAATAGTGATATTGATAACTCAACCTTAGTCAGCAGTGGCGACTTTACTCTAACCGCAAGCTCGACCGATGATATTTATACCATGGGGATTGCAACATCAGTAGCGCTTGGGCTTGGTTTTAGTGGTGCAGGGGTATTTGTAGAGACCAATATCACCGGAGATATTAGCGTCACTATGTCTGACTCTGATATCACGGCGGCGGGTGAAGGTACGGTAAAAGCATTAGCCAATGCCAAGCAAGAATCTGAAGCATATGGTATTTCAGCAGGCTTTATTGCTGCGGGTGTGGTGTTTGCAGATAGTGAAACCGATGTAGATACCTTATTGACTGTTAGTGCCACGGATTATCGCGGTGGTGATCTCACCATGGTGGCGAATGCCACCGAGGATAACTATGTATTTGCGGTTGCTGGTAGTGGCGGGGCGCTTGCGGGAGCAGGCGTAGGTGCTGATACCAAATCAACGAGTAACACCAAAGTCACTTTGGATGATGAATCTAGCATTACCTTAGGCGCGACCTCAGGTGATGGGGTATTGGATATTAAGGCTGAACACATAGCCAAGTTTGATGCCAAGGTTGTGGTGGCTTCAGGTGGTTTGCTGTCGGGCTCTGGCGCTGAAATTGATCACGACGTTACCGCTGATGTGGCCGTGATTGTTGGTGATGGCATAAGTGATAGCGATAACCTAGTTATCAGCGCATCCGATATTAATATTGATGCAATTAACCGCGCCCAGAAAAATCAAAACGGAAGGATTGATGTTGTCGCTATTGGGCTAGCGAGCGCGGCGGGAGCTGACAGTCGAACTGTACTTGATATGGCGACTAATATTGATGTGGGTAATGATGCCAGCCTAACAGCATGGGGGCTTGGCGAGTCTGACGGTATCGCACTAAATGCATTAAATGATATCGATATTACCGATAAGGTGGTATTGAATGCCACCGGTGCACTAGCTGGTACAGGGGCTACGGTTAAGATCACAGATGATGAACTGTTGGCCAATGTACGTATTGGTGAGAATGCTGTGCTTCTCTCTGAGGGAGAATTGCAGATCTCAGCACGTGGTCAGGGCACAGCCGTTGGCAATGTGGAAGCGGATTCAAGTGGTGCAATTTCGGTTTCAGTAACCAACGCCACGGTTAATATCACCCCAGTGAATACGGTATTGATTGACCTTGGGGCAGACATTACCGCTTATGGTGATGTGAACATTTCGACCGGGACTGATACAGATTTTAACCGCGATGATTATAAGGTTCATGCGCTAATTGATAGCTTCTCTGATAGCGTAATTCCAATTGATGATGCTGGCGCTTTCGCTACGCTATCACAAACCAACAACATTACAATTGCATCTGGTGCGCATGTTAAGACAGCGCGGCAGATGAACCTGCATGCAGAGCGCTTTGGTTTTGCAGATATGGATGCGCAAACCAAGACCATAAACTGGGCTACCGCAATTGGTGGAACGGCTGATCTTGGTGGTAATGTCACTATCGGCACTACAGGCACAGTCAATAATGCAGGTACATTGGAAACGGGTATTCGCAGAAACCAAGCGATTGAATTTATAAGCTTGAATGACAATGGTAGCGTTAATCAGGTTATCCAGAGCGAAGGCATTAGTTTTTCTACTTCAATTGAAGCATTAGATTCTAGCCTATTTGATGACCTTGAATATGCCGAGGAACAGCTGTCTATTTTCAATGATGGTAAGTCTAGTGACTCTGATATCGAGGCTTTTTATAAGTCAGAGATTAATCGTTTGCGTACCGTGATGGTTGAAAAGGGCTTGATGGATGTTGATAGTGATGGCGAATACTATGCTATTTCTCTCAATGTTCCGGTTATTACCATAAATGATATCCATGCCGAAGCAGGTCGCATTGATATCCGCTCAGGAGAGTATGAAGATACCGGTAGCGTATTATCTCCAGGCGATGCATCCGTTACTATTTTGAACCACACCTTAGCCTCATTGGTGGTGAACGATATTACCATTCCACAACAAAATGGAGGGGTATTCTTAAATGGGGAACGTCAAGATACTGGGGATGATAACGACCCTATCATATCAATTACCAACGATGTTGACCTAGATCTAGCACTGATAGAGCTAAACAATAGGGTTGATGTTTCCGACAATAACTCGGTATTGAGCTGGCCATCTATCACCTTAAACGGTGATATTGCTAACCGTAGCGGTAAGTTAGAACTTAAGAGCTTAAGCGGCGCAGGATCGAGCACTCTAGGTAAAGGTGATATTAACATCTATGCCGATATTGATGTTAAAGATCAAGTGGTTATGACTGGCGGCTCTACCGTGATCAGCCTACCACCGGGTTCAACCTATTCTGTGGATGGGTCTGAATACGCAAAATGGAATGCAGTGATTGATGATGATGGACTTAAACAAGCGTCTGCTACTGCGATAAGCGACTTAGTTAATCGCAGTATAACTGGGCCTAGTATCTATGCGGACAATATCTCCATTACCGCAGAATACATCAATATCAATGGCAAAATTCAAAGTGGTAAAGAGAGCTTTACCCTAAATATTGATAAATCCCTTGAGAATACCATTACTGAACTGCGTAATAGCGGTGTGACAGGTTATGTTCGCCTTGATGTGGGAAGTGAGGACTTCTCGGTATTTTATGACGCGACCAACGACCAACTTGTCGTGGGTGATATGCGCGTTAGTGGGGGTTATATCGAGCTTGAAGGGCATATCTTAAATACCAATAGTAACTCCGAAATCGAGCTACTAGGGGGATATGCGAAGATAGATGTCGTTAACAATACCGATTTAGATATCACCATCATGGGACTGGATGCCTCACAACGCGGTAAGGGTACCTTAATTATTCGCGATAAAGCCAAAGGCACGTCGGATAACCCAATAGAGACCATCTATACCAAGGATGAAAATGGTGTGACGGTTTCAACCAACGGTGTGGCTGTGGGCGGGTCTGATGACATGACCTATAACCCTAAACAAGGCTGGCGTTATTCCTGGACTATGGGGCAAGAAACCTTTGAACGCCGCTATACCACCGAGGGGACATCTTCATGGCTAGGAATTGATGCCTTTGCTAAAGACCCGAAAGATGTCAGCTTTGACGGTGAGCCTGAGGTGGTGGGCTCTCCAACCTTGCGTGGTGAGGGCGCCTATTTTGAGTTTGATGAAGGTGGTGAAACGTATAAATTCAGTGAACTGGATGAAGCGATTGTTTTAGAAAATGAAACCTCATTAGTGCGCAAATGGACGGAGAGTACTTGGTGGGGTAAAAAAACCTACTATGCCAAGTTTGTAGAAGAGAGCAAGGTTCGCTACGAATCAACCCACTCTATTCGAGCTGACTATGGGGTTGCCATTACCTTTACTGGCCTTGAAGCTGGCGCTATTGATATCACGTCTAATCGTGGTGGTGATGTTATCGTACAAGGTGCAATCAGCAATACCTACGGTACGACAACCATCATGACTAATGCCGAGATAGTGACTAAGTCTACGGGTATTGTCGGTGGTGAAAACATTAATCTAACTGCACAGAGCATAGGTGGCGTTGCCCAAACCAATGCTGATGGCAGTATCGATGCGGCTAATAATGCACTGCGGACCAATCTCACCAACCTAGGCGGAGGGGCAATTACTGCTCGCACCTATGGCGGGTTAATTAACTTGGTTGAGACGGATGGCTTGCTTGTGGTGAACAATATCACTTCAGCAAGTAACTATCAGTCAGCGCGTGATACCGGAGGTAAGGTTTACCTATCTGCTGTTGGTGGTGTTGAAGGCAAGTCTGGATCAACTGGAGTTGTACGTGGTGGCACCATCTATATTAACTCTGAAGCACAGGTGGGTAGTGCATCCCACGCGCTAGTGATTGATAGCGGTGAGAGAAACCGTGATTCGGTAACTGTGTTGGCAAATAACGATATTTATCTAAGTGAGATTGATGGTCACTTGTTAGTTAAAGAGATCACCAGTAACGCGGGTGATATCACGATTACCGTGGCTAATGGCTCGTTGATTGATGCTAATAACTCGACTGCTCGAGATGAGCGTAGCTATGAAGAATTGAGCACAGGTCTTTGGGAAAACCTTGGCTTAATCGGTGGTAGCGACGCATCGCAACAGAAAATCGACAACATAATAAATGCCTATATTTCTTCTCGTGAGATGGAATACAGCACCTATTGGAATATTAGGAATGGGCAGTTTGATGGTGATTACACCCAAGGCGTAGAGGTAAATCTTTCTGTCGATGAAGAAGCGTATTATAGAGAAGTGTATGCGGTTATTGGCGCTGAAAATGGCTTGGCCGATAGCGAGCTTGATAGCTTTATCGATGATGCGATTCAAACCTTAGTAAACAAGCGCACAGCGGAATATCATGCCCTACATAATAGCTATGGTACTCAGGCATATGACGCTGACTACAGCTATCAAATCACCGAAACTAAGCGCACTGAACTTACTGCCAGTGTGCATGTATGGACAGAAGATGAGCTAACCAACCTTATCAGTGGTAGCTTGCTTAAACCTATTACCAATACCCAAGCGACTGTTGAAGAGGCAAATCTTTCATCTGCTGGCAATATTACCGTGGTTACTCAAGATGATGTGGGCAGTGCGGTTGGCTCAGTTGAGATTGATCTCGATGGTGATTACAGCGCCGATGAACGTGTCCAATTAGCAGCAGCTGAACGAAACGATGTTTACTTCTTATTTGCTGAGCGCACCCAAAATGTGCTTGTCGATGTGGTTGAGGCGGACAGTGGCGATGCCTTGGTTCGTGCCACTGGCAGTTGGTTAGCCGATGGTTTTGTGGCTGGCATGCAGATACGCATTGCAGGCGATAGTGCCAATGCCAATGATGAAGGAAGCTTCTATGAGATTGCTTCGGTAAGTGCGACTACATTGACCTTAACCTCAAACGCTCTGTCGGTAGAGGTTGCTGTGACCTTAGATGTGGCGGCAATTAGCACAGCGCCACAACTGACTACCTTGATTAACAGCAATGGCGAGACATGGCAAAGTATTGGTTTGGTTCAAGGCAGCTATATTTCTTTAGGCAGCGAGACCTATCAAGTTAGCCGCATTGCGAGTCAAGTAATCGATTTATCGGAAGTCGACCCAAGCTTGGCATCTTCAGTAACGGCTATTAGCTCGAGTGATTATCGTACTGCGAGCGTGAATAAAATTGTGATTGACCAGCGTGAAGATATCGATGTGTTAGTTGCGGGTATTATTAATGCGACAGCTAGCGGAAATGTGTACCTTGGCTCGGAGCAATCGATGACCATTGGCTCTGTTTCTGGTGATAATGTACGCATTAAATCGAAACAATCGCTATTAGATGGCGTCGGCAGCTCTGCTTCCGTTGTGGCAGGTAGCACCTTAATTCTTGAGGCAGGCTCTGGGGCTATTGGTAGCTCTATCAACCGTTTTAATATCGACCTTGATGCTGATGCAACCCTGACTGCTCGTGCTGAGCAAGATATCTATATTACCGAGATAAACTCTAACCTTAATATTGCCACCATTTACTCAAGCGGCGGTAAGGTTGATTTAATTGCTCTAAATGGCTCGATTGTCGATAGCTTTGACCATGATTATGAGAATATCCGTGCGCAAGATGTGGTGTTAAGTGCGCAAGCTGGTGGTATAGGTGAGCTTGGTAATCTACTTGATATCAATTTAACAGGTGGCTTATTAACTGCCTATGCAGATGCCGACATCGGTATCAATGAAACCGACGGTAATCTTGATGTCGACCATGTGGAGTCAGCGCAGGGGGATGTTGCACTGGCGGCTCATTTAGCCATTGTGGATGCGGTAACGGATGACGTAAGTGAGATAGCTGATATTGTCGGCGCAAGTATTTCATTGACGTCCCGTCTAGATACTATTGGTCAAGCAGGTAATGACCTTGAAATAGATTCGGGCTCAGCCGAGGGTGAAAACCTTACAATATCCAGTGCTAACAACACTCATATCACCGAGACTCGAGGTGATCTATATCTCGATACTATTCAAACTGGCGCGGCGGCGATTGCCTTTATCGCAGCTCCTGCCGGACGCATTCTAAACGACAATGCGAATGGCAATAATATCATTTCAGGTAAGACCTATTTATTTGCTTCTTTAGATATTGGTAGCGCAGATAATGCGCTTGCAACCGAAGTTGGAAATATCCAAGGTCAATCTACTACGGGTAGTACCTATATCGAAAATACCGGCGCACTAAATGTAGGGGGTGTGGTCACTGGGATCTCTAGCGGTTTTAAGGCTGGTGGAGAGATCAATATGATCACTCGCAGTCCCTTGACTGTTGACCAGAGTGTAAACGCTGTGGGAGATATTAATCTTATCTCGACCGATAATTCCGGATTTGATGACATCACTATCGCCTCTGGTGTGAGCTTAGTAACCAGCAGCAGTATCAATATCAACTCTGGTGATGGCTTTACCTTGCAAACGGGCGCTGTGTTAGATGCCGCGCTAGATATCAACATTCAGATAGATGCAGGAGAGACTGGAGACCAAGATGCTACTGGCGGTGTGGCAGATATCCAAGGTTCAATGATGGCTGGACAAGATATCAACCTCACTGGTGGAGACGACCAAGATAACGTTGTTATTCAGGGCGCGTTAGTTGCTGAAAATATTGTGCTCAATATGGGTTCAGGCAAGGATACCGTGCTGGTGGATACCCAAACGTTACAAGGTGACACCTATATCAATACGGGGGCTGGAGATGATGAAATTACTATCAACCAACTCAATACTCGTGCAGATAGATTGGTGTTAGATGGTGAGGGTGGTAGCGATAGCTATATCATCAATCGCAGTGGTGGAGATAAAGATTACGTTATCGATATTGAAGATTCTGGTGCGCCTAATAATGGTGCAGATAGTGTCACATTCAATGGACTGGTCACTGCGGATCACTTCTTGATTCGCGCAAATTTTGTGGCTGCGCTAAATCAAGATGGCAGTGATGGTTATACGGCGGCGATTGAACGCATCAATTACGATAGCAATGTTAATGCCCGCTTTATTGTGAACGGCTTAGATGGTGAAGATAGCTTCTACAGTGACGATACCAGTACTATTTTTACCCTTGATGGTGGTGCGGATAACGATACCTTCCAGGTTGGTCAGTTATTTGGTAGTGACCGCTTGGCCTCTCTTGGCACGGTTGCTGTGGGTGATGAGATTGAAACCAACGAAACCACATTAGGCTTTTTGAGTAATGGTAATAGCTTGCCGATGGTTATCTATGGCGGCGATGGTGAGGACAGCATTAAGGTTTACTCTAACAAGGCGGTAACCAAGCTTTATGGTGAAGCGGGTGATGATAGCTTTGTTGTACGTGCCTTCCTACTTAAAGACAGTGGCCTTACCAACAACAGCGTCGATGTTGAACTGTTTGGGGGTGAAGGGGCAGATACCATTGAATATAGTATCAATGCGGCACTGAAAATAGACGGTGGCGCAGGTAACGATAAGGTGGTGGTGCTAGGTACCGAGGGTGATGATAACTTTATGATCACCGAGGATGGAATCTTTGGTGCTGGCTTGAATATTAGCTACCTAGGTATTGAATTTGCAGAGGTTGATGGACTTGAAGGCGATGATACCTTCTATGTCTTAAGTACTAATGCTGAGGTTGAAACAACCATTATAGGTGGGCTTGGCGCCGATGTATTTAATGTGGCAAGTGATGTCACGAAACCGATTGTTTCATACTCAGTTGAAGGGCGTAGCAGTTTTATAAACCACAGTGTATTTAGTGACGATGAAGCGTATAACGGCATTTTTGTAGATGGCGTATCTCTAAATGTGGCTAGCCAAGAAAACGGTGCTATAGCTATTGATAATCAATCGGTTACGGTTGGTGAAGATGGCATGGAGGATATGTACAACCTATCGTTAAGCGTTGCAGAACCCAATGTTGCGACAATCGCTTATGTGACCGTATCAGCCGCGAGAGCCTCTACCAGTGATAAAGACAATAGCAATGGTCAGGCGGCGAGTATACTTGTATCAACCGATGGCATTAATTTTTATGAATCCTTGGTTGTCACCTATGAGGCTGGCGTTAATTGGCAAGACACTACCTCTATTTATGTTAAAGCCATTGATGATAGTGCGATGGAAGGCAGTCGCGATTATGTGATAAGCCATAGTGTAAGCAGTGATAACCCTGACTTTGATAATCTTGATATTGCTAATGTTGAAGTTACCGTGTTTGATAATGACCAATCCGATCTTATCGTTGTTCCTCAAGGTGGAGAGCAGATAACAGAAGGAGGAAGTGGCGCTGTATTTGATGTTCGTCTTTCCACTCAACCACAGGTTGGGGAAGTGGTCACGGTATCATTATCAGAGGTGTTTGGCGCTGGAGTCAGTGCTCAACTTGGGTTTAGCGATACAGAGCTGACCTTTGACCGCGATAACTGGAATATAGTGAAGAGTTTTAGCGTTACTGCACTAGATGACAACGCAGTCGAAAACCTCTATCAGGGTAGCGTCAATCTTTCGGTTAGCAGTAACGTGGTTCAATCTGAATATAATCAGGTTGATGACACTCAGCAGGTGCTGTTTGTGAGTGACAACGATAGCGGTGCAGTTATTGTTACTCAAACCGATGGCTCGACCTTAGTCAGCCAAACTCAGGGCGATGATTATAGCTTAGTGTTAAGTCGAGCTCCGAGTTCTACCGTAACTGTGAATCTGCTAAATGACGGACAAACGCTATTTAGTAGCGCCGATCCTCGCTTTAATGCGGCCAGCAATACAGTCACCTTTGATGCCAGCAACTGGGATCAGGCGATTAGCATTACACTGGCGGTAAATCCTGACTATCAACAGCAATCAGGGCAACCGGTACAGAACCCACCACTACAACCTCATACCTTAACTGGAATCCAAGGCAAGCTTATTGTGGAGGGAGGCGTTCCACAAGGTAAAGCACGAGCATTAAGCATTGCAGTTACACTGCCAAGTGAAAGCGACAGTGAGCTTCCGGTTAAGAATATTGAAGTTAAAGAAGTGCTACAAACTGACCTGCTAAATATCTTCAATGATGGCAGCTTAGAAAATGACAGTGGTGTCCTTAGTGACATTAGCCTTACTGGCTTGGGAATGGGGGCTGGGATTGAATATAGTGATATTGAGGTTGTGGAGCTACTGCTTGGACAAGGTAATGACAACCTAGTCATCGAGGATACGGCTGCTGATGTTATCACTGTTGTACACGGTGGTGGTGGAAGTGACACCCTATCCGTAACGGGCAGTAATGCAGATGGCGTACTTATCTTGTTTGGTGATACCGGCCAAAATGGCTTTGCATATAATGCAACATCAGACCAGAAAACCGATAAAGCGCGTGAGTTTAATAACCCTGGTAACGATATCTTAGATGCTTCAGGTGCGGGCGGTTCGGTGACCCTATATGGCGGACAAGGTAACGATACGCTGACAGGTAGTGAGCATGGAGACCATATTGCTGGTGGTTCGGGAAGCGACTATATATTTGGTCTTGATGGTGCAGACCATATCTATGGGGATGCAGGCTTTAATGTTGATGTGTCCACTCGCCTAGACCTAAGTACTCAGATCTTGAGTGTGGTAAATCTGAGCGATGCCGGTGATAACCCTGAAACTGCGGATCTATTGGCGGTAGCTAACGATACTATCGATGCTGGTTTGGGCGACGATATCGTGATTGCAGACCAAGGAAGCATAAACCAGCTGTCTGGTGTTAATCGTATCCTTTCAACCTCGCTAGCGGATGTAACCGAGGTGACAAATCTTGGTTTTGTTAGCGGTGGTAATGACATCGTAATCGGGAATCAAGGCGACGATATCTTAATTGGTGGCCAAGGTAGCGATGATATTTATGGTGCCAACATGTCAGCTAACTCGCCAGTTTCTGGCGTTGATAATGACCTTATTATCGGCGATATGGGGCAAGTAACCCTTGATGCTGGTGTTATCAGGTTAATTGCAACTACCGATACCAACCAAGGTGGCGATGATGAGATCTATGCTGGTCAAGATAATGACATCATCTTAGGCGGAGCTGGAAATGATTATATCGAATCGGGCGCAGGCAATGATTGGGTGCTGGGGGACTTTGGTGAAGTTGAGTTGGGTGATGAGCACATTGTGTTACGTACGCAACTTGGTGATGAACACGCCTTTGGCAACGATGAAATCCATTTAGGTGCGGGACTTGATACTGCATTAGGTGGTCTTGGAAGCGATACGATAACCTCTGATGCTGGTGATAGTCATATTATCGCAGACAACGGTATTTTGACCTATAGCGTGAATGGAACACTGCTTAGTGTTCGCTCTGAAGATCCCGCACTGGGCGGTGATGACACTGTCAACCTTGGTGATGGCGATAATATCGTGATTGGTGGGCAGGGACGAGATCAGATAACGACAGCTGCTGGTAATGATGTGGTTATTGGGGATAACGGGGATGTAGTATTGGTAGATGGCATTGTACGTAGCATCGCCAGCCGTGATACAGATATCACTACCACTGGCGCAGACACTATCAGTGTAGGATCTGGTTCTGACCGAGTCATCGCGGGCTTAGATAGCCTAATTGAGGAGTTCAATGAAACCCCTGAAGGGGTTGAGTTTAGTAGCCGCTTTATTAGTGATAGCGTGATCTCTGAGTCCGGAGATACTCAGTTACTGGCGGATAATGGCATGCTTACCTATAACGCGCAGGGTCAATTGGTCGGTGCTCTATCTACGGAAATTGAGCAAGGCGGCGATGATCAAGTGCACTTGGGCGCTGGTGATAATCTGGTCATCGGTGGTAAGGGCGATGATGTCATTACTACAGTTAGTGGCCAAGATGTGGTGATTGGTGACAACGGCCAGATAGAGCTAATAGGTGGTGTGGTGCGCGTGATGCGCAGCACTGACACCCAAGATGCAACCGCAGGCGAGGATACCATTCAACTAGGAAGCGGCTTTGACCGCGTTATTGCAGGTCTGGGTAGTGATAGTGTCACTTCTGATTCAGGCGATAGCCATGTGATTGCTGACAATGGCGTTCTTATCTATAACGAGCAAGGGATTCTAGTTGATGCGAGTAGCAGTGAACCACATCTAGGTGGTAATGATGATGTCATCCTTGGTCAAGGACAGCATGTGGTTATTGGTGGTAGTGGGTCTGATGAGATAACCACAGCTAATGGTAATGACATGATTTTGGGAGACAATGGCGAACTGAAATTCGATAACGCAGGTGTAGCTGTTGATATCAATTCAACCTCTATTGAGCTTGGCGGTGATGATGTTATTGATGCGGGCAATGGAGATAACCTCGTTGTTGGTGGTTATGGCGCAGATCACATTGTTGTTGGCAGCGGTTCAGATGTGGTAGTGGGTGATAATGGCCATATCACCTTGGTCGATGGCGTAATTCGCACCATTGAAACCACGGATACTGATGGCCGCAGCGCTGGTGATGACAATATTCAATTGGGTCGCGGAGATGATGTACTGATCGCCGGTTTAGGCGCAGACACTGTGGACTCACTATCTGGTGATACGCAGCTTATTGCCGATAATGGCATGTTCATTTACAACGCAGCCGGTATTCTCACACTGGCGAAAACCACGGAACAGGATTTAGGTGGTAACGATAACATTACCCTAGGCGAGGGCGATAACCTTGTTATTGGTGGTAACGGTGCCGATGTGATTGCTACAGCCAATGGTGTAGATGGCATTATTGGTGACAATGGGCAGTTTGTGTTTGATGACCAAGGGGTATTGTTACAAGCCAAAACCACCGCCTTTGACCAAGGTGGAGCCGATACCATTAATGCTGGAAACGGTGTTAATTTGGTTCTTGGTGGCAATAGTGGAGACAACATATCTACCGGTGATGATAACGATATCGTGGTTGGTGATAACGGTGAGGTTGACTATGTAGACGGTGTTCGCCGCCTTATTGTCAGCACGGATACCGAAAACCAAACCGGAGGCGATGATGTTATTAATCTCGGAGCGGGACAAGACCATGCAATTGCCGGTGTTGGTAATGATACGGTGCGTAACAGTGCCGGAGAAACCATTATTATCGGTGATGATGGACGAATAGAGAACGCAAGTGACGGTCGCTATAGCGTAGTCAGCACTGGTGATACTACCATAGGTGGCAATGATACACTTTATGGTGGTCAAGACCGAGATATCATCTTTGGTGGTTATGGCGCCGATGTTATCGATGGCGGAGCAGGCAGTGACCTACTCGGTGGTGATGGCTCGCGTGTTAGCCGCTCGAATGGCACGGTTGTATTTGAAGCAATTGACTTGTTTACTGGCGGTAATGACACCTTGATTGGTGGTGAAGGTCAAGACCGAATGCAGGGGCATTATGGTACCGACTTCTTCTTTGCTAACTTCAATGAAGATGTATTGCTCGGTGAGTATGGTCAATTTACCTTTAGCGAAGTCAATGGCGAGGAAGTACCTGAGTTGATTATTTCCCTTGCTAACGGTCAGCTAGACTTCATTCGTATTCTACAAACCAGTCTATTTAGCCGCTATGCAGAGCAAGTCTATTCCGATTCTGAATTTAGGCAGATAGCTCAACAGCAACAAGTGAGTGAGGCTGGATTTGTAGCTGAGTTTAGTGAAGAGGCAGAACTCGCCTTCATCAAACTAGGGGGTATATTCCATCGCACAGGTTCAGGCGGCGGAGGTAGTGTGCCAGCACAATCGATACCGGAAAGTGAGGATCAGCTGCCGGTTGAACAAGAGATCGAGGTTGAGGAGAGTGAAGCTCAGGTAGATGAGGCGCAAACCGAGGTGTCACTTGAATCGAGCAATATTGATGACAATGCCGTGCTAGTTACATTATCAATTGAGTCGCAACCACAAGCTAAATTAGATAGTGCAGTACCAGCGACCTCTGAGCTGCATATCTTAGAGCAGCATATTGATGTTGAGGCTGCAGTTGCAAGCATTGCTGGTGTCGGTGGTTGGATGGTTATGAAGGCGGAGAAATCAAGTTCGGTGACAAGGGTGAAACGAGACCGATAGTAAACCTAGACACAGTTACTATCCAATACTAAGTTTATCAATAGGTTGTGCGCCATAGGCGCACCTGCTTATGACCCTATAGCAATGATCACAGGAAAGTGATCAGCTTGTGTGCACAAGGATGAAGGATATGACTGAACAACTCGGAGTTGCACCTGAAAAGGTAGGCTCCGAACGTGTCTCAAATGAGCACGTATCTCATGCTGACTATTACCATGCCTGGCTAGCTAAGCATCAAGTGCTAATCTCAGGACTTCAATCGGCACTCGTTTACCTTCCTATTGATGGGGAGCTCATCCCTGTTGCAAGTTTGCAATCTAGCCATGATAGCTTCTCGTTGCTAAGCGATATGGCGATTAAGCACAGTGATAAAACCCAACCTCAAGTCACGCGTTTGGATGCTCAATCGAATGATGGTGAATTATTTGGTCTGTTTTATCCTATCGTTGACGACGACCAGCAGTTAATTGCTTTTGCGGCATTCTCTATAAAGGTTCGCTCTCAGTTAGAACTGACTCAGGCATTGACATTGGTGCAGTGGAGCGCGGTTGGCATTGAAACCCTAGACCAACGACAACGCACTCAAAGAGCCATTCTTGAACAGCAATCATATGCGACTAGGGTCGAAATTCTATCTAGAGTTTTATCTGAACCTAGCTTTGGTGCATCTTCGGTACGCTTAGTAACTGAACTGGCGGTGTTGTTTCATTGTGACAGAGTTAGCCTAGGAGAATATAAGCGTAAACGCACCCACCTGAAACATCTCTCTCATAGTGCTCAATTTGGTAAAAAGATGAACCATGTACGCTTAATTGAGCGGGTTATGGATGAATGCATCGATCAGGGAAAAAGCATCTGCTATCCCGAGTCTGAACAGAAAAGTGATGCAATTAGCCTAGCTCACCGAGCGCTTTCAGAAAGTCAGGGCGGGATTGGTATTATGTCTATCCCCCTTTATTTACGAGGCGAGATCTACGGCGCTGTGGTTGTCGAAGGGCAACCAGAACAGATGTGGAGCGTAGAGCAATCACAGCTATGCCAAGGTATAGCGAGCCTGATTTTACCGACCTTGGATGATAAAAGAATCAATGACCGTCCTTGGTATGTGAAATGTATTGATGGCTTGATTAGCCAAGTCGGAAGATTATTTGGTCCTCGTTATCTAGGTCGAAAGCTGATTGTTATTACGGCCCTGTGTTCTATCTACCTATTAGCGACCGTAGATGGTCAATACAAGCTATCGGCGAATGCCGAGATAGAGAGTGCAGTGCAGCGTGCCATCGTTGCCCCTTTTGATGGCTATATTAATCAAGCCTTAGTTAGAGCAGGAGATCGCGTGAATAAGGGTCAACCTTTGGTATTAATGGACGACAGAGACCTGCGCTTAGAGAGGCTGAAGTGGCTCAGCGAAGAGAGCAAGCTTGTGCGCCAGCGTCTTGAAGCATTGGCAACCAGAGACCGAGCCAAGATAAATATACTGAGCGCTCAAGAGCGACAAGTAGAGGCGCAATTAGCACTGGTTGAAAGCCAAATACAAAGAGGGAAATTACTGGCTCCCTATAACGGGTTGATCGTGAGCGGCGATCTGAGTCAGCGCCTTGGCAGTGCTGTGACCAAGGGCGATCTGTTGTTAGAGGTCGCGCCATTAAACAGTTATCGTATTAAATTACAGGTTCAAGAGAGTCGTATCTCTGACCTGAAACGTGGACAGACTGGAACTCTATATCTATCGGCACTTCCCGAGCGCGGCTTTGAGTTTGAGGTAACCAAGATTACTCCAGTTACTGAGGCTGTAGAAGGCGCGAGTTATTTTGTGGTAGAGGCGCAGCTTGCACAGCTTTCTAGCCAATTGCAGCCGGGTATGGAAGGGGTTGGTAAGGTGCTCATTGATGAGCGTTTACTGTTCAATATATGGACCCGAGAACTCACTGAGTGGATGCGACTAAGAGCATGGTCTTGGTGGGGGTGAGTGAATGTCACAGACTCTGTTTAGCTCGTCATGGTACAAGGTTGCACAGCTCAAGGTTCGAGTACGTAAGCATGCCGATATTCATCGGCACATCTATAGAGACAAGGTGTGGTATGTACTGCAAGACCATGTGACAGGGCAGTTTCAACGCTTTACACCACAAGCTTATCGCTTGATTGGCTTGATGAATGGCGAGCGTACCCTACAGCAAATCTGGGAAATTGCCTGTACTGAATTAAAGGAAGAGTTGCCCACTCAAGATGAAGTGATCAATCTAGTCGGGCAGCTTAATAAGGCTAATGTTGTGCAAACCAATGTTTTGCCAAGCATTAAGCATCTGCATCGCCGTCATCAGACAGAGCAGCGCAAGAAACTTTTCCAACAACTCAAGTCACCTTTGAGTGTGCGTATTCCTTTGCTTGATCCCGAAAACTTCCTAAATGCTACCCAGTGGATTGCCAGACTCATTTTCTCTCGCGCTGGTGCGTTTATCTGGCTGATGGTTGTAATGACTGGGGGAGGGCTTGCGCTTATTCATTGGAATGCGTTGACTAATAATCTCAGTGACCAAGTATTGGGTGTGGAAAATCTATTGCTTATGGCATTAGTGTACCCAGTGATTAAGCTAGCGCACGAATTAGGGCATGGTTGGGCCGTCAAGCGCTGGGGAGGAGAAGTGCACGAAATGGGGATTATGCTCCTTATATTCATCCCCGTTCCCTATGTAGATGCCTCTGCTGCCTCATCGTTTAGCAATAAGCATCAGCGCATGATAGTGGGCGCTGTTGGCGTATTCGCTGAGTTATTTATGGCGGCGATAGCGATGATAGTGTGGGTAGTGGTTGAACCGGGATTGGTGCGAGCACTTGCTTACAATGTGATGTTGATTGGCGGGATATCAACGCTGCTATTTAATGGTAATCCATTGCTTAGATTTGATGCCTATTATGTGCTTGCTGACTTCTTAGAAATTCCTAATCTTGCCTCACGAGGTAATGCTCAAGTGGGGTATTTGGTTAAGCGCTATCTATTTCGAATAGCACAAGTGAGAACCAATGCTCACAGCGTTTCTGAATCGATATGGCTTGTGGCCTACTCCGTTGCCTCATATATCTACCGTCTATTTGTGATGGTAGCAATATCACTGTTTGTAGCGAGTAAGTATTTCTTTATAGGTGTAATTCTAGCTATCTGGTCTGTGATGACCAGCTTGGTTATGCCGGTCCTAAAAGTGATGATAAAACCAAGGCAAGATCCCCTTATGCGAACAAAGAGTATATCTATCTATGGAGCTTCATTGCTCCTAGTGTGCGTAGTCTTAGGGCTGCTATTTTACGTGCCTGTCCCTTTTAACACCTATGCGCAAGGGGTGATTTATGTACCTCAAAAATCATATATTCGAGCAATAAGCGGTGGCTTTGTTGAGAATGTATTCATTGAAAGTGGTGCCAGTGTCGAGACTGGAGAGCCTATTGTTACCTTGCAATCACCGGAGTTATCAGCGCGTGCAGTGGTACTTAAATCACAGCTAAACGAAGCAAGGTTGCGTTATGAGGCGAGTGTCAATAATCGCACCGAATCGGACATTTTACTGCAAGAGTATCGCTACTTAGAGCAGGAATACCAAGATATCCGACTGCGTAAACAAAACCTTGAAATAATCAGCCCGGTTAGTGGCGCGTTTGTGTTTGAACAACGGTTTTTAGAAGTTGGACGCTTTTTTAACCGTGGGGAAGTGCTCGGCTATGTAGTGGATTTTTCATCATTGCCTCTAACTGCAATGATCTCTGAAGATGATATAGATCGCGTTCGAAACAACACCAATAGAGTCAATATTAAATTGGCATCTGAGCCTGATGAGTCATTCTCCAGTTCGATAGTGCGTCAGGTGCCATCATCAAGTCGAACGCTACCCAGTGCCGTTCTTAGTACCGATGGCGGGGGATTAATTGCACTCGATCCTAATCGAAGTATGGATCTTACTAGTTACCAAAGCTATTTCAGAATTGAGTTAGATAGCTCAAGCGCACCGATAAAACGCTTTGATGAAAGGGTTCACGTGTTATTCGAGCATGATCCAGAGCCTATAGCCTACCGTTGGCTACGCTCCATAAGGCGCGTACTACTGAGACAGTTTGATGTATAGTCGACCTCAACGACGACCAAGTTGTGTGGTTGAGCGTCCACAACGTCATCTAGATAAATTGGAACGTATGGATCGCTGGTGGCGAGCAATTACGGCTTACTGTAGTCGACCTATTCGCGGCTCGATATGGCTATACAAACCCTTATTGTGGCGGATCAAGAGCAAAGAGAGCTCTTATCGAGGCTTATCTGAAATAGAACTAAACCAACAGATCACTGAACTTAAACAGCAGCTATTGCGTCAAGGGATGACAACTGCTTTGACAGTTGAAGTATTTGCCCTGATACGTGAAGTTGCAGGAAGAGAGCTGGGGATGTGGCATTTCGATAGTCAAATCTTGGGCGGGTTATCGATATTGCACGGTAATGTAGGACAGATGCAGACCGGTGAAGGCAAAACCCTCACCGCAACTTTACCGGTAGCAGGTGCCGCGTTGGCGGGCATTCCGACGCACGTAGTTACAGTAAATGACTACCTTACTCAACGTGATGCCACGCTAATGATGCCGGTGTATAAACGGCTTGGATTAAGTGTTGGTATTGTGGTGCAAGGTTTAGACCTTACACAGAGGCAACAGCAATATGCCCGAGACATTGTGTATTGTACCAATAACGAACTGGCGTTTGATTATTTAAAAGACAGTATCCAACTTGGACAATACGACAATGCATTGCAATTACATGCACTTCGAACCCTGCTTGCTCCTCAGCATCGGTTATTAGATAAGTTGATGCTGCGCGGCTTACATTTTGCGGTAGTCGATGAAGCCGATGGTGTGTTTATGGATGAAGCGACCACCCCTTTGGTTATATCAGGAGAAAGCACTCCTCAGCCTGAACAAAGTAATATGTATGTTCAGGCTTTTGATATCAGTAATCAATTATCTGAAGGGCAAGCGTTTACGATTTCGCAACCGTCGAAACAAATAGAGTTTACTGCCGCAGGTGAATCGCAGATAGAAACCCTGACCATGGATCTTGGGCCGTTGTGGCATGGGCGAATTCGCCGTCTAGAGCTTATCAAGCAGGCCTTAACTGCACGTCTTTTGTTCTTGCGAGATCAACACTACCTAGTGGATGAGGGAAAAGTGGTCATTATTGATGAACACACCGGGCGACGTATGCCTGACCGAACCTGGGAACAAGGTCTGCACCAACTGATTGAAATCAAAGAAGGGTGCGAGCTAAGCGATCCACGTATCACACTGGCCAGCATCAGCTTTCAAAATTTCTTTCGCTTCTATCATCATCTTTCTGGAATGACCGGCACCGCCAAAGAAGTAAAAAGTGAGTTTTGGAGGGTGTATGAACTGCCGGTAGTCGATGTCCCCACTCACAAGCAGAGCCAACGAGCGCAGCTCGGGGCAACAGTTTATCAAACAGATCACCAGAAATGGCAGGCGGTTGTTGCTCGCATCGTAATGATGCAAAACTCAGGGGACAGACCCATATTAGTTGGTACTCAATCGCTGGCTGATTCTGAAGTTTTGTCGGAGCTATTAGTCAAGCAACGGATAGCTCATCAAGTATTAAATGCCCGCCAAGATGAAGCGGAAGCTAACATTGTTGCACTTGCTGGTTTGCCGCGCAGTGTAACGATAGCCACCAGTATGGCGGGGCGAGGAACCGATATTAAGCTGGGTGGTGAGGTTGAATCTCAAGGGGGATTGCATGTCATTATTACCGGCTTGCATGACTCATCTCGAGTGGACAGGCAGCTTGAGGGGCGCTGTGCTAGACAGGGAGATCAGGGAAGTGTGGAGTTCATCCTTTCTCTAAATGCCGATCTAGTTAGTGGTGTTTGGATTACGACTTTAAATTTCATATCACGGCTTTTGCTACCCAAACAATTGAAAAATAAACTATTGTTTATGGGAATCCGGCGTTGTCAAAAGCGAATAGAGCGACAACAACAACTGCGTCGTAAGCAGTTGCTCAAGCATGATGAACAGCAACAGGAAGTGTTGTCATTTTCTCAAAAACAGGTGTGACTAGATGAAAAGCAGATATAAAACATGGATGTTAGCTATAGCGGCTTTTATCGCCGCTCCCGTGGCCACGGCAAATGAAACAAAAACGGTTTCAGATTTGGCATTTTCCCCGCTGAGTTGCTTACTTGAGCCTAGTTTTGATGTCGAGCTAAGTAGTGAGGTGCAAGGTATCATCAAAGAGCTCAGGGTTAATCGGGGTGATAAGGTAAAAAAAGGTCAGGTGGTGATGAAACTGAACTCAAGCTTAGAGGTTGCTGCGTTAAATACGGTAAAAGCACGGCTAGAGTTTGCATCACGTAAGGTAAAAAGAAATGCAGATCTCTATCGAAAAAACCTGATATCGGACAATGAGCAAGATGAGATGTTGACTGAGCAACGTTTGGCTGAATTCCAACTAAAAGAAGCTAGGGTACGCTTAAGTCAGCGTCAAACTCGAAGTCCGATTACTGGGGTCGTGATAGAGCGCATTAAAGACCCTGGGGAGTTTGTTGATGAACTGCCATTTCTTCGGATTGCAACGCTCAACCCTATGCATGCAGAAGTGGTGTTGCCAGCTGAGCTGTATGGCTCGATAAACAAAAATGAAAGCATCACCTTGTATACATTAGGCTCTGAGGTAGCGTTTCAAGGCAAGGTTAAAATTATCGACCCTATTATTGATGCTGCGAGCAATACCTTTGCCGTGACGGTTGTATTAAATAATGATGAGGGTATTTTGTCGGCAGGGGTTCGCTGTCGGGTAGAATTTAATAATAGTTAACACTGCCTATCTTATTTGAGATTGGTTGTGGAAAATATAAAAAAAAGCACCCATGTAGGGTGCTCAAAAGCGGTGCGCATGTGCGCCTACTTAACTGGAAGCAAACAGTCAGAGCTCGATAGTGCAAGATTTCTTACCGTTCGCATTAAATGATAATGAGTATCATTTGAATTTGCAAGAAGAAAATGTGCACCCGATCAAAAAAATGGTAATGAAAATCGTTATCAGAAACATTCTGTTTCATTTTCTGTTTGTTTTGAGCGTAAGTAATTGATTTAGAACAACTTGGGTTATGTTTAATTCCATCATCATGTATCCACAATAATCATAATGATGGAACTAAAAATGAAAAAAACGTTACTTATCGCACTAGCCGCAACCCTTCCTTTTTCAGCTATAGCAGATCATGACCACACGGTTATTGATGGTTTGGATTTCGGCCCATTGGCCCAACTTGTCGGACATTGGGAATCTAATGCATCGGGTGGAGTAGATATTTCTCCTGCTCAAACAGGTACACCTCAAGGAGAGGGTGCTCCGGCGATTACGCCATTTTATGAAAAAATGACCTTTGAGGTTGCCGCTGACGCCGTGAATGCGAGTGAGCAAACCTTAGTTGCACTTTATTATAAGCAAGAAGTGTTTCGTAAAATTGACGACACCAAATTCCATGACCAGCGTGGTTATTTGATCTATGACCGTGATAATCAGATTGTATATAACTCATTTTGTGTGCCACGTGCGACCTGTATTACTGCAGAAGGCGTAGCGGGTGCAGATATGAACTTCAAGGTATCACAACGCGGAATTGCTGAGTCTAACTTTATGCTAAACAACGCGACCACAACCGACTTTTCAATGAATCTTAAGGTTGAAGGAGATACCTTGATTTACTCACAGAATACCGCATTGAATATCTATGGAAAAGCGTTTGCACACACTGACACGTCAACCCTCAAGCGAGTTAAATAACTATCAAAATGTGAGTGGTTTGCTGTGAATCATCACGCTTAAGGTTACGAGCACATATACAAGCCCTTAGCTATTATTAATAGATTGATAGATAGGCAATACGCAGTCGCTGCTGCCTATTTTCGTTTTTCTAAGTGCTATGATAGATTTCTATTAACTTTCGCCCTATCATCCGCACATACTCCAGCGACTTCGTACCCCAGATGGCTTTCTCTGAACTCAATTTAAGCACTGAACTTGTAAACGCGATCCCCAATAGCTTTGCAAGTGAAACACAAATTCAATCCTTAGCCATTCCCGCTATCGTTACACAAAGAGACGTATTGGCATTGGCTCAAACAGGCAGTGGCAAAACACTAGCCTATGGCTTAGGGATAATAGAGAGAGTGCATGCGACTGGCTTGCAGCAAGCGCTCGTACTTGTTCCTACTCGTGAATTAGCTAAACAAGTAGTTGATGCATTGCAACCAATAGCCGCTGAATTAGGTCACTCGATTACAGTGATTTGTGGTGGAGAAGATGTTGAGCAACAAGTGCAACGACTAGGGGACTGTCCTGAGATTATTGTGGCAACTCCGGGGCGTTTGTTGGATATGATCCGCAAACAGCTTATTGATACTAAGCGCATAGATATGCTGGTGCTAGATGAGGTCGATCGCCTGTTAGATATGGGTTTTTGGCCGGATGTACAGTGCATTATTAATGATTTAGTTAATAGGCAACAAACTTTAATGTTTTCAGCCACGTTACCCGAGACACTACAAGCTAAGGTGACTAAGTTTCTTAATAATCCACTAAAAGTAACCGCTAATAAAATAAATAGCGTTGTTGAGCACATTGAAGAGAAGCTGTATCTAGTTAATAAGGGCAGTAAAACCAATGTGCTGATCAAGCAGATCTCAGAACAAAAATGGCCACAAGTTCTGGTTTTTATCGGTGCACGTGATAACGCAGATGCATTGTGTAAAAAACTTAACAAAGCTGGCATTGAGTGTGAAGCTTTACATGGTAATAAAGACCAAGCTCAACGTGAACAGGTTTTGCTTGCATTTAAGCAAGGTAAGGTGAAGGTACTTATAGCAACGGATGTACTGGCGCGTGGTATTCATGTGGATGCGCTGCCGGTGGTCATTAATTATGAGCTTCCAAGTGACCCATCGGTTTATGTCCATCGGGTAGGGCGCACGGCAAGAGCGGGCAAAGCAGGTTTAGCACTGTCCTTAGTTTGCCATGGTGAAACTGCCCACCTTGAGGCTATTCGCCAGCTTACTAAGCGAGCGCTTGAGCTCAATCAATTGCAAGAATTCCCGGTAACAGATAAACCGTCTACCGGAGAAAATAAGCGACCAAAACGTGATAAACAAGCAAATCGACGGACCAATCAAAAAACGCGTGCCAGTCAATTCAAGGGTAAGAAGTGATAATTGTTTGTAATGGAAATGTTACGCAAATCACTGCTTTAACGAAAGAAAAAAAGGATATATCACGGTTTGTGTTGCTAGAGGTCGCTATTCTATAAAGGTGCAGTTCATTACAAGGAGTAGATAAATGAACAACCAACATCATAACCGCCCTCAAGGCCGCAAAGACAAGCATGGCAAAGGAAGCCTAGCTAAATTCTTTCTGTTTATCGCGATTTTTACTGCTATGAGTTTATCAATGGTGATGTCAATTACCCAAAACTAAAAACGGCCTCGATTGAGGCCGTTTCATTTTAAAGGGTAAGGCGGACGATAACGTCTAACATCTTGTCAAAACAAGGGCCAAGTGCATCTTCATCAACAGCATAGCAATATACGCCTTGTTTTTGTGTGGCATCAAAATCACTCGCCAGATCACTATTGTCTTGCATCGCGGGATCGTTAGCCATTCGATATAAAAGGTATTCCCCCCTCTCTTGCCAGCCTGTTTTTCCTGATTGTTCAGTCAGAGCCGAGCCGAGCCCTAAGGTAAATACATAGATATCATTTGAACGAGCCTGTTGCGCCATTTGCTCAGGGAGGTTGCGCGATATCTGTTGTATATTATCCCACAGCGCAGAGCCTGAAGAGCCTTGGCTAAACGGGAGCACGGTTCTACGACCGTCGAATAGACCAAAGCCTCCCTCGGTTTGGTCACCATTTAATATAGAAATTTTGTTTCTGATATTACTGCCTTCGTCATAGCCAGAAAGCTTTTGTGATATTTTGTCGGTGCTCCATAGCCCGTTACCGTTACTGCCGGTGGCGTATATTGCACCATTGGTAGAGGTGCCGTCGAAATTGAAATCAGCTGAGAATGCAGTCGGTGTGCCATCGGTGAAAAATACGATAACCTTTAAGCTTGCGGCATTAGGGTCTGTGGGGCTAAATTGTGATAGGGCACGATAGAGCCCCTCAGAAGTATTGGTGTAGTGATAGACATTGCTCCCCCCGCTACTGGAGATAAACGAAAACGCATTAATCGCGCTTTCTACTGCAGATGCTGTATGTCCTCGTGATGATAAAAAAGGAACTGGCACCTCTGCGCCATTGGCGTACTTAACTACCGAAACGCGATCAAAAGAAGGATTGAAATTTTTCAAGAATGCCTTTGATTGAGCGATAACCTGACTAGAAACATTGGCGCCGCCTGATGTGCCGTACCCCAACAATGAACTACTATTGTCTACCACCAACACGATATCGACAGGGCGCCTTACGGTTTGTGCTTTTGCACCTACTCCCCAGGTGTCATACCCCAACAAGCGTATAAACGAGGTTGGCATATCAGCGCTCGCGGTTAGGTCAATCGAGATATTGCCATCGGTATCGTAGCTATAACTAATGTTAGTGATCTGTGGGTTACTGCTCTTTAGCCCTGGTGATATGTTGACATTAAAGTATTTACTTGCTGCGGCGCTAGCGGCGAGCTCTCCACCAGAGACTGCTCTAGCAGCAGCGATACCAGCGGCATCGACCGCAGCAAACAGCTTGGCTTGCATGCTATAAGCTCGACCTGAGTCGATAGCAAGACCTGCAATAATTAAGATAAACGGAAGTGCGATAACCGTAAGTATGGTTGCAAGTCCTTTTGCTTTCCAGGGGGTGTTGTTGCGCATATCCATATCAGGTTCCTTACAAGTATGTTAGCTCTCGTATCGAAAAGTCGCTATCAAAGATATAGGTCGAGATAGGCGAATATTTATAGATAACCTCCACCACATAAACGGATTCTCCTTCATCCAATGCCAGTGGGAAGTTTGCTAACTCGGGTTTGTTGCTAGTCGGAAGCTGGCACTCACCATCAACCCAAGTAGAACACGAATCCCAAGTGGTATTGCTGGTGGAGTAGTTACCATCTTGCCAGCGATATTGATTGTTTATATAGGGGAGCTGTGGGTTTCCACTTGAGTCATCTCCTCTGCCTACTACTAGGCTGATGTATATCGTACCGTCGTTAGCTAGGTTCAGAGGGTTTGAGGTTGAAGCTACAATATCCATTACCTGCTCTGGGGTTTGGGTACTGTTACGTGAGATCAGGTTTGCCCCTTCTCGGCTTACGCTAATAATGATGTTGTTGGCTTGTATTATCTGAGTTATCTCAAACACCCCCATCATGATGATCAATAGGATAGGGGTAATTATTACCATTTCTACTGAAGCGAGGCCGGATTGCTTGAGTATAGGTTGCTTGAATGTGGATTGTTGAGGTGTGTTGTTTATCATGGCATCACCACTAAAATGCTTCGTTTTTCATTGCGGTACTGACGGTGAATTGATACTTACCGTCACTAAGAATTGGATAGATAATGGGACTAAAAGTTGGCCATTCGCAATCAATATGGATGGCAACGGTTTCGCCTGCTCCGCCAAAGGTTGCAGTCACGTCATTACCATTGGAATCTTCAGCGCGAACGCCATTAAGCTTAACTACCTTAGTTAATAGTCCGTCAGATTCTTGAGATATTTTCTCTAAGATAGCGAGCGCTCTTTCTTGACCGTCGTTGTCTTCATCTGGGTCAAGGTCAGCCCGTCCAGTAACTGCGTATCTAGCACCTTCACGAACTGCGTGCTGCATGGTCAGCTTTACATAGCCATATAGAGCAAAATCTATGATAGTGAATAGAAGACTAAACAATAAGGTTGCGACAATAGAGAACTCTATCAATGAGGCACCACGAATCGACCTAAAGCCAAATCGTCGCGGAGGTCGCGGTTGTATTCTTGCCGTTTTTTTATTAGCTAAAGCATCCATTGCACCCAGCCTTTATTTTTTACATAGCCAATTTACACCTCATTTAAAGAGGATATATTAGGTATATAAGTGGATACTATGCCTGTCAAAGGTTAAAAAACGCACAATTATAGTGCGTTTGTGAATGTTTTTAAAAATCATGCGGTTATTTATGCGCCTGTAAAATGTGAGTGTTACCTAAATGTGATCTTTTACGAATGAGTGTCATTTGTATTGTGTGTCAACCACAAAGCGAGAAAATCTAGCGTCGCTTTATGGTTGATAGCATGATTACTTGGTGAGGCTCACTCTTAGGTTTTTAGTTGCGGTAACCATATTATGTAGTGCAATTTGGGTTTCTTCCCACGCTCTAGTCTTAAGTCCGCAATCAGGGTTGATCCACAATCTTTCTAGCGGAATAAGCTGAGTTGCCGCTGTTATCAATTGTTCGATTTGGTGGATACTTGGAATTGCAGGGGAGTGAATATCATACACGCCAGGCCCAATATCATTAGGGTAATCAAATGACTCAAAGGCTTGTAGAAGTGCCATTTGTGAGCGAGCCGTTTCGATGGTAATTACATCTGCATCGAGTTGAGCTACCGCATCAATAATCTCATTGAATTCGCTATAACACATATGGGTGTGAATTTGAGTTTCTGGTCGCGCGGAGGCAGCTGAGATCTTAAATGCCTCAACAGCCCAATCCAAGTATGCTTTATAGTCGGTACGCTTTAATGGCAAACCTTCGCGTATCGCAGGTTCGTCTATTTGGATGATATTGATGCCCGCATTTTGGAGATCGGACACCTCATCTTGTAGTGCTAACGCTATCTGTTTCGCGATTTGTTCACGAGTGATGTCTTCTCTCGGGAAGGTCCAACCAAGAATAGTTACCGGTCCTGTGAGCATGCCCTTCATCGGTTTGTTAGTTAGAGATTGTGCATAGCTAGACCATTCGACAGTTATCGGGTGTGGGCGGCTAATGTCTGATACGACGATTGCAGGTTTAACGCAGCGTGAACCATAGCTTTGAACCCATCCAAACTCAGTAGTTTGAAAGCCATTTAGATGCTCGGTGAAGTATTCTACCATGTCATTGCGCTCTGCTTCGCCATGTACCAGTACATCGAGTCCAAGTTGTTCCTGTTTTTGCACACAGGCTTTGATCTGGTGTTTTAGGTGGGCTTGATATTGAAGTTGATCCACCTCACCACGTTTAAATTGCGCCCGTACGTTGCGGATATCTCCCGTTTGTGGAAATGAACCTATGGTTGTGGTTGGCAATAACGGAAGGTTAAGCTTTTGTTGTTGAGCTCGAATGCGCTGTGAAAAGGGCAGTGCGCGCTCACTACTGGCAGCGGTTAGAAGTTGTAGACGGTGCTGAACCTTGTTATCAATAACCCCATAATTGTGTTTACGCTCGTGGATAGGTTTGCTGTGTTGCGCACACCAATCTATGGCTGATTTATCGCCATTCAATGCCAAGCTCAGGGTAGCAACTTCTTCAACCTTTTGTTTTGCAAAGGCGAACCACTGAGGGTTGGCTATCTTTTTCTCCGATTCGAGATCAACAGGGGTATGTAGCAGCGAACAAGAAGAGCCTATCCATAGGTTTTGCTTACGTGCTTTAGCAATCGGGGCAAGGGTGTGAAACCAATGACTGAGATCAGAGCGCCACACATTACGTCCGTTTATCACACCCAGTGATAATACCCATTGTGACGGGATACTTGATGCAATAGTTTCTAGCTGTGAGGGGCCAGTCGTGAGATCGAGGTGAATACCGTCAATAGGTAATTTTTGTATGGTAGAGAATGACTGTTCAATAGAGTCGAAATAGGTGGTAAGTAGTAGCTTGGCATGCCCTTGTAGGGCGTTATAAGCGGTTTCGAATGCCTCAAGCCAGTTGCTAGGTAGCTGCAGGGCAAGGATAGGTTCATCAATCTGCACCCACTCTACATCAAGGTCTGCTAAGCGTTGGAGTATCTGCTGGTAGGTTTCGAGAAGCTGCGGCAGAAGTGATAATTGTTCAAAGCCTTCATCAATCGATTTTCCAAGGTAAAGGTAGCTAACAGGCCCAAGAAGATTGACCTTAATTTTACGGTTTAACTGCTTCGCCTCTGTAACCTCATCAAATAGCTGCTGCCAGCTTATTTCAAAGGTGTCAGATTTAGAAAACTCAGGCACAAGATAATGGTAGTTGGTGTTGAACCACTTAGTCATGTCTTGTGCATGCCCACATTCACACTCGGTATTGCCGCGTGCAATCTTGAACAGAGTGTCATGGCTAACGCCATGTTTGCGATGACGTTGTGGAAGATGACCGAGTAGTAGACTGGTTCCGAGTACATGGTCATACCATGCAAAGTCGCCGACGGTGATGTAGTCGAGCCCTGCGTCAATTTGTGTTTGCCAGTTCTGATGTCGTAGGCTTTTGCCCATTTCTAGTAACGAGTCTAGTGTGCCCTTGCCGTTCCAGTATGCTTCTAAAGCGAATTTAAGTTCACGCTGCGTGCCAATTCTTGGGTAGCCTAAAATATGTGCTTGTGTCATGTATCCATACTCTTAATTGCGGGTGTGTAACTATCTTGCGTTGAACCGTGGCCACTTAACAATTGCAACCTATTCATAACGAATATGAGCTATTTTCATGTGAAATAGAGTGGACACAAAGATTATTATGGACGTCTAGACGTTTATGTGACTAAATGTATTTAGATTGAATATTTAAGGACAGGTATGATTGAGCTAAAGCACCTACGTACGATGCGTGCACTCAAGCAGTTTGGCACTTTGAGTGCTTGCGCGGAAAGTTTGCATATTACCCAATCAGCGGTTTCTCATCAGGTGAAGGAGCTAGAGGTACGTATTGGTGCGCCATTATTTTATCGCAAAACTAAGCCACTGCGCTTTACCCGAGAGGGTCAGCAGTTGGTTGAGTTAGCGCATGAAGTGCTGCCTAGAATTCATGAAGTTGAACTTTCTCTGCGACAACCATCAACGGTAGATAGCTTTACTTTGGCTATTGATTGTCATTCATGCTTTCAATGGTTACTGCCAACAGTGAAAGCGTTTCAAGGTGACTACCCAAGCTTGAATGTTGACCTTGAATCTGGCTTTCATCAGCAGCCTCTTGAGCGATTGTTGGCAGGTGAAATCGATCTTATGATTACCTCTGATGTTGAATTGCGTAGTGATCTACACTTTTGGCCACTGTTTAATTACGAGCTGCAGATGGTCTTTGCCAAAGAGCATGAGTTTGCTGGCCGTGATTATATCGAACCGAGTGATCTAGAGCTGCAAACGCTATTAACTTATCCCGTAGAAAAACAGCGTATGGATGTTTATAACTTGTTTCTGCGGCCTGCGTACTGTGAACCAAAGAAATGGAAGCGAGTGGATAATACGGCGACGTTATTGCAAATGGTTTCTGGTGGATTTGGTGTGGCAGCATTGCCTGATTGGGCGGTGCGCACCTTTGAGAATCAGTCCTTGATTGCCACCTGTAGGGTAGGTAAAAAAGGGATTCAGCGTCATTCTTATGCTGCGGTAAGGGTGGCAGATAAAGAGCAATCTCATATCACTGATTTTATCGAACGTGTAAAACAGCAACACAAAAGCTGATGATATACGCGCGGTTGATAGCTGCGCATTGTGCTCTGCATACGATACGTAACTTCGGATCTTAACGCTACGCTATAAGGACCTCAAATTAAAGAGGGAAGCTAGTGTTGCGGTACAGGGCTGTTAAAGCCGCGGATTATATTAAGGCGTGTAATTATAGCAAATACCCCAATTACTATTCCGAGTTGCCAGATATGGCTTAGCCCCAACTGCATTAAAGCCATGCTCACTAATGAAGATACGACCATTTGACCTCCTCCTTGTAGCGCTGCCGCTGCGCCTGCACGGGATTGATACGGTTGCATCACCTGAGCTTGAGCACATGGCATAGCTAAACCGTTCCCTAGCACTAGAAGCAGTTGTCCAAGCATTAACCATAACGGTTGAACCGGGCAACATATTAGCCATAGAGCTGAGCATATGTGTAATATTGGGGCAATTTTGAGGGTACGCTCGATACCAATTTTTTTGCGGAGTTTATTGCTCAGCGATGTGCCTATAAACATGCCAATAGCCGGAATTAGTGCCCACAGCGCATATTGGTCAGAGGACATGCCTATCTGATTCTGCATCACAAATGGCATCAGAGAAATAGTCGTGATAATTAGGCTAAAGTTCAGCCATGAGATGCTAGAAAAGCTGATGAAGTATCTTGTGGTAATGAGTTCTTTGTATTGCTTAGCCATTGCTTTTGGAGAGAGCAAGGGCTTTTTATTATGCATAGTCTCTTCAAATTTGAGTGCAAGCCCAATCCAGGCTACTGATACGTAGCAAAGTAGAGAAATAAACACCATTCCCCAACCAAAATAATGGTTAATAAAGCCACCAATTACTGGGGCGAGAAGCGGTGTGATTGAGGCCGCCATCGCGATATAAGAAAGGGCTGTAGGAAGCTCTGAGCCACTATAGCTATCTCTTGTTGATGCACGCGCAAGTACAGCGCAGCACCCGGTGCCGAGTCCTTGTAAGAAGCGACCAAATACCATCGCAGGGAATGAATCACGAGCTATTAAAATAGCGATTAATCCTAAGATGGCGATCAATAAGCCGCTAAGCAGCACTTTTTTTCGGCCAAGGGCATCAGAAATTGGGCCATAGAGGAATTGTGACGGTCCAAAACCGAGCAAATAAACACTGACGAGTAGCTGTGCTTGGTCAAGAGAGATCGAAAAATCTTTGGCAATCCATGGCAAGGATGGGAACACTAATCCCATACTGAGTTGACCTATACTTATGATCAAACAAGCCAATAAAATAGGGCGTTTACGAAAGGTATTTGTTTTCAATTAAAGTGCTTAAAAAACTGGTCAGAGGGATATTATGCATGAAAAGCTAATGCTTAGCGATGTGGTTTGCGTATATGAAGATAATCTGCATTTTTTATTGTGTAACGCATGAGTGGAGAGCGGCAACGTCTCAAAGAGTTATCTATATTCGTTGCCGCTTTTTCAGCCCACATATTGCTGTTAGGGGTTAACTAATAGCAATATTGGAGAGTATCTAGTAATGCCAAGGAAACTTACCAAACTCTTTTGGACGTTTCTCTAGAAATGCATCGCGTCCCTCTTGGGCTTCATCGGTGCCGTAGGCTAGACGCGTAGCTTCACCTGCAAATAGCTGTTGCCCAACCAATCCATCATCAGGCAGGTTAAAGCCATACTTGAGCATACGCATTGCAGTTGGGGATTTGCTGTTTATCTCTTTACCCCAACGCAGGGCCTCGTTTTCAAGTTCGACGTGGTCTACAACCTTGTTGACCATACCCATATCAAATGCTTCTTGTGCAGAGTAATCAAAGCCACAGAAGAAGATTTCACGAGCGCGTTTTTGACCAATCATTTTAGCTAGATATGCAGAGCCATAACCTGAGTCGAACGAGGCAACATCTGGGTCCGTTTGTTTAAATACGGCGTGTTCTTTCGAGGCTAGAGTAAGGTCGCAAACGACATGTAAGCTGTGACCACCACCAACGGCCCAACCAGGAACAACGGCGATAACGACTTTCGGCATAAAGCGGATTAGCCTTTGAACCTCAAGAATATGCAGGCGCCCCATACGTGCGACATCGGCAACGTTCTCGCCTTCGCCTTCATATTTGTAGCCATCTTTGCCACGGATACGTTGGTCACCACCTGACGAAAATGACCATTGTCCCTTTTTAGACGGTCCATTCCCAGTTAACAGGACACACCCAACATCAGACCACTGGCGAGCATGGTCTAAGGCTGTGAAAAGTTCATCCACAGTTTTAGGGCGAAAGGCATTAAGGCAATCTGGGCGATCAAACGCAATGCGGACTGTCCCTTGTTCAATGTGCCTGTGATAGGTGATGTCTTCGAATTCGAAGCCAGGTACAGCTTTCCAAAGTTGAGGATTAAAGATGGAGGTCATTTGGATTTCCTATTGAAATTGTTGCTGTAAGGCTAGGAATTTAGTTCGGTTGAGTCAACCTGAGCTCATGATTTGTATAGTTTTTCTTGTAATTTTATCTAAAAATGGCTGAATTCAATAGAGTGGTATGAAATTGTGTGCTTAACCTAAAGGGTGAGGTAAGATGATTTTAATAGCGCATTTTTATCAAGGACGTAACAAATATGCTAAGCCCTCTTAATATCTATAAACCGGTGCTGATTGTTGGTGCTTCATTCTCGCTAATTTCTTGTGCAGTGAGCACCGATTATGACCGTGAAGTAGGTGCTCAAAATGCTCAGATTGTAGAGCAGCAAATGGGAGTGTACACCCAGGGCGAGCTTGACCAATATGTACAACAAATTGGTGACCGTCTGGTTAGCCATATAGAAAACCCAGAGTTTGAATTTCATTTCAAGGTTGTTGATGACCCAGTACCAAATGCATTCGCATTACCTGGTGGCTATATATTTGTCTCTCGAGGGTTATTAAGTTTGGTTAATAGCGAGGATGAACTCGCGTGTGTAATAGGCCATGAAATTATTCACGTGACTGAAAGGCACTCGGTTAAGCAAATGCGATCTGGGGTGTTGCCTGGGCTAGTAGAATTGCCTGGTGATATTATCGGCGGAGTGATAAATGAAGATTTGGGTAACTTTATCAATTCGCCGATTCACGCAGGAAATCAGCTTTTGATGGCAGGATATAGTCGAAGCCATGAGACGGAAGCCGATAGAAAAGGGATCGCACTGGCTGCAAAAGCAGGTTATGACCCAATGGCCATGAATTCGATACTGATTCGTTTACACAGAACAGTAGAGATCCAAACCAAACAAAATACCGAGAAGAGTTATTTTGATAGCCACCCGTATACGCCTGATCGCGTAGCGACGGTTTCTGATGAGGCTAAAACGCTAACAGTCGCTGAATTAGCTCCAATTCACCCTCAGTTTATCCCGTATTTAGACGGTATGCTAATGGGCGAAAACCCATCCAAAGGTCTCTTCCAAGGACACACATTTCTCCATCCAGAGTTAAAGTTTGCTATCGACTTTCCCGAAGGTTGGCAATTAGGAAATCAACCAACAGCTGTTGGGGCGGTTGATGAGAAGCAAGATGCTGCTGTTATCTTAGGTAGTGCCTCGAACGAATTTACAGCAAAGGAGTACGCACTTCGTTTCCAGAGTGAGGTTAAGAAGCAGTATGGTACTGAACTGCCTATTGAAGAACAGCAACTATCCTGGGGTAAGCCATATTACAGTGTCACCCTCGAAGCAACTCGGGACAAGCATAAGAGCTACCTAACTCGCGGCTGGGTAAACCTAGGAACAAACACTTATCAAATTATTGCCATTGCAAGTGAAGACAAAAAAGGGACAGTCCATAAAAGTGTTACCAGTTTCAGGCCACTAACGGATGAACAACTTGCTTCTATTACCAAGCATCAGCTTAAAATTGTCTCTCTTAAAAAGGGACAGGCACTTGAATCACTATTAAAATTAAATCGATCTAGCGAATCTGTTGAATTGACCGAAGTAATGAATGATATCGATAAAGGACAGTCTATTGAGGCTCAAAAAGAGGTCAAAATAGTGGTGGAGAGGCCATATAAGTAGCCTTCCATATTGATATAAAATATTTATCAGAGGGGTAGGTACTTGAGGTGCGTACCCTTCAGTAGCTTAGATTTTGTTTAGCCGCAAGGCGATGTAGGCTATCACCATAATAATTTTTGTGTGCCGTGAATATCACCTAATCAAGACAATAGGTAAACATCTTAGTTTTTCCGAGGGCTTTGGTTGCATGTAAAATAACCGATGAGCTCCCAACTGCTGTTAAGTGAGGTTTTTCTAAATGAGTCGTTGCTTGCAACCATTTATCAGTGGCAAAACCAAGGCGTTGGAGTATAGGCGGTAAGTTATTACTTATAGAGTATTTCCCTGACCGAATTTGCCGAGCTGTCCAATCTACGAATTCAATGTAGTCTAGAGTATCGAAGGGGAGGGTGTTGCTGTTACTAGTTGAAGCGTCTCGTAGGGAATATAACCAAGTAGTTTTTTTAGTTTGGTTGTATGTGTTAATACGATTCTTTATCGATGTGAACTCAGATTCTTCGGGTGAATTAGCAATGCCGGAGCGTACTGGATTAAGATCAACATAAGCCATTGCAGCTGCCAGGGCTTTTTCATCTAGCAATGCTTGGCTTTTAAATCGGCTTTCCCAGAAATGACCAGTACATTCATCTTCCTTATTGGCTCTACAAGCAATATCGTAATTGAGTTCCTTCATAAACCAACTTAGATCCCACAATCTCTTCCTCCAAATGTCTATTATTGAGAGGCATTTTCGTTCTTCGATATGATGTAATATTTCTCCCTTAACCCACCGTGAAATTAACGGTGGTAGTTTATGATTTAACTCCCACCTTTTAGCAACTTCGATTGGAGAAAGTGCAAGGGCTTTATCTTGATTGATATGTAACACTAAATGATAGTGGTTACTCATGATTGCGTAAGCACAGATATCAATGCAAAAAGCATAACTTAGTGACTCTATTTTTTGCTCGATCCAGTCTCGACGGTGCTCATAACTAATATTCATTTCTTTATTATAACCACATAAATATCCCCTTCTTACGCAACGAGATACACAGTGGTAATAAGGTGTAGCTTCTACAGATATAAGTTGACTCCGAGCCGTAGTCATTACTAATTCCCATTCTTGAGGTAGAGTTGACCAATTATTGATAGCTCATTTTTGACCGAATTACTGCATATTTATTCTAAATTAGGGCTAAATTCATACTTTTTATAATACTTTGAAGTGTGTGTCCTGTTAGGGGGGAGTGAGGTGTGTGTCCTTTGGGGGGAAGAAGAAGCGGTCGAGTACTTTTAAGGCGGCCACTATGTAAAGAATGGCTAATGAAATGAAGCCTATACGAGAGATTAGCGCACTGAGAAATTCAGAATCAGCGCCGAGGTTACCGTTGATTAATATGATGATGCATGTCATAGCGGAGCCGAAGTATTTTGCTAGCGGGTGGCCTGAAAATATATAAGTACTGACATATAAGGTAATAGCGAAATATAGAATGATGAAAAAGGAGAACATAGGTACGGCTACAATCGCCCAATAGAAAATAAAGGCTGCGCATCCACCTATTACCGTCGAAATAAGAGAGTTTCGACCCGCTTCTTTGCCGGCACTTAGTTCTGGTTTTAGTGTGAAAATAGCTGCGAAAATCATGGTTAAAAGCAGATCTAAGCGCGCAAAGGTGATACAAAATGCTGCGATAGGATAGGCGACCAAGGTACTTTTCAAGGCTAACTGTGCTGCGATAGGAATATAGGTTCTTTGTATTGCAGGTTTTTCAGGAAGAGCGACTTTCTCGGGATCGGGCACAATAGTATGCATGACAAAGGTGTAGAGGATTGCCATCCATGCTGACACAACGAAACCTAGCGAAAACCCAATAGCTAGCCCTTCTGAGGTGTATGTTAACATCGGTAGAATAAGCAATGATAGCATGCTCATTAAGGTTTGCCAGAATGATCCACCACGGTTGATGTAGTAGTAAACATAAAATAGAGCCGGGAACAGGAGTAATAAAAATAACACCGGAAACTTGACTAGGGCGACTGAGAATATAAGGCCGTATAGAAAGCCCTTTATCGTAATCCACAGGTTATTTATAAGCTGTTTTGGGGTCAGTCGAGGCAGTGGCAAAGAGAGCAGTAAACAGGTGAATATCGGGAATAAAAATGCCAACGGCCAGTTGACCGTATAGGCTATAGTCGCTGAGGTCGACACACCTAGTGCAAACCTAACTTGACGAATATTATTGGCATCTTGGGTGAGTCTCTCCCACCAATTAGGTGCTCTAGTAAACATAAGAGATCCAGCTTTGCAGTCGAATATAAACCTTTGAAATAGAGTTTAGAATAATGTTATTTCCGGTATAAAACTGCACATCAGCTTGTCCACCTACGCGACGAAGGCCTGATGGAATATCTTCTTCAAATGCTACAATTACAGGAAAACGTTGCGGATCACGTAACCAACCAGAAGACGTTTTCACTGATACTAAGCCGCCGACTTGATTGCTTGAGCCGCTCTTTACCGCAAAACCGATACTGCGAACCTTGCCCTTGAAGATTTTACCGGGCATGACATCAAGAGCGATATCTGCATCATCTCCAACCTTTAGATTGGCAAGGTTATTTTCTTTTAGGTATACCTCAATCCAGATATCATCGGCATCAACAAACGTCATTACAGGTGCGCCAGAATGGGCATAATAGCCAACATCTACCTGTAAGTTTGTAACCCCTCCATTAGTGGGTGCTAGTACTTGAGTGCGGTTTAGGTCTAATTGTGCTTTGCGTAGTTTCGCCATAGCAGAGCGTACCCGTGGGTTGGCTTCACCTTCAGCACCTAGCTGCTGTTTTGCTTTTTCTAGGTTTGCTTGCGCACTGCGCACTTGCGCTCTCGCTTGTTTGATTGCTGCTCTAGCTTTATCGCCCTCAGATTTAGAGAATAGTTTTTTCTGTTCAAGCTCAAAAACACGCGCACTCTGGGCATTAATATGTTCTAGGTTTGTTTGTGCTTCTACCAATTGGGCTTGAGCTGTGGCAACATTGGCAGTTCCAGCCCCAATTTCTTGCCCTGCAAGTTCCAGTTCTGTTTCAGCTGTTTCGATAGCCAAAAGGTAGTCGGAAGGGTCGATAGTAAACAGCGTATCACCGCGCTTTATGCCTTGATCTTGGGTAACATTGACGTCGACTAATTTACCGGACACTTGAGATACAATAGGAATAACATAGGCCTTAACTCTTGCTTGATCGGTCCATGGTGTATGTCTATCGGCGAATAAGTACCAAACAAAAATAATCGCAACCGCAATAAAAACATTGCGAGTCATTACCTTCACGGGGTCTTTCAGTGGGGCTTCCGGTTGCGCATCTTGCTCATCGTGGTGTTGCGGGTGCTTATCTTCGCTCATATTATTTAATTCCGTTTAAAGTATATGAAATCAAGTTCACTCTAGTATTAAACGTTATGCTAATAAATTCAATACTTTAAAACCCACCTTTAATTCTTGATTGCTGCAGTTGTTAGATCAGCAGTATGCAAACTAAATTCCAACTAACTCTAGTAATTTCGGAAATTTAGTCGACACTTAAGTGGTATAGATAAGTTTTGGAAAGGAGTCCCTGATGCAATCATTGAAAGTCAAAGACTATATGTCCCACCAAGCGGTAACCTTTACACCTAATATGTCATTGTCAGCAGCGCTTAACAAAGTCATGCAGAGCGATAAAATCAGCGGGCCTGTTATTGATGAAAGCGAGCAGGTGGTGGGTTTCCTATCTGAACAGGACTTACTCGAAAAGCTCGTTAAAGTGAGCTATCACTGCCAAGATACCCATATTGTCGCGGATGTAATGTATAAAGAGGTACTTAGTGTCGCACCTGATATGTCTATTATTGAGTTAGTTGAGATGATGAAAGTCGGTAAACCTAAGGTGTACCCAGTGGTAGATGATGGTCGATTGGTTGGGATTATTACTCGAAGTGATGTACTACGCGCTTTAGGTGAATCTATTGATGCCTGTTTCCAGCATCCGGTTTAATCGTTGCACTATCTAATACGCCATCGCTTTTGCGGTGGCGTTTTTGTGACAGCAAACGATTAAGTGTGAAAATGGTGAGTAAGTTTCCCTATGTGTTGTGAGCATGCTCACTTTGCTAAGCTACAGAATTATCTAACTTATAATTAATTAAATGATCAATAGGTAAGGCGACTATGAGTGCCCAACAAAATGTATTTCACTTAGGCGTAAATCAAGCAGATTTACAAGGTGCAACTCTGGCAATTATACCCGGAGACCCAGAGCGAGTTCAGCGCATTGCTGATACCATGGATAATCCTCAATTTCTTGCCAGTCATCGCGAATATACCTTATATCTTGCACAAATCGATAAGCACAAGGTAGTAGTGTGTTCGACGGGAATTGGTGGTCCATCAACATCGATTGCAGTTGAAGAACTGGCCCAATTGGGGGTGACTACTTTTTTACGTGTCGGTACAACAGGCGCAATTCAAGCCGATGTTAATGTAGGAGATATGATAGTTACTACAGCGTCGGTACGCCTAGATGGCGCAAGCCTGCATTTTGCACCAATGGAGTTTCCAGCAGTATCGGATTTCAACATTGCATTAGCAATGAAGGAATCTGCAGTTGAGCAGGGGGCTGTGGTCCATACCGGTGTCACAGCGTCTAGTGACACTTTTTATCCCGGTCAAGAACGTTACGACACCTCGACAGGGCGCGTAGTCCGACGTTTTCAAGGCTCTATGCAAGAATGGCAAGAGATGGGCGTACTCAACTTTGAAATGGAGTCAGCCACGTTACTAACCATGTGTGCAAGCTCCGGATTGAAAGCAGGTTGTGTTGCGGGGGTTATTATAAATCGTACGCAGCAAGAGATCCCTGATTCAGCGAAGATGAAAGAGATAGAGTCTTTATCTATTAAAACGGTAGTGGAAGCGGCAAGAAAAGTGCTTACGCAATAGCTGTGAATCTAAGTCCCCTCCCAAAACCTTGATTATATACAGTTTGGAAGGGGATTTTATTTAATAAGGCAGGTCTTCAGTACCACCTGCGGCTAGAAACCAATTTTTTAGGTAATGATTGAGGTCTTTTAGTTCATCAGGCCCAATAAGTGCGAGCCCTAAATCCGTTGCACGGGTAATATCATTGTGGCGAAGTGGTCTAAAGCTAACCAGCATTGCGCGAGCTTGCAGTCCACCTAAAAGGTCACGTAACGATTCCAATTTATAAAGGGTATCATCGCCATCATCACGCATCCCCTTAGTTTTACACTCGATAATGTGCAACTTGTTGTTGACTACGGTTGCGACATCAAGCTCATTACGAACCTCTTTATCTCCAATCTTGCGGCTAACTTGAACGTTGAGTGAGCAATCTTGTAAGGTTGAAAGCTCAGCTTGTATCTTCCGTACATGGGCATGCACTAATGATTCCAACCATTCACCATTTGAGAAGCGTCGTGCTTTTTCAGAATGGAATGTTAATACCCCGTCTTTATAATCAGCGAGTTCAGCGCCTACTAAGTCATCTAACAAGATATTGAGTTCTCTATACCCTTGTTGCTTGATACTTAGCTCAACATCAAGCTTGTGCTCTTTGCGACAGGTGGTAGCTAAAAAATTGAGGGTAGCAAGACCAGGCCCCAACTCTAGAGCATGGCTTGCCCATTTTTCACATACCGTCAATAGCACTTCATCAATATGGATCATTTCCTCTTCGATAGGAAACTCGGCCTGCGCGCCAAATATAGTGAGGTAGTCGCTAATACGAATATGGTCTTGAACCTGAGCATCAATTAGGCCTTCAGGGTAGAGCCAACTTTGTCTGTCTGTGTTTGGTTCAACCACGAATATTGGCCAATCGAAGCTGCGCACTATTTCATACACAGATAGTAACCGGTGTCGCAACCCACAACTTGCGTTAAATTTTACAGGGTCACCATTTTCTTTGAGTCGTTTTGCCAGCTCTAATACACGAGCTTTAATTAAGGCAGTATTAGAAACGTTTGGAATCTCGAAAAATTCACTAACAATCCCTCGTTTTTTCAATACCACAGCTAATTTCTCAAACATAGGGTGTTGATTAATATCGCCAATGAAAATCATATGACGACTGACCGCTCTATCATCTAGAAGGGGAGTAACCAAGCGTATTGGGTCTTGATCTATGATACCAATTTGAACGGGCATAGCCTGTACCTCTTTAGTTGAGGCGCACGTTATAAAAGTGAGAAAATCAAGTGCTGACATAGCACTTTAAATTGAAATCGAGCGTGCGCTGTCCCTAAATGAACACTAGGTGCCAATGTTTAGGGAACATGCAAAAGATTGAGCTTTTTGCATGAAATTGCAAGTATTGATGAGGATAATAAATCTAAGTGACCATTTTTGGTTAAGACTTAATATGCTTACTACTTACCCCTACATCTTTGATGTAATTGCAATTTCCTTAACCATGGTGCACTCTTGTATCATTGTCAAAATTGAGATGAGATATAGCATGGCTGAAGAAACAATATTTAGTAAAATCATACGCCAAGAGATCAAATCAGATTTGATTTATCAAGACGAACTCGTTACTGCATTTCAGGATATTAATCCCCGCGCCCCTTTGCATATTTTGATTGTGCCTAACCATGTTATTGCCACGGTTAATGATGCGACGGAAGAGGACGAGCGAGCATTAGGACGTATGTTTACGGTTGCCGCCAAGATTGCAAAAGATGAAGGCATTGCAACCGATGGCTATCGGTTGATAGTAAATTGCAATTCTTATGGCGGGCAAGAGGTTTACCATATACATATGCATTTAGTGGGTGGTAAGCCGCTAGGACCGATGCTGGTTGGTTAATGAAAGATAGAAAACGCATGTATCGCACAGCTTCAATTGTAGTTTGTAGCGCACTATTGAGTGCCTGTGCGTCGCTGTCAGCTGGAAATTTATTTAGCCATTATACCGCACAGAATCATGACGTGTATCAATCGCTAGAGTCTGGATATTATCTAAAAGCGCAACAGCTGTTGCCTGAAGAGCGAGCGGGTGACATTTTAGATAACCTAGAGCGGGGTCGCGTTGATTTTCTTGCAGCTTCTTATCCGCAGAGCCTATCTGCTTTTGAAGGTAGCGATAAGGCGGTGCAAGAATGGCAAAATCAGGCAGTGATTTCGATTAGCGAAACCGCAACCAGCGTTGGAGCATTAGCTGTAAACGACAACCTCACCAATTACGAACCAGCAGACTATGAACTCGGATTTTTACATCTATATCTAGGCTTAAACTACATTCAAAAGAATAGTTTAGAGGGTGCACTGGTTGAAATGCGCCGTGCTAATCAAGTTCAAGAGCGAGCTCGTAAGAAACGAGAATCTGATTTGGAATCTGCCCAAGCAGATATGAAGAAGAACGGGTTGAGCCCAAACTTGGGTAGTGTTCTTTCGCGCTACCCGGATGCCGGAGATAAACTAAAAGCAATACAGAATGGTTATCTGCTTTATTTATCAGCTCTTCTTTATGAGACGCAAGGCGACCCGAATGGTGCTTATGTTGACTACCGCCGTGCACTGGCCGTTGCGCCGCACAATAAACAAGTTATTGATGGTACCTTAAGGGTAGCAACTGAACTTGGCATGCGACAAGATCTAGCACTACTGAATAAGCAGTATGGCGCATATAAGCCACTTCCTAAAGGGGAAGGGCGGGTCATTATATTAGATGAGCGTGGTGTGGTGAAGGCAATGAGTGATTGGAGCCTTACTTTACCTATCTATGACAGTCGTGGCGATGTAGGTTTTTATTCTATCGCTTTGCCTTACTATGATGACAACGCCACCCAGAGATTTGGTGCGTTGCAACTAGATGGTAACGGTATAGTTGCTGATGAGCTGGTTGATGTGAACCTTATGGCGAGCAACCAACTTTCCGAGCAGATGCCAAAGATTTTATTGAGACAGGCGCTGCGCACTGTTACAAAAGATCAGGTGCGTAAGCAGACGGCCTCAGGAAATGATATTGCGAATGTGGTGTTTAACGTATTTAACACCCTAACTGAGCAGCCTGATACCCGAAGCTGGCAATCATTACCCGCTACGGTGTATAGCTCTGGTGCTACACTAAATGAAGGGCAACATAAGCTTTTTGTAGCAGGAACTCGCTATGAGTTCCCTGTACGTAGTGGGCAAACAACTCTAGTGTGGCTATCACGTCAGGGAAATAACGTCACTATTTGGCATAAATTGTTAGGGGCAATTTAATGAAAAAATGGATCTTTGTATTGATTGCAATATTGAGCGTCGCAGGTTGTGCAACTAATACAGCCGGGCTGCGAGTTGATGGCAAATCGCAGAAGGTTTTGTTTGGTGATAACGTGCTGGGCAGCCGCTTACTTATCGATGATATTTCGACGGTCGAAAAAGATGGTCGTACACGTGGTATCGTGACTGTAAGTAGCAACTATAAGGCAGATCTTCGTATTCAATATCGTTTTTATTGGTATGACGATAACGGGTTGGAGGTAAATACCAAACCCTCAGCTTGGCGCCAAGACGTTGTAAGGGGATTCGAAACACGAACCCTATCCGAGATTTCAATTAATCCAGAAGGAACCCAATTTAGGGTTCAAGTTCGAGAAGCAGACAATTAAGGAAATATGATGAAGAAAAGTGTCATTGCACTGTTGGGTCTAGCGGTCATTCTTGGCGGCTGTTCAAATAAGGTTAACTACGGTGATGCGCAAGCAGTAGAAACGACTACCGTTGACTTTGGTTCAACAGACTTGCAAAAAATTGCTGCTGAGATGGTAGATAGCATGCTGAACTCAGGTTCAGTGGCTGCAATCACTAAGGATCAACGTCCGATTGTGTTTGTAGAGCGCATTAAAAATAAAACGAGTGAGCATATTGATACCGAATCTATTACAGACTCAGTCTCAACAAAAATGCTCAATTCTGGAAAGTTCCGTTTTGTGGATATGGACCGCGTAGAGTCAGTGCGTAAGCAACTCAAGTTCCAAAATAACGATGAACTAGTTGATCAATCAAGCGCTATCCAGTTCGGTCAAATGGTTGGTGCGCAATATATGCTTTATGGCAACCTGTCTAGTATTGTCAAAGAAGCAGGCAGTGATAAAGACGTCTATTATAAAATGACCATGCGTTTGATGGACTTGAAAACAGGTTTAATTGAATGGGCCGATGAGACAGAGATTCGCAAACAGCAGTCGAAGAGCTTATTGGGTTTATAATCGATTAATAAAAGGCCAGTATCACTGGCCTTTTTTATTGAGAGTTATCAATAAAATCAGACCAAGATCAACCTTTTATCCTTTACTTTGCTGCTTTAGCAGAGCTTTTACAATAAATTTTATGTGACTACTTTCCCTGCCTTCATTTCGTGTTAAATTTAATAGTATCGCAGGCTAAAGCGACTTAAATAGTGTCGTAAACAAGGACGGCTTCATGATTATTTATCTTCACGGTTTTGACTCAACCAGCCCAGGGAACCACGAAAAAGTACTGCAACTGCAGTTTATTGACGATGATGTTCGCTTTATCAACTACAGCACACTTCATCCTAAGCATGATATGGCCCACCTTCTGAAAGAGGTGCACAAGACTATAGAGTCTTCAGAAGATGCAAACCCTATAATTTGTGGAGTAGGGTTAGGTGGATTTTGGGCAGAGCGAATCGGCTTTTTGTGTGGTATTAAACAGGTCATTTTCAATCCAAACCTTCACCCAGAGCGCACTATGTTAGGACGTATTGATCGCCCTGAAGAGTATGATGACATAGCAACTAAGTGTGTTGAGCAGTATCGCATCAAAAACAAGGAACACTGCCTAGTGATTCTGTCAGAGCAAGATGAGGTTCATGATAATAAAATCACGGCTTCTGAGCTGCAAGATTACTATAAAATCATTTGGGATGAGAACGAAACCCACAAGTTCAAGAAAATTTCCCACCATTTGCAAACGATGAAGTCATTTAAGGAAGCATAGAATTCCTTAGTCAATATCGTATGACAAAAGCCGCTTTTTAGCGGCTTTTTTGTGCGTGTTTAACACTTTTAAATACTAATTCATTAATTAAAGTAAGGTTTATTTAATATAGATATTGCTCGCACGATACTTTTAGATATAATGCCAATTAAACAAAAATTGATTTAGATCAAAAAAAGTTTAAAAGCAGAATGATGGTTTCAGGGCTTTATACCTAAGTAATTTTGAAAGCAATAAGTGAACTCACTTAGGTATGAATCTTTTAATTAAATTGCAGTATCAAGGAGTGTTCACATGGCACGAATCATAATTGTTGGCGGCGGCGCTGGCGGATTAGAGTTGGCAACAAAATTAGGGCGAAAGTTTAGACGTGATTCTAAAAACTCAGTAACCTTAGTGGATCGTAAGGCGAGCCATTTATGGAAGCCTTTACTGCATGAAGTCGCTACGGGTTCACTTGATGCTGGTGTTGATGCATTGAGTTATCGCGCTCATGCCAAAAATCATGGTTTCGATTTTCAGATGGGTAGCCTTTCTGACATCGATCGTGAACGAAAAGTAATTGTTCTTGATGAGCTGAAAGATACTTCAGGTGAACTCTTAATTCCAGTGCGTGAACTTGAGTATGACTTCCTTGTGATGGCGATTGGTTCTACGTCTAATGATTTTAATACCCCTGGTGTTCGTGAAAACTGTATATTCTTAGATAGTCCTGAGCAGGCGCATCGCTTCCGTGAAGAGATGAATAATCAGTTCCTCAAACTACACGCAAACTCGGGGCAAGAGTCGGTTGATATCGCCATTGTAGGTGCGGGTGCTACAGGTGTTGAGCTATCGGCAGAGCTACATAATGCGATTAAAGAGCTGCGCAACTACGGCTTTGGTGACCTCGATTCAAGCAAACTAAATGTTAACTTGGTAGAAGCGGGCGAGCGTATCTTACCTGCCTTACCTACACGTATTTCGTCATCTGCTCATCAAGAGTTAACCAAAATAGGTGTAAATGTACGCACTGCGACTATGGTGACTCAAGCGGAACCAGACGGCCTAACAACTAAAGATGGTGATAAAATCCCAGCCCAAATAATGGTTTGGGCAGCTGGTATTAAAGCTCCTGATTTTATTAAGGATATAGCTGGACTTGAGACGAATCGTATTAATCAGTTAGTAGTAAAAGAGACCCTGCAAACGACTCGTGATGAGCAGATATTTGTCATTGGTGACCTAGCTCAGTGTACGCAAAAAGATGGTAAATTTGTTCCGCCAAGGGCGCAAGCAGCCCACCAGATGGCAAGCCATGCCTATAAAAATATTATGGCGATGATGAACAATAAACCGCTTACAAATTATACTTACAATGACCGTGGCTCATTAGTATCGTTAAGCCGATTCTCTACCGTAGGCAGTTTAATGGGGAACTTGACTAAGGGGTCTATGATGATCGAGGGGCGTATTGCTCGCGTAGCGTATATATCATTGTATCGAATGCATCAAATGGCACTTCATGGCACCTTTAAAACAGCACTTATGATGTTAGTGGGTCGAATTAACCGTGTATTGCGTCCAAACCTTAAGCTTCACTAACTCTTTCCAGTTACCAGTTTGAAAAAACCTCAATAATTACATCTTAATTATTGAGGTTTTTTGTACCCTAATCCACTTCCTAGCGAAACAATAAATACCAAAAACAAAACGGGACACACACCATAATTAAGGTGTGTGTCCCGTTTAATTTGTTGCAAGCGGTGTAATCAACATCTCAGGACAGGCACCTGATTAAGTGTTAACTACTGAGGTGCCTGTCCCATCTAGATATTTAGAGATTAGTTTTTTCCGCTAGTTGGACGAGATAATCGGCAATGGCTTCCATCCCTGACTTAGGTAACCCAGCTCGGGTTTCTGCCTTTGAATTGTAATTAGTATTGGTGTTCACATCATAAGAGTACCACTTGCCGCTTGCGTCACAAATAACCTCAATTCCTGCAATATCGATATGATTGTCGGACAAAAAGCGCTCATGCTGTTTGATTAGAGGATAGCTATCTAGTTGCGTTGTAACTTCAAATTTTTCGGCTGTGTGATTCTGTGATGGTTGCTCGTGTTCAAATGCAGGGCAGAACGTATTTTCAATAGCGCACCCATCTGCCGGGCAAAGCTCAAACCCACCTTCAGTTGAGACTTTAACCGCATATAGAAATTTTCCACCTACATATTCACAGCGAATAATGTAGGGCTGCTCTGATTGGATATATTCCTGAAGTAACCAGATCCCGTCGAGTGGGGCATCTTCCTTTAGCCTTCGAAGTGCGATCTTTAACTCATTGATTGAATTAAACTTCTCAACTCCGAGACCTTTACCACCTCGATTGGGTTTGATAATCAGCGGCCAAGTATTAAATTTTTCAGCGGCAGATACGATGAGCTCACTACCAACGACAGCTTGCGTTCTAGGTGTAGCAATGCCTGCTTTTTGCAGTGCTGCATATTGAGAAATTTTACATACTTCAAGGTCAATCACACCATTACCATTGACCACGGTAACATTGTGTAAGCTAAGCCATTTATCGATAACGCGTGTGAGTTCGGGTGCGTAGCGATGACCGCGGGTATGGGAGGAAGCGCTCATTCGATTATAGTAGATAGCATCTTCCGGGATAGAGTCAAACTCGATATGGGCTTGATTCACAAACCATGCTTTGGCTGGCACATTGAGTTTTTCAAAGGCGTGCTGGAGTGGGACGATCCATTCTTCGTTTTCGTGCAGAATATAGATGGGCTTCATACGCTTTCCTTAAATTTAGTTACCAATCCTTGATTGAATAGATTGCCAAATTTGTATGTAAAAGCCAGTAGCAATATGTGATTTAGTATATGAGATCAGCCTAATTTATAGCTTTAGTGTCTATGGTGTGAGTTAGGTTTATATAGAAGTGTGTGTCCCGTTGAGTTTTGAATGGAGCCACTACAGAGGTGTGTGTCCCTTTTGGTGCTTTTGGTGTTCTTTTGGTGATATGGGGATATAAAAAAGGCTGCCTTGTTAGGCAGCCTAGTGGGTATTGGGGGAGCTTAATTTTGTACTCGACGCACTTGAATTATCATGCCCATCAATGGGTTGTCTAGGTAATGGGTTTCACCACTGCGCATACGACGCTTCTGCTGCATGCGATAATCCTTGAGATAAGTAACGACCTCTTTTTTCGGAGATACGTCTTCTAGGTTACCCGATTGGACGGTATTGCTGCTTGTATCAGCAAGTACTGCAAAGTTTTCGCTATCCTTAAGTTCGTCAGGTTTGACTTCTTTAAAGGTTACGCTTTTTACGCTTGGTTCACGCAGATTTAGAGCGGTTTCAGCAAATAGGTAGTGTTGCACGTAGACTTGAAGCTTTCCGTCTAGCTCATAAAGTGGTTTTACAACCGATGAGCCATCAAGGGCTTTGCCGCTCTTTTCACTACCAATTTTGGTGCCATCTGGATGAAACTCTTTTGAGAAGTCATGCCCAGCTTGGATATGGAATTTAGGAGCACTAGCGCGTCCGTTATCACCTTGGCGCCATGCCTTATGCAACAGTACCTCAAATCCAGCATGTTGCTTGAGCTTATCGCGTTCTTTCAGCAACTTATAGTGGCTGTACGATAGCATTTGCGCGCCTTTCTTTTGGCGATAGGCGTGGTTGCTAAACGGTTCTACACCGGTCATATCGATCTTCGGTGGAGTCTCAGGCCAAGATTCTTGAGTTTTCTCGGCGTCAACCACGCGCTTGAAGATCAGTACTTCAACATCAAATTGTCTCCCTTTTGCCATAGCTAGACTAGGTAGCAGTACTAGCGATAGTAGTAGTGGGATAAATTTCTTCATTTTGGCTCCATAGCTTGTTTATTGCCGTTTATCTTAATGAATTGTATCAGTTTTTCACGAACTCGCAGAATTGATTTAAGCGGCTCGGTTTTGAGCGAAGCGATCAATGAGGTCGACAACAAAATTAATCCGCTCCCGCCTGTCTGCGAGTGGCTGGATAAACTTGATTTTAGTCGGCCCATCCATGGCATATTTCTGGGGTTCTGATTGTAACAGTTTAACCAAATACATTGGGTTAATGTCAGCATCGGGATAAAACTCTAGGTAGCCGCCTTTTTCATGTGCTTCAACCTTATCGATCTTAATCGTTGCCGCAGCCAGTCTTATCTTCGCAACCTGCAATAGGTTCTGAGTTGCATCAGGTAGAGGACCGAATCTATCTATAAGCTCTACTTTCAACTCGGTTAGTTGATTATGGTTCGCTACGCTAGCAATACGCTTGTATAGCGATAGACGGGTGTTTATGTCTGGAATGAAATCTTCAGGGAGTAGGGCTGGAATACGTAACTCTACCTCGGTTTGCTCGCGTAATAGGTCATCTAGTGATGGCTCTTTGCCTTCTTTTAGCGCCGCTACGGCTTGCTCTAACATCTCCATATATAGAGTAAAGCCAACCGAATGGATTTGACCACTTTGTTCATCCCCCAGTAATTCACCTGCGCCACGGATCTCAAGGTCGTGGGTCGCTAGCGTGAACCCTGCGCCTAAGTCCTCTAAAGATGCGATAGCCTCGAGGCGTTTAGCGGCATCTTTGCTTATTGCTTTAGGGTGTGGGGTCAGCATATAGGCATAAGCTTGGTGATGTGAGCGTCCTACACGGCCACGTAATTGATGCATCTGAGCCAGACCAAGATTATCCGCTCGATTCATAATAATGGTATTGGCAGTCGGTACATCGATACCCGTTTCAATAATGGTAGTACACACCAGCAGATTGAATCTTTGGTGGTAGAAGTCATTCATTACCGTTTCCAGTTCCCGCTCGCGCATTTGTCCGTGTGCGGTGGTTACTCTCGCTTCTGGAATGAGCTTAGTAAGATCATCGGCGACTTTTTGAATGGTTTCAACCTGATTGTGTAGGAAGTAAACCTGTCCACCACGCATAATTTCACGCAGCACCGCTTCGCGAATTACAGCATCGTCGCTTTGGCGGACAAAGGTTTTGATGGCTAAACGCCTAGCTGGTGGGGTGGCGATAATGGAAAGATCGCGCATGCCACTCATTGCCATATTCAGAGTTCTTGGAATAGGGGTGGCGGTTAAGGTCAAGATATCGACATCTGAGCGCATTGCCTTCATCTTCTCTTTTTGTCTTACCCCAAACCTGTGTTCTTCATCGACAATAAGCAGTCCAAGATCCGCAAATTTGATGTCATCTTGAAGCAGTTTATGGGTGCCGACTATGATATCAACCTTGCCCTCTGCGACGTCACTAAGGATCTGTTTTTGTTCCTTGGCGCTTTTAAAGCGAGACAAAACCTCGACTCGTACTGGGAGGTTAGCGAAGCGGTCGCGAAAGTTCTCAAAGTGTTGTTGCGCCAGTAGCGTAGTGGGTACCAAAACTGCGACTTGTTTGGCGTTATCGCTGCAAAGGAAGGCTGCGCGCATAGCAACCTCTGTTTTACCAAAGCCTACATCGCCACATACCAAGCGATCCATAGCTTTGGCTTGGCACATGTCAGATAAAACCGCATTGATAGCTTGGTTCTGATCGTCGGTTTCTTCAAACGGAAAGCCGGCTTTAAATTGAGCATAGGCATCACGGTCAAGGGTAAACTTATAGCCAGGCTTGAGTTCGCGTTTTGCGTATACGTCCAGTAGTTCAGCGGCGACATCGCGCACTTTCTCCGCCGCTTTGCGTCTTGCTTTACCCCATGATTCACTGCCAAGTCGGTTGATCGGTGCTTTGTCTTCGGCACCACCAGAGTAACGACTGATAAGATTAAGCGACGCTACCGGGACATACAGCTTGGCTTCATTTTGATATTCAAGGGTGACATATTCGGTTTTTATTCCGCCTGCTTCGAGGGTTTGCAGTCCCAGATAGCGACCTACGCCATGGTCTAAGTGTACAACCGGTTGACCGGGCTTGAGCTCGGCTAGGTGCCTAATAATGGTATCGCTGTTAACCGCTCGCTTATCTTTTTTACGGCGTTGGATAACGCGGTCACCCAATAAGTCGCTCTCACATACCATGACAAAATCAGGGGATTGATGTAAAAAGCCGTGCTCAGATGAACCAAGAATGAGAGCGAATTTATCATCGCTATCAAGAGCTTGCTTGAGGGATTGATATACCTTAGGTTTGATCTTGACCGGTTTAAGTAGTTCTAGTAGCGCCTCTCTGCGACCTTCAGACTCAACTGAAAAAATAACTTTACCTGCGTAGCTTTCACTAAATTGGCGTAGCGCGCTCATTGGCTCTTTAGTTTGCTGTTTCGAGGCCATATCCGGCAAGGGTTCAATGCTGAGGTCGCACTTACCGCCACGGTTACCTATGGACTCTTTTCCCAGTTTTATTTGAGGCCATTTTTTTAAATGGGAAAAAAGCTCATCTTTGGCCTGCCATAGAGATTTTGGTTCTAGAAGTGGTCTTAAGGGATCAACTTTACGCTGTTCAAAACGATACTCGACGTCGGTTAGGAAGGTATCAATTGCCGCTTCAGTATCCCCAACACTGAGCATTAGGGTGCTGTCTGGCATATAGTCAAATAAGGTTTCGGTATTATCGAAAAATAGCGGTTGCCAATATTCGATACCGGCCGGCCAGACTCCCTTAGAAACCTGCATGTAGACTGATTCAGGCTCGCGTCGTGCATCAAAGCGTTGACGCCATCGAATACGAAAATCTTCGATGGCCTCTTCGTCAGTTGGGAACTCGTGCGCGGGAAGTAATCGAATTTGGTCGATTTCTTCTATGGTTCTTTGGTTTTCCGGATCGAAGGTGCGGATGGTATCAATTTCATCATCAAAGAAGTCAACCCGATACGGGTCTTGACTACCCATAGGGAAAAGATCGAGTATTGACCCACGACTTGCATATTCACCCGGTCCAAATACTTGGTCTACATTGCGGTATCCAGACTTCTCAAGCTGTAGGCGCAGTTTATCTAATGAGAATAAGTCACCGGCCTTCACCATTAAGGTGTGCTGAAGTAAGAACTCTCGTGGCGACTGGCGTTGCAAAAGGGTGCTGACAGGAACCAACACTATGCCACTGTCTAGAGTAGGCATTTGATATAGAGCCGCGATACGGTCAGATATTATCTCTTGATGAGGAGAGAAGTTATCATAGGGCAAGGTTTCCCAATCAGGAAATAGTGTGACCGGAGCTTGGCTAAATTGCTCAACCTCTGATTGCAGCTTTAATGCTGTTTGCGGATCATTAACAATGAGCAGTACTGGCCCTTGATGGGCACGTTCTAGCTCTGAAATCGCGATAGCTAAAGATGCACCATGAAGATTGCCGATCTGTTTCTTGTCTCCGGCCGCATTGGCAACGGGAAGAGAGAGCAAGGTTTGCTTGTCCATAATTTGTGTGTGGTTCCTACACGCCCTAAGTAGATTATCATTATCGTAAACCACGCTTACATATCAACCAGTAACGGATAAATACGATGCAACCGCTCAAAAATTAGGTCAATCTTGCTTTCTGGCAGTCAATATTGGGTTCAGATCGGGCTATGGCTTTAAAAAATACCCTTAAAATTCTGCATACCTCAATAAAAACCAAGCATTACTTGAAGTGAATTGCAGATAGTCGTTACAGTAATGGGTCAAGCTAGCCCTTTGGCTGCGGAAGCACCACACATTATGGATATATATATGTTTCGACCCGTTTCTTTGTTTATTGGCTTAAGGTACCTACAGGGCCGCTCTGGTGATAGGTTTAGCCAATTTGTTTCGTATATGTCCACTGCGGGAATTACGATTGGGGTGCTGTCTTTGGTTACTGTTTTATCAGTAATGAATGGCTTTGAAGGGCAACTTAAAGGTCGAATACTCGGCGTGCTACCACAAGCGATTATCGGCATGGAAAGTGGGCGAACACCTGAGTCCGCGACCCCTCCTGATTTTATCTCCAAATTGGGCCATATAAATGAAATCGTGCCTATTGTCGAAGGTGAAGCGGTGCTGCAAAGCCCTTCCCACCTTATGGCAGGACAGATGGTAGGTATTAACGGTGCGCCCGATGAACCGCTACGAGAGTTTATGCTCTCAGGTAGCGTTGATGCCCTGCAAGCGGGCAAATATCGGATATTGATTGGGCATACGCTAGCTCGTCAATTAAAGGTAACTCAAGGCGATAAGGTTCGTTTGTTAGTGACTAATGCAAGTCAGTATTCACCAATTGGTCGTATCCCGAGTCAGCGTAATTTTACTATCGCAGGTATCTTTAATACCGGCTCTGATATTGATGCCCAACTGATGGTAACCAATATAGAGGATGCGGCACGTTTACTTCGTTTGCCAAAGCATACCGTCAGTGGGTGGCGACTATATCTAGATGACCCATTTATGGTTTCTAGCTTAGCTAAAACTCAGCTACCTCAAGGATGGCAATGGCAAGATTGGCGAGCGCAAAGGGGCGAGCTATTTCAGGCGGTTAAAATGGAGAAAAATATGATGGGCTTGATGCTCGGGCTTATCGTAGGTGTAGCGGCATTTAATATTATATCAGCATTAATCATGGTGGTTATGGAGAAACAATCTGAAGTGGCGATTCTAAAAACGCAAGGTATGAGTCAAGAACAGGTCATGGCGGTATTTGTGGTGCAAGGTGCAAGTAGTGGTGTGATTGGCGCGGTATGTGGCGGGCTACTCGGAATGTTATTAGCGAGCAATCTAAATTCGATCTTACAGGCATTTGGAGCGTCTCTATATGCTTATGGTGGGCAACTACCGGTTATGGTCGAGCCTTCTCAGGTTGCAATAGTAGTAGGTCTTGCAGTCGCTCTCAGCGTTCTTGCAACCCTTTTTCCATCTTATCGGGCAGCATCCGTTAAACCTGCCGAGGCATTGAGATATGAGTAACTTATTAAGCTGTCAAAACCTAACCAAGGTTTATCGTGAAGGCAGTGTGGATACCGAAGTCCTGAAAGGGGTGAGCTTTGATATTAAAGCGGGAGAACTAGTTTCTATCGTGGGCAGCTCCGGTTCAGGCAAAAGCACGCTATTGCATATTTTAGGTGCTCTTGATGAGTCAAGTGCTGGTGGGGTGCAATTTCAGCAACAACCTCTAGATAAACTAAGCGCAAATCAGCAGGCAAAACTGCGTAATCAATATCTCGGTTTTGTGTATCAATTTCACCATCTTTTAGCGGATTTTTCTGCGGTTGAAAACGTTGCAATGCCTTTACTTATTGGTGGCACAAAACCACAGCTGGCTAAGCAAAAAGCGATTGAGCTTCTGAAAAAAGTAGGGCTAGAACACCGCCTTGAGCATAGACCCTCGGAGCTGTCTGGCGGAGAGAGACAGCGGGTTGCCATCGCTAGAGCCTTGGTTAATGAACCGGCTTTGGTACTTGCTGATGAGCCAACAGGTAACCTAGACCACAGTACTGCGTTAGATATTTATGATCTTATGCGCGAGCTTAATCAAAAATCAGGCACTGCTTTTTTAGTGGTTACTCACGATAGTGAATTGGCGAGTAAAATGGACAGAAAAATGCATATGCAAGATGGTCTGTTGTTAAAAAGTGAAGAGGGCGCTTCGTGATTTCATCGCTCTCTCTATTTATTGGAGCGCGCTTTAGTCGTGCCAAACAACGCAATAAAATGGTCTCCTTTATTTCACTTTCTTCAACCCTTGGCATTATGGTTGGGGTTGCGGTCATTATTGTGGGTTTGTCCGCGATGAATGGCTTTGAAAGGGAGCTGCAAAATAGGGTGTTAGCTGTGGTTCCCCATGGGAACTTTACCGCAGTCAACAAGCCAATAGAGGATTGGCAGGCGTTGGTTAAATATATCCAAAATAAACCCCAGGCTGTCGCCGCGGCGCCGTTTGTGAAGTTTACCGCGTTAGCCGAAAAAGGCACCCATCTGAAAGCGGTTCAGGTACAAGGGATTGACCCTAGTTTAGAGCAGGGGGTTTCTGATCTGTATCGCTTTGTTAAAGGAGATGCTTGGCACTCCTTTAAAGCAGGCGATCGGAATATGATCCTTGGGCAAGGGGTGGCGAATCAGCTTGGAGTGAAAGTTGGTGATGCCATCTCGATTATGATCCCAAGTCCTCCACAAAATGGTCGTACCCAAGCACCTAAGAGGGTACGAGTGAAGATATCTGGGATCTTCTCTCTAGGCGGTCAACTCGACCATTCCTTAGCACTAGTCCCCCTTGCTGATGCACAAGGGTATTTAGCTATGGGAGATACAGTAAACGGGATCTCAGTTAAAACGACCGATGTATTTAATGCGCAGCCGTTAATGCGCAGCTTGGGAAATACGTTACCCTTGTATGTGTATATCAATACTTGGCAGCAGGATTTTGGTTATATCTACCGCGATATCCAGACAGTGAGAACCATAATGTACCTAGTCATGGTGCTAGTGATTGGGGTGGCTAGCTTTAATATTGTGTCGACCTTAATGATGGCAGTAAAAGATCGCGCAGCTGAGGTGGCAATTTTGCGTACTATGGGGGCGCAAGACTCACTAATTAAAGCAATATTTATGTGGCAAGGGGTCTTTTCTGGGGTATTGGGTGCAATAATTGGCAGCATATTGGGGCTGGTTGTTGCGTCAAATCTTACGGTGTTAATCAAAGGTGTAGAGGCGCTGATTGGGCACCATTTCTTATCCGGAGATATCTATTTTATAGATTTCCTGCCTTCTGAGGTGCATAGCAGTGATGTACTTTTGGTCTCGGGAACCGCGATATTGCTAAGCTTGATTGCAACTTGGTTTCCCGCACGAAAAGCGGCAAGGCTGAACCCAGCTATGGTGTTGAGTTCGAAATAAACTAAGACTGAATAAAGTATTAAAAAAGCGCTAACTCCATGAGTAGCGCTTTTTTTGTAGCTAGTGTTATGAGAACGGGTTGAGCTTGAGTTTCCGTTTTTGCCAGCTGCGAACTACTGAATAGCGCCACAACGCGCGGATGCCAAAGTAACCAGTAATTGAGCATACAGCAGCACAGATAGCACATCCTAGTAGAAACGGAGGGCCGATAGTCGACATCTGTGATACGAGGTAATCCCATGATAGCTCGAAATGGAAGCTCTGTGGCGGTACATGCATCAACAACGAGCCTATCTTGTACGCAAAATAGAACATAATCGGCATGGTTATCGGATTGCTTATCCATACTAGCGCTACTGATAACGGTAGGTTTACACCAAATAGTATGGCCAGTCCAGCGGCCATGATCATCTGACTAGGCAGAGGAACAAAGCACATAAATAGACCAACAGCAAATGCACCTGAGGCGGAGCGACGGTTCAAAACCCATAGGTTTGGGTTGTACAGTACATTCCCGAATATTCGAAGCGCTTTTTGACGTTTGATGACTTCATGGTCAGGCATAAAGCGTTGAATAAATTTTCTAGGCATAAGGGAATATGGCTCTCTTATTAGCTAAACGAAACTTGATTGTGTTTTCTACGACTATTGTCGTGACAATGAATGGGCACATCTTTCCTGATGCTATATGGCTAATTCCGTTGCTTGTTCTAGCGCTAGTGTGTTGCCGCCGCTTCGAAATACCGATGGGGCATGCCGTTTTGTTGGCAACAGTGGTTAGTCTAGTACACGTTTCTCAATTTGTGAGACAAACCAACACCTTATTCAATTGTGGTTCAGATATTACCATAGATGTTGAGATTGAAAGTACCTTTAAAGCGAATCTTTATTTTGCAACATCACCAGTATCATTTAGTGGAGTCAATCACTGCGGGTCTCCGGTGAAAGGGAGGCTTATGCTACGAGTAAAGCATGATACCCATCAACTATCCTCTGCAAATGACCAGCATATACCGTTCAAACTCGGTGAAATATGGAAAGTTCGGGTCAAGCTAAAACCTGTACGGGGATTACAAAATGGTGTGGGATTCGACTTAGAGAAGCATTTTGCAAGCCGCGAGTTACTCGCAACCGCAGAAGTTATAGAGGTAGTCGCACGGGTCGGTAAAGCCAACCTGCGCGGACGGGTGTTTGAAAAATTCTATCAATTAAGTCGTGAATTTAAACAGCAACCCTTGATGCTGGCGTTGATGTTTGGCGAACGAAGCGAAATCAATAGCGACTTATGGGAGCAACTGCGTTATAGCGGACTTGCACACCTGATTGCAATATCGGGGCTACATATAGGAATGGCATTTGGGATTGGGTGGGGAATAGGGTGCGCTGTTCGTATCTGTTATGGGCGGGCAATCTGGCTTCCTTTCATATTGGCGATGGGAACGGCTCTATTTTATGCATGGTTAGCGGGTTTTAGCGTTCCAACGCAACGAGCGCTGTTGATGTGCGCTATCTGGAGTATTACCTGCTACGCGCAACTACGATTGCCCAGATGGCATCTATTATATTTGATTGTGGCGGTTATTTTAGCCTTGTCTCCAAACTCTGCTTTAGATAACAGCTTGTGGTTGAGCGTTGGAGCCGTTGCGACCTTGTTTGTTGTTACTCGAGTCTGTGTACTGGTGCCTTATTTGGTGCTACGAGCCATCGCCCTTCAATTGTTGTTATCGGTAGCGTTAATCCCATTGTCAATAGGGATCCTAGGCGGGTTCTCTGTGGTGTCCTTTGTGTACAACTTGGTCTTCATTCCTTTGGTTTCGTTGATCGTGGTACCAGCGCTGTTCTTGTCGTTTATAACTATGGGTTTAAACGAGAACTGGGCGAGAATGATATTAAGCGGAGTTGACCAATTACTCTCCGGACTCGCTCAATCTTTAGCGTGGGTAAGCCCTGAGTTGTGGATTGATGCGCCTAAATTTATTACGGCTACTGTTTTGATAGCCATATTAGGTGGTTTAATTCTATATTATCGCCATTGGCTATTGCTCTGTTTACTACTGACTGCATCAAGCTATCAGGCGCCGCTGAGTTGGAAGTTAGATGTACTGGATGTGGGACACGGTTTAGCGGTACTTGTTCATCGAAATGGCAAGGCTTTACTATATGATACCGGTGCAAGCTGGTCGACGGGCAGTATGGCAAAGCAGGTGGTCATGCCGGTACTGAACTACGAATCGTTAGATCTCGAAGGCATGTTTGTCAGCCATTGGGATAATGACCACAGTGGTGGGGCAACGATTATTTCAGATTCCCTTGCCCCGCCAATGAGATTTTCTTCGCAACAACAATCAGGCTATTTACCATGTCTACGAGGAATGCATTGGTGGTGGGAGGGGTTAACGGTGAGGATTCTGTGGCCGCCAATAACCGTTTATCGAGCTTATAACCCACACTCCTGTGTTATCGAAATCAGCGATGGGCAGCATACGGTGTTGTTGACGGGAGATATTAATCTGTTGGTTGAGTATCAATTACAGAAACAGTTATCCGCTGTTGATGTGGTTTTGGTGCCACATCACGGTAGTGTCACCTCTTCAAGTTGGCGATTTATTGAGCGCATCAAGCCAAAGGTTGCAATTGCATCAGCATCAGCAGCAGGCAAATGGCAATTTCCGGCACCTAAAATTAAACAAAGGTATCTAAAATCAGGAAGTAATTGGTTAGATACTGCACAGTATGGGCGTGTTGAAGTGCGTTTTTTCCACCAAAATATGAGCATTCGCACTTATCGGGGAAGACAATATGAAGCTTGGTATAGGCAGATTTTGCGTAAGGGAGTAGAATGATTAGTAACTGAATAAAAAATAAAGCAATTTCTATGTCAAATTTCTCAGACGAATCTACCTGGCAAACTTTCAAGCGTTTGTGGAAATACATACGTCTGTATAAATTAGGGTTGATTGTGGCGGCTATCGCATTAGTGATAAACGCGGCAGCAGATACCTATATGATTTCCCTATTAAAGCCATTACTTGATGAAGGCTTTGGTGATGTTGAATCTAATTTCTTAAAAACCCTGCCTTGGATCATCCTTGCGATGATTATCATAAGGGGGATAAGTGGATTCATCTCCACCTACGGGTTGAGTTGGGTTTCAGGCAATGTGGTGATGCTAATGCGTCGCGCAGTGTTTAACCACTTTATGCACATGCCCGTTCCTTTCTTTGACCGTGAATCTACCGGTGGGTTGCTATCACGTATTACCTACGATAGTGAGCAGGTAGCCAGTGCAACCAGTAAAGCATTGGTTAGCTTGGTTCGTGAAGGTGCTTATATTATTGGTCTTTTGACCCTTATGTTTTGGAATAGCTGGCAGCTGTCATTGGTGTTACTGGTTGTTGCGCCATTTGTGGCATTTGCTATTCGTAAGGTTTCTAAGCGATTTAGAAAGATTAGTAAGAACATGCAAACCATGATGGGGCAAGTGACCTCATCTGCCGAGCAGATGCTAAAGGGA